>NZ_JBEYXD010000097.1:0-28649 GCF_040644975.1 Streptomyces sp. NPDC046900 | reverse complement strand
GCTGGACGGCAGGAACCGGCCTCCAGGCACGGCCTCCCGGACAGCGTCCCACTCCTGCGGCGTGCGCCTGGCCGGATCGGCGGGCCACGTCTTGATGGGAAAGGCACCCCCGTCCGGTGGACCAGGGTCCTCAGGTGGCGGGCAGCGGTCGGTTCGTGTGCGGGTGCAGGCGGTCGGTGAGGAAGGCGAGGATCTCGTCGCGGGCCCGGACCGTGGGGTGGCCGGCCTCGTCGACGAGATGGGCGGTGACCACGCTGTGCGGGGTGCCGACCAGGTCGGCGAAGAAGGGCGGTGGGGCCGGGTTGGCGGCGCTGTCTGGGAGGACGCGCCCGTCGAAGGCGTCGCCGAGCAGTGCGCGGTAGGCGGCGAAGCGCTGCCCCGTGCACCAGCGGTCGCCCTCGAAGCGGTAGGCGAGGACGGTGAGTCCGTCGCGGTTGAGTCGGTCGCGTACCGCGCGGGCGTCCGCGGCGTCGAGTTCGAGTCCGCCTGGGTCGTCGAGCGGCAGCGACGGGTGGTTGACCACCGGGGCGATCACCGCCGGCTCCAGGGCCATGGTGAGGGCGAAGTTGCCGGTGAAGCACAGGCCGATCGCGCCCACCCCGGGGCCGCCGCACGCGGTGTGGGCCTGGCGCGCCAGGCCGCGCAGCCAGACCGTCACCGGGCTGGTGCCGCCCCCGGCGAAGGCGCGGAACTCCGCGCTGACGCAGGCGCGGCGGACGACCTCCCGGCCGCCGTCGACCGTGGGGAAGGCGCCGTCCGTTCCGAACAGGGAGGGCACATGGGCGGTGAAGCCCGCGTCCCGCACCCAGCGCGCGAGCCGTAGGACGTCGGGGCTGATGCCCGGCATCTCGGGCAGCACCACGACCGCGGGCCCGGCTCCGGCCACGTACACCGTCTTCTCCACCCCCTCCACGGCCACGCGACGGCGGGTGAAGTCGTTGATCGGATCGTTGTCGTTCATGGGGTCAGCCTGGTCCCGGGGCCGGCCGCCGGGTGAGGGGCCAGATCGCCAAGGCCAGGGGTAATCTCGCCACACGCGAGGGCGTCGAGCGGTACGTGGTCGGCGATCCGGGGTCGGGGACACCAGGGGGTGCGGGAACGATGGCGGAGGCGGCACGGCAGGCGGAGGACGGTGCGGGTCCGGGCACTGGACCGGGGGCGCTGCGGGTCGGAATCCTGGCGTACCCGGACTGTTTCGCGTCCGAAGTGTTCGGCGTTCCGGACCTGTTGACGATGGCGGGGCATGTCGCCGGGCCGGACGCGCCCCGCTACCGGGTGTCGGTCGTCTCGCCCCGCCGCCGGGTGATCGCCTCGGGCGGCGCGAGCCTGGACGTGCGTCCCTTGCGCGAGGTCGACGTCCTCGTGGTCCCCGGCTTCGAACTGCGCCCGAACACTGACCTCGACGCGCGCCTCGCCCGGCTCGCCCCCGAGATCGCGGCGATCCGCACGCAGGCCGCCGCAGGCACCGCAGTCGTCTCCCTCTGCGTCGGCGCGTTCCTGCTCGCCGAGGCCGGGCTGCTCGAGCGGCGCCGGGCCACCACCTCCTGGCTGCACGCCGGCGAGCTGGCCAGGCGCTGCCCGGACGCCGACGTCCAGCCCGAGCACCTGGTCGTCACCGACACAGGTGTGACGACCACGGCCGCTTTCAGCGCCATGTACGACTTCGCGCTGGACCTGATCCGCCGACACAACGGCGCCCGGGTGGCCCGGACCACGGCCCGGGTGGCGCTGGTCGACGACGCGCGGACCTCGCAGACCCCGTACGTCGACCCGCTGCTCCTCCCGCAGCCCGGCCGGGAGTTCTCCCAGCGGGTCATGCGGCGGCTCGAGCAGAACCTCGCCGAGCGGTACGACCTCGCCGCGCTCGCGGACGCCTTCCGGGTCAGCACCCGCACGCTGCTGCGCCGTTTCGCCGAAGAGACCGGACGCAG
Source organism: Streptomyces sp. NPDC046900 (assembly GCF_040644975.1). Lineage (NCBI taxonomy): Bacteria > Bacillati > Actinomycetota > Actinomycetes > Kitasatosporales > Streptomycetaceae > Streptomyces > Streptomyces sp. NPDC046900. The sequence continues at coordinate 26,718 of NZ_JBEYXD010000097.1, read as the reverse complement.
CCCGCTGGCCCACCTCCAGGCATCCCGAGTCCGTCGCGCCCGCCATCTTCTGGAGACCACCGACCGCACCGTCGCCGCCGTCGCCACGGCCGTCGGCTACCAGGACCCCGGCACCTTCGCCGCCCTCTTCGCCCGCCACACCGGCCATCGCCCGAGCGCCTACCGGGCCGCTTTCCGCCGCACGGCCCGGGCGTCCGCCCCGGACGGCGGCGTCTAGGCATCTTTCCGGTCAACGGATCGTTGGTCAGGCCGTGAGGGATGGGGAAGCTCTCTGACACCGCGTGGGCGGTGATCGCACCTACCGCCGGTAGGAGGCCATGTGGCATGGGCGCGTTTCCCATCCGGGCGATGGCGGGCGAGCCCGCGCGCGGGGATGGTCCCGCCGTACGTCTGCCCTGGTCTGGGAAAGACCCCCAGCGGGTCAAGAACCCAGCGGCTGGCTGCCGTCGGCCACGTCTGGGCCTTCGCATCCCTGGCTGCCTCCCCGGGCGCCAGAGCCCACTATGACCGCCGCAAAGAGGCAGGTGACCGCCACATTGCCGCGCAGCGCAACCTCTTCAACCGCTTCACGGGGATGCTCTTCCACTCTCTCCAACACGGCGAGCACTACGACGAGGAAGAGGCCTTTCCCAACCGGTGCAGAGGAGACCTGGTCCTGGCACCAACCAGCTGGCCTACGAGGCCGGCAAGTGAGGCGTGGCCGTCAGCACCCTCGTCGGCCGAGCTGGGACCCGGACGCACTCGTCTGCCGGAAGGACGGTGCGCCGAACCCGCAGCCGGATGAGACGGGCGGCGGGCTCATCGGCATAAGCCTCGGCCCGCGACGCGAGTACGCATGACGACGCCCCCTGCACGACGACCACAGTCGTGCAGGGGGCGTTCTGCCATGCCCAGGGTCAGTGCAGCGTGGCGGTCGGCGTGAGAATGACATGGCCTTTCGTCACTCAGGTCAGCAACGGGTGAGCATCACCCGTCAGCGCCAACGACCAGGTCACCGCGCCTGCGCCACTGACGCTCAGATGACGAAGTTCAACTGACACTCCCCCGCAGACCATCACCAAGCGCCCTTCCTCCGGCCGGACCAAGGGCCGGATCACCGCCGTTCAGCGTCTCTGATTGGCTTAGCGAGCCTGAGCGTTGCTCAGCCTTGGGAGCCAATCGCCTTCGTGCCCTGGTACTGAACGACAGGAGCCGCCAGCCCGCGTGGCACGTCCCTGCGGACGCTGGTCGACCGGGCCGCAAGACCCGACCGAGGAGGGTGCGGGCGTCGCCTGGGCGCCGGGCGTGCGCGTAGCACTCTGCCACAGGTTCACTACGCTTCGCTCATCCAACTGGTGAGCCTGTCGTACCGGTTGGGCAAGGGCATCAAGCCGCCGTCCCGTAAGCGGCCGGTGCAGCAGATGGACGTGAGCGTCCGGTACACCTACCGGGCGCCCCACGAGGTCTACGGCAAGTCCGGCTGCAGCGTGGTCTCCAACGACTTCCTCGCCGACGTCCTGGCCGTGCTGATCGCCCAGCGCGGGTCACAGGGGTGGACTGACCCGGCGCAGTGACCGTCACAGGGCTCCGGCGTCCCGGGCCGTCCAGACGCTCGGGTAGATCGGCCGGAAGCCGAGCTCCCGGCGGATCCGCTGGTTGGACACGATCCCGAACCACGGGTCGGGGTCCGTGAGCTCGTGGACCCCGGCGGGCACCTCGACGCCGTTGAGCTGGTACAGCTCGACCGTCGTGGCGGGAGCGTCATCGGCGATGTTGTAGATCCGGCCGGCGATACCCGGCGCGTACAGCAGACGCATCAGGCCCTGGGCGACGTCCGCGTGGTGGGCCATCTGCAGGCGCTGGTGCGGCGCCCAACGAGCAGCCCAATGCAAGGAGTTGGCGAGGTGCGGGTCGCCCTCGCCATAGACGAAGGGGAGCCGCCCGATGCGTACGTCCAGGCTTTTAAGCGCGAGCAGTTCGCGCTCGGCCTCGGCCTTGGACTCGGGGTAGGCGCCCCACATCGCGCCGCCCGGCCGACTCTCGTCCTCCTCGGTCAGCGGGCGGCCCCGTCCGACGCCGTACACATTGTTCGTGCTGACCTGCACGAACCGCTCCACGCCGGAGGCCTGCGCGGCGCGGCCCAGGGCCACCGCGGCGTCCCGGTTGACGGCCCACGCCTCCTCGTCCGGCACCCCGCGGAAGGAGGCGGCGACGTTCACGACGGCGTCCACGCCGGCGAGCGCCTTGCCGAGTGTCTCCTCATCACGCATATCTCCTACGGCGACCTGGGCGCCCAGCCCCGCGAAGCGCTCGCCACGGGCCGCGTCCCGCACCAGGACCCGCACCTGCTCGCCCGGCTGTCGCTGGACCAGCAGCCTCGGCACGAAGCGGCGTCCAACCTGTCCCGTCGTACCGGTCACCAAGGTCAGCATGATGTGCTCCTCACGCACTGTGTCGCCTGTCGTTGATGACCAGCCTCGGCGGATGCGGGGACGACGGGGAGAGACCTCTTCATCAGGGGATCGGGAGTCCCTGGATAAGCCGGCCAGCGTCCCGCACCCTGGAGAAGTGAACCGAGCCGAACTCGCCGACTTCCTGCGCCGCGCTCGTGCCCGCCTGGACCCCTCCGACGTGGGTCTCACAGCCGGCGCCCGCCGCCGTACGCCGGGGCTGCGCCGTGAGGAGGTGGCCCAGCTGGCTGGCATGTCCGTGGACTACTACACGCGGCTGGAACAGTCCCGGGGCCCGCGCCCGTCCCGCCAGATGCTCACCGCGTTGGCCCGCGCCCTGCGCCTGACGGAGGACGAACGCGACCACCTCTTCCACCTCACCGGTGAAGAGCCGCCGCGCCGGGAGGCGACCAGCACGCACGTGCGCCCGGGCCTGCTCCTGGTGCTGGACCGGCTGCACGACACCCCGGCGATGGTGGTGACCGACTGCGGCGAGGTCCTGGCCCAGAACGCGCTGTCGCGGGCGCTGAGCGGAGACGCTCTCGCCCGCCCGCCCCGAGAACGCAACATGATCCGCCGCTTCTTCCTGGACCCGGCGGCCCAGGAGCTGTTCCCTCCCGAGGACCGCCCGGAGCGCGCCCGCGAGCAGGTCGCCGGCCTGCGAGCGGTGGCCTCGGCCCGCCCCACGGACCCCGAACCCGCCTCCCTCGTCGCCGAACTATGCGCCGCAAGCAAGGAGTTCGCCTACCTCTGGGACGAACACGAGGTCGCCGTACGCCGCGCCGCCACGAAACGCTTCCGGCACCCTGCGATCGGCATCCTCGAACTCGACTGCGAGATCCTCGTCAACTCCGACCACAACCAGCAGCTCGTTATCCACACGGCCCGCCCGGGCACAGAGTCGTACGAGCGCTTGCAGTTGCTGCGGGTGGTGGGCTTGCAGGACCTGACGCCGACGAGCTCCTGACCGCGTGCGCGCCTTCCGAGTTCGCTCCCTGCCCACCGCACGTCGCCCACGATCCCGAACTTCGCGCCATCTGGGGCCGACAGCGGCACAACGTCTCCCACTGGCACAGGAAGGTAGACGACCACCCCTACTACCGAGCACTCAAGCCCCTGCCCGACGGCCACGCCGAGCAGCTGGACGAGGCGATCGACAACACACCGCGCCCCGCCAGCGAAAACAAGCCTGCCGATGGTGACAACTATCGTGCTTCGGCTCAGCGGTCGATGGCTGTACCGAAGCACGGTAGTTGTCACCATCGGCGGCCACTGACCTGCGGTTTCAGCACGGCGAGGCAAGGTAGTTGTCACCAAGTCAGCACGCTACTTGTCACCACCAGCGCGGAAAGCACGGCAGTTGTCACCGGCTCCAGTACGCCGTCGCTTTCTGCGACCTGCACGACGGGGACCGAGCAACTCAGATGGGTGCGGCTCCTTTGGAGGGACCTTTTTCATCGGAGCCAGTCTTGGCGGCTACCAGGCTGGGGTGCCGCGTCACTCCCTGGCATGATCTCGCCTGTGGGTGTGATGTATGACTACTTCTCCGCGGTATCGGACGAGTCGGCCGCCACGACCATCGACTTGCCCGGCGGGCCGGATGGTGTGGGGGCGAAGCTGCCAATGTCCGTCCCGGAGATCGTGCGACGTTACGGGCGCGACGGCCTTCGCGAGTTCCTCAGGCCGCGGCTTCGGCTGGCCGAGACGGGGTTCCACGTCGTGGCCACCAAGGGGTTCGACTCGACGACCGATCTCGGAGCGATCGAGGGGATCTTGACCGGGGTCGACTTTGACGAGTTCCTGGCACGGCCTCGGACCTCGCACGCCGTCGCCGAACGCGACGGAGGCGAGCGTCTGGTGCTCACCATCAGCGATGAGCTTCAAGGCGTCCTTGCGAGGGTGGAGGCCGCTGAATTGGCTGCGGCGGCGCGACGTTGGGTCGAAGAGCAGGGGTTTGGTGACACCGACGTGCTCGGCGGCCTGCTGCACGAGTTGGCGGAACTCGCCCGCGGGGCTCAGCGGCGCGGGGAACGGCTGTACTGCTGGATCTGTGTCTGATCGGGCCGAGTTCCGCACTACCCCGGAGCACGGACGCGTCGGCATGTGCTGGTGGGACCGTCCCTCCAAAGGAGCCACACCCAACTCAGATGGTCTCGTCAGCGCCTTCATGCCCAACCGCTAGGAGTCGAGGGAGGTGGTGTTGCGTCGGGTCTCCGTGAGGTGGATGTCGACGTACCGCGTGAGGGTTAGCGCGTCCTGCGGCTCGTCGGCCTGGAAGGTGACGCGACGCAGCAGGCTAACTCCGTCGAGCGCGATGCCCTCGCGGGCGAGGACGAAGACGAGAGCGAGGAAGGCGGATCGGGCGTTGCCGTCGTCGAACGGGTGGAAGAAGCACACGTCGAGATAGGCACGTGCGGCCCGGGCGGTGAGGGGAAGGGGCGGTTCGGCGCGGCGCGCGCTCTCGGCCAGGCAGGCGTCGAGGCGGGCTCGGGTGTCCGGGCCGATGCCGTAGCGTTCCCGGCCCCCTTGGCGAAGGCCGGCAGGTCGCGGAACGGCGGCGGCTGCGGTGTTCCCAGGACATGCTGCTGCCAGCGCTGGAGCAGCTCGAAGTCAAGGGAGGCACCGCGCGCCGCGTCGGCCCGCAGCAGTTCCAGGGCGCCGAGCAGGCCCCGTGCGCGGGCGGGATCCAAGGCGCCGTCGAAGGCGCGTATGTCCTCCGCCGCGCCATCGCGCGACGGGGCCACCGGGTCGTCCCGGCTGCCTTCCGAAGCCTCCTGCCATGGCATGCTCTCGCGCACTGCGAGCCAGCGCTCGAGGTGGTCCGGCACGGGCCTGGCGGATCGTGCGCCATCGTCAGGCCGCAGCGACAACGCGAGCCGCTCCGCGACGTCCTCGACCAGCACCGGGTCGGGGCCGGTCCAGCTCGCGAACCGCCCGCCGATCGCCTCGACGACCAGATGCTGTGCGTGGTCGGGAGCGACCCCCCAGCGGCTAAGGAACCACGTGAGCACTTGACGGCAGTGTCCGTGCCAACCGCTGCCGCAGCCGGTGCGATCGGTCACCTGCAGGATCAGGTTTCGGGCGGCATGCTCCCACAGGATCCGCTGGTCCTCGACCTCGGTCAGGTCCAAGGAGTACGCGTCGAACCACCCGGCGAGACTCTCCAGCCACTCGCGCCACTCGCACAGTGCCGCGACGACACGGGCGAGCGTCTCCTGCGATGTGGTGATCGAGTGCCGCGGGCAGCACCAGTTCCCGACGGGTCCTCCGTCGAAGTCGCCTTCGTCGTGCGCCCAGCGCCAGCCCACGGTCCAGCGGCCGTAGTGCTCGGCGAGGGCGTGCGCCATGGCGTCGGCCCAGGGCTGTCCCACGCCCCAGCTCCAAGCATTCATCGCCGGGTCACCGAAGGGGGTGCCGGGGCGGCTGGGCACCCTCCGGGCGGGTCCGAGTGACCGCACCACCTGTGGGGCCGACACGCTGTCGAAGAAATGACGGGCGGGATCCACATCGTCCCAGGTCAGAAAACGGGGGGCCAGCTCGACAATCACCGCGCAAGCCTGCCACGTCCACCCGTCTGTGGTTCAAGCGGATTATCGCAAGGCCCGGAGAAAATGTCCGGAAGGGGCCCTTCATGACAACTGTGGTGCTCGAAGCACCAACTGAAGTGCTCGGGTACCAGCTGAAGGTGCTGGCCGACCTGGGACTCCACTGGGCGGGAGCCTGCAAACGGGGCAAACCTACCGGCCGACCACCCCCGTCCTGGGCGGACTCATCCACGAGTACCGCAACACCAGCTGAATAAGATCACGACAGACGACGAAAGCCCAGGTCAGAGCACGTACGGGACTTTTGGAACCCTACAGGCTCCCCACCGCCGCCAGTTGGATGCCCAGGTTGGCCAGCGAGGTGCCGAGATCGAACTTGCATTCGGCCGGGTTGTCCGCGGCATGCGACCGCGCTGGTGCGGGCTCTGCTCGTGCTGACGCACCACCAGGTAGCCCGGTGACGGACGATCTCCCGCCGTGATCACCGCGATGAGCTGCGCGAGCACCCCAGCGACTCGTCACACCAGGCTCGGTGGCCTGCACGAATCACGATGAAACTTCCCCAGTGCCCCACAGTGCCGGGCAAGTTGCTCCACCACTCCGCGTCACCCAGCCCGATCGAGCATTTGGACGTCGGCGGTATCGCCGTCTCCATCTCCCCCAGGCCGGTTGGCCTCCCGAGCGATCATTCATACACCCGCTTGACCACAGCCTCACCCGCGTCCTCCGCGAGGCTGTAGAAGCGTTGCATGACATCCAGTCGGTGGCGCAAATCCGTCGCCAGGTAGGAGATGTCGCCGTAGTACCGCAACTCCTTGCGGTTCCGCTCGAAACGCTCGTCGAAGTCGACCTCCGCCACATATGCGCGGGCACTGCGCACACCCTCGGCGCCCAGCCAGAGCATCACGTCGAAGCGGCTGTCGAAGGTCGCCACATGCTCACCGCCGAGAACCGGCAGGGAGCAGGGTCCTTCGGGGAATGCCTCACCCGTGAGCAGCACGTTCATCGTCCGCCATTCCTCGCCGAGACTGCACAGGATGCCGGACTCGGTCTCCCGGTCGAACACATCGTTCTGCAAGATCGCCGCGAATCCCTCCTCCAGTGCCGGGATCCCGCGTTCCTGCTCATTGGCCGGAACCCTGCGCATGCGCATCTCACTGCCCATCATCACTCCCTAACGCCGTAGCTCTTCACTATGGGGAACGTCGTGGCGGTCGGCGTGAGAATGACATGGTCTTTCGTCACTCAGGTCAGCAACGGGTGAGCATCACCCGTCAGCGCCAACGACCAGGTCGCCGCGCCTGCGCCACTGGCGCTCAGATGACGAAGTTCAACTGACACTCCCCCGCAGACCATCAGTTGTTGGCTGGTCCTGGCACCAACCAGCTGGCCTACGAGGCCGGCAAGTGAGGCGTGGCCGTCAGCACCCTCGTCGGCCGAGCTGGGCCCCGGACGCGCTCGTCTGCCGGAAGGACGGTGCGCCGAACCCGCAGCCGGATGAGACGGGCGGCGGGCTCATCGGCATAAGCCTCGGCCCGCGACGCGAGTACGCATGACAGAACGCCCCCTGCACAACGACCACGGGTCGCGCAGGGCGCGTTCTGTCATGCCCAGGGTCAGTGCAGCGCGTCGATGGCCTTCACGATCAGGGCGCGGGCGTCTGCTCCGTATACGGCCATGCTGCGCAGTTGCTCGAATGCCTTCACGTAGAGGGCGATCTCGGAGGGCTGGGTGACTTGGACGCGTGCTGCGAGCAGTTCGACGGAGACGAGGGTCTCGTCGTACACGTGGAACAGTTCCTGTGGCCACATGGGGCGTTCTTGGACCGTGCTGGGGATGATGCCCAGTGACACCTGCGGCAGCGCCCCGGCCGTGAGCAGGTAGCCCAGCTGGGCGGCCATCGCATCGGGGTCACCCAGCCGGTAGTGGAGCACCGGTTCCTCGATGACCATCGTGAACCGGTGTCCGGGCTCGTGAATGATGCGGGATCGTTCCAGCCGGGCGGCGACCGCGTCGGCGACGTCGTCGGGGATGTCCCTAAAGCGGGTGATCGAGGTCATCAGGCCGCGTGCGTAGCCTTCGGTCTGCAGCAGGCCGGGCACCATCGTCGGCGAGTAGATCCGAAACTGCTTCGTCGCCTTGAACAGCGGTACGTAGCTGTGTTGCAGCTGCTTCAGTCCGGTGCGGGTCTTGCGTCGCCACTCCAGGTACATCGACTCGGCGGTGCGGGACTGGGCGATGATGTCGTCCGCCTGGCTGCCGGCTTCGCAGGCTTCGCACCAGCGTCGGATGTCGTTGGCCGACGGCGGGGTGCGGGCACCCTCGATGCGGTACGTCTTCGGGTGGGACCAGCCGCAGCGTGCGGCCAGCTCAGGCCCGGTGATCCCGGCGTCGGCACGGAGTTCTTTCAGGCGCTGCGCGACGGCTTCGCGGGCGGCCTGGGCCGACGAGGACGGGGAGATGGGCATGAGCTGGCCGGGCACCTTCCGTGCTAGCTGATCGTGTATTGGTCGTGTGGGATCGCGCGCGCCCACACTGCTTCGAAGGCGTCGGCGCACAGCTTCGCAGCGGCCGGGTCCTCGCTGATCTGTCCGCCTGCCGAGGCGCCCTGGCCGGTGAAGTGGTTCCAGCGGATGAGTCGGCCGTCGATGAGCCATAAGTCGTTGCCCGGCAGGGCGATTGTGCTGGCCTGGCGGCGGGGCAGCCGGCGCACCTGCTCCCCTGCGGCGACGTTGGTGAAGGTGTTGTCGTACAGGAAGCGGGTGTACTCGCTGACCGGCTCGGACACGATGCGCGCCCGACGTACGACGACGCCGCGGCCCACGGTCTCCTGGATGAGATCGAGCCACGCGCGCCACCAGGACGCCCGGTCGGCGGGGTTGTGCCGGTGCCCCGCCCGCCAGTCGGCGAACGGGCCTTTCTCGTAGTCCACGGCGTAGGAGTCGCGCATCTCCAAGTGGACAGCAGTGCTCGTTGCCGAGCCGAGGAGCTCAGGAAATGTCGGCACGTTCGACGGCATCGCACGCCTTTCTGATCATCGGCACCATCCTGGCGGGGATACGGATCACGGCCTCATGGTCCGGGATGCCTACCGCGTGGCCGGGGGCCTCGAACGCAGCGCACTCGGCTTCGAGTTCGGGTCCCGGTTTCCAGCCCTGCAGTACGAGCTCCCTCGCCTCCTGGTCGACCCACACGGTCGGGCTCTCGCCGTCGCCGGTGTTCGGGTCGATCCCCGATGAACTGTAGATCCACAGTCGCCTCCACTGCTCTCTGTGTTCAGGGATGTACACCACCGTTATGCGGCACACATGGCAGGTCAAGACCGCAAACAAGCCGCGTGTACATCGGTGCACATTCCTGGCGATGGCGCTGTTCACGCTCCTAGCGTCGGGAGAAACGACGAAATCCCGGCGAGGCGGCAAAGCCTGCCGGGACATGGCCGACGCCGCGAAGGAGCGCCGACATGAGGCAAGGCACAGCCCGGCCGCCCGAGGCGGCGATCCGGTGAGCAGCGTCGTCCAAGAGATCCCGCCCGACGTACTGGCCGTTCTGGCGCTTCCCCCGCTCGACGGGCTGACCGACGATCAGAGGCGCGGAGCCACATGCGTATGGCACGACGGCAAAAGGCTCACCGGCGAGAAGGCCGTCGCCCTCGGCGAGCACATGAGCCCCCTACGCGGCTCCACCACGCCCACGCGATGGTTCCCGCGTGCCTGCCACACCTGCGTCGCGGACCGCGCGCACCACAGCCTGTTCGCCCACTGCACGACGTGCAAGGACTGTGCGGACGAGGCCGGCCGGTGCGAGATAGGACGAGGCCTGTACCGCCTCGTCAGGCAGTACCGCCGATGATCTGCGCACGCTGCGACGAGCGGATCAAGCCTGGCCAAAACTACGTCAAACGGGACGTCGAGACAGGGTCGGCGGCGGCCCCGACCGTCTACCTGCACGCCTGGTGCCGGCAGGCCGCTGTCACCCAACCCCTGAGGTACCACCGCAGGTCCCGGATCGCGCTACCGCAGGTATTGGGGTGTTATCTGTGGGATGACTTCAGACGGGTCAGCGACGGGGGAAGAAGTGACGGCGCCGCAGGGTGAGACGGCGGGCCTGCCCACGGCGCGACACCCACGCGGCCCGGCGACGACGTGGGCGGCCGCCCGGTGGACGCCCCCTGGACCCGGCACACCCCGAACGTCCCGCAGCCCGCGACCGCTTCACCCCCCTGAGCGCGCGCGCCAGTCGGCCAGTCGGGTCAGTGCGGCCGTCCGCCGGGGAGCGGGGCACGCGCTGAAGCGGACGGAGGTCTCCGCGAGGTCGGCGAGCGCGGCCGCGTCGAGGGCGAGCCATTCCTGCACTCGCCGGTACTCCTCGAGGAGGGTGGTGCCGCAGAACAGCGGGCAGTCGCTGTTCACCGTCACGGGCACGCCCGCGGCCATGATGGCGGGCAGCGGGTGGTCCGCCAGGGAACTGCTGACCTGCAAAAGCGTGTTGGAGGTCGGGCAGACGTCCAGGCACACGCCCCGCTCAGCGAGTTCGCTGAGCAGCCGGGGGTCCTCCGCGGCCCGGACGCCGTGGCTGATCCGGTACGCGCCCAGCGCCTGAACGCAGGTCCGGACGCTGGTCGGGCCCGCGCCCTCGCCGCCGTGCGGCACCGCGGGCAGCCCGGCTTCCTGGGCCTCGCGGAACAGTTCTGTGAAGCGCTCGGGTGGATGGGCGGCCTCGTCACCCGCGAGACCGAGGCCGACCACCCCCGCTTCGCGGTAGGCGACGGCCAGTTCGAGCGACCGGCGTGCCGACTCCATGGGCAGCCCGCGGTTGATTCCGACGATCACGCCCGCCGCGGAGTCCTCGGTCGCGCCGGCCCGCATGCCGTCAAGAACCGCTTCGAGGATCCCCTCCGCCGGGCCGAGCCGGCCGCCGTAGCTCGGCGGGATCAGGTACACCTCGCTCCACACCACCCCCTGGGCAGCGGCGTCCTCGACCAGTTCACGCCCTATCCGGTGCAGGTCGTCCAGGCTGCCGACGAGGTCGCGGGCGCCTTCGTAGGCGCCCACGAACTCGCCGAGCCCGGCGAACGGCCCGACCGGCGGCGCCGGCCGGCCGTAGGCATCGGCCAACTCCGCCGCCGTGGAGGGGCGCAGCGCGCCCTCCAGATGCAGATGCAGTTCGGCCTTGGGAAGTGAGAGCAGATCCGGCGGGACTTGTTCTCCGTTCATTTGGTGTGTCCTCCGTTTCCGGCCGCGCCCGCGGGCGTTGCTCGTTTCAGGGTCCGGCATGGGCGGCCGGTGAGGTCGCACGCGGCGGTGGTGGTAGGGGTGTCGCCGGCCCGGGGGCGGAGCGCCAGCGGGTCGGTTACAGGTTGCGGATCAGGCCGCCGTCGCAACGCAGGGCGATACCGGTGACGTAGGAGGCGGGGGCGCTGCACAGGAACGCGGCGGCGGCGGCGAACTCCTGCGGCCGTCCGTAGCGGCCGGCAGGGATGGTGCGGCGGGACTCGGCCGCGACCTCGGCCGGTGAGCGGCCGGTCCGCTCGGCGGCCGCAGCGTCCAGGCGGGCCACCCGCTCGGTGCCGATCCTGCCGGGCAGCAGCAGGTTGACGGTGACTCCGTCCGCGGCCACCTCTGCCGCGAGTGTCTTGAGGTACGCCGCGAGCGCGGCCCGTGCGAGGTTGGACGAGGCCAGTTGCGGCAGCGGGGCGGCGACGCCGCTGGAGCCGATGGCGAGCACGCGGCCCCAGCCGCGTTCGCGCATGGCGGGCAGGGTGAGGGCGACCAGTCGCTGCTGCGGTCGGACCAGCGCGTCGACCGCCTCGGTGACGTCCTGCGCGGTGACGTCGGCTGCGGCTTTGGGCCGCGGGCCCGGTCCGTTGAGGACCAGGACGTCGATCGCGCCGAGTGCGTTGGTGGCGGCGGCCACCAGCCGTTCGGGGCCGTCGGCGGCGAGCAGGTCGGCGGCGATGCCGATCGCGCCCGGCAGTTCGCCGGCGATCTGCCGCGCGCGGTCGCCGGAGCGCCCGCAGACGACGACGTTCGCGCCCTCCGCGGCGAGCGTCCGTGCGGTGGCCTCGCCCAGTCCCTGGGTGGAGGCGCAGACCAGAGCGGTGCGTCCCTTGAGTCCGAGGTCCATCAGCGCGTCCCCGTCGTCCGCGCCACGGCGTCCAGGTGGCGTTGGAGTTGCTCGGCCAGGGTGTCCGGCATGGCCGAGGCGGGCGGCCGTACGGCGGAGTCCTGGAGCAGCCCGCGTCGGCGCAGGCATTCCTTGCGGATGGCGAGTGCGATCTGGGCCTGCTGTTCGAAGTTGACCAGTGGCAGGTACGGCAGCCACGCCTGCCTGGCCTGCTCGTAGCCGCCGGTCTGCCACGCCTTTACGCAGTCGATCAGACCTTCGGGGTAGGAGAAGCCGGTCATCGCGCCGGCGGCGCCGCAGGCCAGTTCGTCCAGCAGTCCGATGCCGCCGAGCCCGCCGAAGACCGGGACGTCCAACTCTTTGGTGAGGGCCGCGACGGCGCCCGGGGTCGGCGGGGCCTCGGCCTTGACGGCGGCGACGAACGGCAGGTCGCGCAGTGCCCTGGCGAGTGCGGAGACTGCGATGCGCACCCCGCTGACCACGGGGTAGTCCTGGACGACGATGCTGGCACCGGTCCGCCGGTGGACCGCGCGCAGGTGTTCGGCGAGCACCGCCGGGTCTGGCGAGTTGACCTGGACCATCACGGCGGCCATCCGGTCGCCGAGCACCTGCTGCGCCAGCCGGGTCTCCTCGGCCACGGTCGCGGTGCCGAGCGAGGTCGCTCCCACCACGAGCGGGAGCGAGCTGCTGGCGGCGACGGTCTCAAGGACCGCGCGCCGTTCACCGGTGTCGAGCTGTGCGGCCTCGCCGAAGACGCCCAGCACGGTGAGGCCGGTGGCTCCCGCACGCTCGTACGCCTCGACGATACCGGCCAGGCTGGTCGTGTCGATGTCGAGGGCGGGCCCGGTGAAGGGGGTCGCCAGAACGCCCCAGACTCCGGGTTTCAGGGTGGTCGATGACATTCCTGTTCCTCAGTTCCTCACTACTCGTGCGCTGGCAACGGCTGCCGCCGGATCCCGCGGTGGATCGGCGGACGGGCCGCAGCCGCGCGCGGTCCCCCGGGGCGGCGTGGAATGCGTCTTGTCGGTGTGGTTCGGGCCGGTGATCCGCCCGCGCAGGTCGTCGGCCGCCGGCTGCGTCACGGCGGTGGCGGTCCTGGCCACGAGCACGGATCGCGGCCTTCCTCACTCCGCAGCCGGAAGGACCCGTGCTCGAACCTCCCGGGGCAGCAGCTCCACCGGCCAGTTCTGGTACGTGACCGGGCGCAGCCAGCGCTGGGCCGAACCCGCGCCGATCGAGCCGTAGGTCGGCGAGGTCGTGGCGGGGAAGGGGCCGCCGTGGTGCAGGGCGCGGGTCACGCTCACTCCGGTCGGCCAGCCGTTCCAGATGACGCGGCCGGCCAGGGAGCTGAGCTGGTCGACGAGGGAGGCGGCGACGGCGTCGGCCGGCTCACCGTGAATCGTCGCGGTGAGGCTCGGGCCGAGCGAGCGGGCGATCGCGCCGATCTCGGCCGTGTCCCGGTACTCGATCACGACGGCCGCCGGCCCGAAGCACTCCTCGATGCCGCCGGCGGCGCCGGCGAGCACACTCGCGGGGGGTATCGAGACGAGTGTGGGCGAGGTGCCCCCCGAGCCTGCCACCACACGTGCGCCGGGCAGGGCGGACAGGGACGTGGTGCCTTCGGTGTAGGCGCTGGTGATGCGGTCGGTCAGGAGTGTCGCCGGTTCGAGGCCGGCGAGGGCGGTGGCTGCGGCGTCGAGGATGCCGGAGTTCTCCGGTGCGATCAGCACGCCCGGCTTGGTGCACAGTTGTCCACCGCGGAAGGAGACGCTGGCGGCGAATTGGGCGGCGATCTCCTCGGCCCGTGCGGCGGCGGCTGCGGGGGTGACGAACACCGGGTTGAGGGAACCGAGTTCACCGTAGAACGGGATCGGGTCCGGGCGGCCCACCGCGATGTCGAACAGCGCACGGCCGCCGGCGAGCGAGCCGGTGAACCCGCACGCTTTGATCCGGGTGTCGCGCAGCGCGGCCACTCCTGGCTCCACTCCCTGGATGTGGGCGAAGGTGCCCTTCGGGGCGCCGGCCTTCGCCAGGGCGGTGGCGACGATCTCCGCCGTCAGGGCGCTGAGTGCGGGGTGCCCCGGGTTGGCTTTCACCACTACCGGGCAGCCCGCGGCCAGGGCGGAGGCGAAGTCGTTGCCGGCCACGCTGAATGCGAAGGGGAAGTTGCTGGCGGTGAAGACCAGTACGGGGCCGAGCGGCATCATCGACTGGACGAGATCGGGACGGGCCGCGACGGGGTAGTCCGCATCGGCGGGTTCGGCCAGGATCCGGAGCAGCTCGCCGGACTCGGCCGCCTCCGCATGGTGTTCGAGCTGGAAGGCCGTGCGGTTCACCTCGCCGTCCAGCGCGGTCCGATCGAGGTGGGATTCCGCCGCCGCCAGGTCGAGCAGTTCCGCCCTTTCCTCATCGATCGCCGCGCCGACTGCACGCAACCACGACGCCCGCTCGCTGCCGGTGGAGTCACGCAGTGCGGAGGCGGCCTCCTGCGCCGCCGAAAGTATGGATTCAAGCTCGCCCGCGGTGGTATCCGCGCTGGCCAAGGACGGGTTGTTCACGGGACAGGCTCCCTAGCGACGTCGCAACAAACCGTTGACAGAATGAAAATCTTCACTACGTTGTGCCCATGCGTCAAGGCAACGGAGTCACGCAGTGCAAAGGCGGCCTCCTGCGCCGCCGCAAGCATGGATTCAAGCTCGTCCGCGGTGGCGTCCGCGTCGACCAAGGACGGGTTGCTCACGGGACAGGCTCCCCAGCGACGTCGCAACAAACCGTTGACAGAATGAAAATCCTCACTAGGTTGTGTCCATGAGTGAAGCAGCGAAGCCTCGGTCGAGCGACGGTCCAACGATCGCCCCCATGGTTGCCGCCATCGGTGAGACGGTGCGGTCCATACGCCGGGAACGCACGCTGACACTGGAGCAGCTTGCTGAAGCCAGCGGTCTTTCGGTGGGTGTGATCAGCCAGCTCGAGCGCGGAATCGGCAACCCTGCTTTCGCCACCCTGGTTCAGCTGGCGCACGCCCTGGACGTTCCCGTGGGCCGGCTCCTGCTGCGCATCGAGGACAACAAGTCGCCCATCGTCCGCAAGACGGAACGCCGTCGGGTGGGCGGGCACGGCCTGGCGACCGCCGCGGCCACCTACGAACTGCTCACGCCCGACCTGTCCGGCGCCCTCGAAGCGACCTGGGTGACTTCGCAACCCGGCCACGACACCAGTAAGACGCCGTTCACCCACAACGGAGAAGAGTTCGGGATCGTCCTCTCGGGCAGTCTCGACGTGTTCGTCGACGGCGTGCGTCACCATCTCGAAGCGGGCGATTCCATCCGCTATTCCTCAACGATTCCGCACTGGTACGTCAACGCCGGCGACGAGCCGGCGAACTGCATCTGGGTTTCCACGCCGCCGACTTGGTAGTCAAGGCGGCGCTCCCCGTCCCCTATGCCCGACGGTCCGCACTCGCGGCGGCCGTCCGGAAGGCGAGCCATGTCCATATCTCCCGAAAGAGCGCTCGGCGCCGCCGATTTCACCAACGAAACGTCCGCCAGAGAATCTAAGGATCGTCCCCCAGCGACGCGCCGCGCGATGCTCGGCCTGGGTCTCGGCAACACCCTCGAGTGGTACGACTGGCAGATCTTCGGCCTGCTGGCGGTCACCATCGGCCCGCACTTCTTCCGCAACGAGAGCTCCATCGACGCGACACTGAGCACCTTGTCGATCTTCGCCGTCGGTTTCGCGATGCGGCCCATCGGCGGAATTGTGCTCGGTGGTGTCGCCGACCGCATAGGCCGCCGCAGGGTGATGCTTCTGTCAGTGGCGATGATGGCACTGACGACTTTGGTCATCGGGGTGATACCCGACGCCGGCACCATAGGTGTGGCAGCACCGCTGATCCTGCTCGTCTGCCGCCTGCTGCAAGGGATTTCCACCGGCGTAGAAGCACCGCTGTCCACGGCGTACGGTGCGGAGGTCATGCCGAAAGGCCGGTCGGGCACGGCCGCCGGTGTCATCAGCTTCTTCGTCAACTTCGGCATTCTGCTCGCCTCGCTGATCAACTACGTGTTGGGGCTCACGCTGGGCGATGCGCTGATGGGTGACTGGGGTTGGCGCATCCCGTTCTGGGTCGGCGCCGTGATGGGCCTCGTCGTACTGTGGCTGCGCCGTTCCCTGCCCGAAACCCTGCACGAGGACGACCCCGAGTACGTCGGCTCCCCCTCGAAGGTCTGGGCCTCGGTGTTCACCCGGTGGCGGAGCCTGCTGGCGATCATCTTCGTGGTCGGCGCTGCGCAGGCGTTCAACTACGGGTGGAACGTGGGCCTGCCGACCCTTGCGCGTGCCAGGTTCCACGAGGACCCGACGGTCGTCTTCGGTATCACCACCGTGCTGGCGTTGATCATGATGGGCGGCTCGCTCGTCGTCGGACGGCTCGCGGACCGATGGGCTCTGTCCCGGGTGTTCCTCTACGGTCGGTTCCTGATGATCCCCGCGGTCTTCCTGATCCTGCTCTACATGCACAAGAGCATCGCCACGTTCACTCTCGTACTGCTGGTGGGCGCGCCGGTACTGCTGATCAACATGACCCTCTACGTTCTGGTGAGCACCTCGTTGATGCCCAAGGGAGTCCGGGCCGCGGGCTGCGGACTTGGTTACGGGGTCGGGGTCGCCGCGTTCGGTGGCACCGCTTCCTATCTCGTGGTCTGGCTCTCCGGCAAGGGACTGAGCGCACTGTTCCCCCTCTACATGGCCGTTCTCGCGGCCCTGAGCATCGCCTTGTATGTGTGGGCGAAGAAAACTGAAGGAGTGTCCCTCGGTGACTGATCTTCGAGTTGCGCCCGGCTCACTCGACTGCGAGGTCGTGGCCCAGTCCGACGTCGTCGTCGTCGGTGGCGGCCCGGCCGGCGTGTCCGCCGCCGTGACCGCAGCCCGCAGCGGAGCTTCCGTCACCCTGCTGGAGCGCTATCCGGCACTCGGCGGCCTGGCCTCGGGCGGCATGGTGCTCGTGCTGGACGACATGATCAACGGCCAGGAGATCACCGTCACCGGAATCGTGGCGGAGTACATCGAGCGCATGACCAAGATGGAGCTGGCTGTCGTGCCGCCCGAGGAAGACCGTTACGCCTCGACGGAGATGTGGAACAAGTGGGGCCGCTACGGCGTCTTCGACTTCCACCAGTCGCAGACCCCGAAACCCATCTGCTACGCGGTCGCGTTCGACCCCGACGCATGGAAGAGGGTGTCCAACGATCTGGTGCGCGAAGCAGGCGTGAATCTACGGCTGCACAGCTGGTTCTCGCGGCCGATCGTCGACGACGGGACGATGCGCGGAGTGATCGCGGAAACGAAGGAAGGTCCGCAGGCGATCCTGGGCGACGTCGTCATCGACACCACCGGCGACATTGACGTGGCGTCCCGTGCGGGTGCCTCCTACGTCAAGGATTCCTATCTGACCACGCTCGTCTTCCGCCTCGGCGGGGTCGACACGGCGCAGGCCGAGCGGTTCGAACAGGCCGATCCGAAGGCGGCCCGCCTGATCAATAAAAAGATCAAGCGGGTACTGGGCGGAGCCTGGGAGCTGTGGTGGCTCAAGACCCCGGTCCCTGGCGTGGTGTGGTGCAACGCACCGCACATGACCGGTTACGACGGCACGGACCCGACGTCGATGACCTCGGCCGAGTTCGCGGCACGGGACCGTATCGCGGAAGCCGTCGCCCTCTGCCGGCAAACACTGCCAGGCTTCGAGAACGCCTACATCGTGGATGTAGCGGAACAGATGGGCGTGCGACAGACCCGACTGCTCCAAGGTGAGTACGTAGTCACCGCCGAGGATGTCCACTCGCGAAGGCACTTTGCCGACTCGGTGGCACGCGGACGGGACTACTACACGCCCTACCGTGCCCTACTGCCCAAGGAGGTCGATCAGTTGCTGGTGGCCGGACGGCACTATTCCGCGACCCCACAGGCGCAGAAGATGTCCCGGGAGATTCCGCCGTGCATGGCGATGGGCCAGGCCGCAGGCGTGGCGGCGGCCTTGGCGGCCGATCGTGGCTGCACGGTGCGGGAGGTTCCCGCACCCGACATCCAGGCAGTGATGCGCAAGTTCGAGGCGGACCCGGGCGACCAACCGAGCGCGAACGCGACGGTCACCACCGCATCGGCCGAAGGAACGGACGTATGAAAGCACTCGAAGGCATCACCGTCGTCGACTTCACCCAGGTGTTCATGGGCCCCTCAGCCACGCAGCTGCTCGGCGACTACGGCGCAGACGTCATCAAGATCGAGCGCCCGAAGGTCGGCGACCTCTCCCGGTCGTCCACCGTGGACCCGTCCGGCTTGGATAACCCCATCTTCTACTCCAT
Source organism: Streptomyces sp. NPDC046900 (assembly GCF_040644975.1). Lineage (NCBI taxonomy): Bacteria > Bacillati > Actinomycetota > Actinomycetes > Kitasatosporales > Streptomycetaceae > Streptomyces > Streptomyces sp. NPDC046900. The sequence goes on along the minus strand of NZ_JBEYXD010000097.1, from coordinate 8,262 downwards.
CAACCGGAACAAACGCAGCATCAGCATCGACACCCGCGGCGAGGAAGGCAAACAGGTCGTCCTCGACCTGATCCGTGACGCCGACGTGGTGGTCAGCAACTTCCGGGCCGGGGTCATGGACCGCATCGGGTTCGGGTACGAGGCGATGAAGGCGATCAACCCGCGCCTGATCTGGGCGTCCGGAACAGGCTTCGGCGAAAGCGGCCCCTACGCCCACAAGGGCGGGCAGGACGTGCTGCTGCAGGCCCTTTCGGGTGTGATGTGGCGCCGCCAGAGCGAGGACATCCCGCTGAGCATCTACCCGACAACGTTGTGCGACTACACCACCGGAATGCATCTCCTCCAAGGAATCCTGCTGGCCCTACTCGCGCGCGAACGGACCGGCGAAGGCCAGCGCGTCGACGTCCGCATGTTCGACTCCATGCTCCACATGCAAATGCAGGAGGCAGCAACCCACCTCAACCGCGGAACGGAGATCAACTGGGCGGCCATGCCACTGTCCGGGGTCTTCGCGACCACCGACGGCGCGGTGTGCATGGTCGGCGCCTTCAAGCAGGAGCCCCTGCGCGACATCTGTGCCGCGCTGAACCTCCCCGACACCCTGTGGCAGCGAGCGGACCTGCAGGATCCACCGGGGCACATGGCAGCCAAGGCGGAGCTGCAGGAACTCTTCCGCGACAGGTTCGCCACGAACACCACCGCCCACTGGGTGCATAGGCTCGAGGAACAGGACCTGCTGTGCGCTCCGGTGCTGACCATGGCCGATGCATTGGCGGACGAGCAGACCGCGGTCAACAACATGATCGTCAAGATGGAACACCCCGGCGAAGGCGTCGTGCAGGTGCTCAACTCCCCCATCAGCCTCTCCGCGACCCCGGCCACGGTGGACCGCCGCGCGCCGCAGCTCGGTGAGAACACCGCCGAACTGCTGGCCGAGCACGGATACGACGAGGTACGGATCGCGCGGCTGCGCGAGAACGGAATCGTGTCATGACCGATGAAGTTCGCCTCGAAATCAAAGACTTCGTCGCCTACGTGACGATCGACCGGCCAGCGGTACTCAACGCCGTCGACGGACCAACCACCGACCGCCTCAACCAGATCTGGGCGACGATCGAGGCCTCGTCCGAGGTACGGTGCGTGGTGCTCACCGGAGCCGGCGACCGCGCGTTCTGCGTCGGCGCGGACATGTCCCAAAAAGCGATCGACAAGACCGGCCTCGAGTACTGGTCGCAGCTCGATCCGAACGGCTTCGGCGGGCTGAGCCTGCGCACGACCCTGGACGTGCCGATCATCGCGAGGGTCAACGGCTACGCCGTCGGCGGTGGGATGGAGATGGTCCTGGGCTGTGACATCGTCATCGCCGCAGATACCGCCAAATTCGGACTGACCGAGCCGCGGGTCGGCCGGCTGCCGCTCGACGGCGGCATGGTGCTGCTGCAGCGCAAAATCCCGCACAACGCGGCCATGGGCCTGCTGCTGACCGGCAAGCGAGTGCCCGCGAGCGAGTTGCACCGCCTCGGCCTGGTCAACGAGGTCGTCCCCGCGGTAGAACTCGACAACGCAGTGCAGCGCTGGGTGGACGACGTGCTGGCCTGCTCGCCGTCGTCGGTTCGGGCGATCAAGCAACTGGCCACCCGAACCGCTCAGCTCAGCGCCCGCGAGGCACGCGACGCGCGCCTGCCCGCCGTGATGGCTGCCCTCGACAGCGAGGACAGCAAAGAGGGAGTGCTGGCCTTCCAGAACAAGCGCGCCCCGGTGTGGACGGGACGCTGACGACGACGCCCGACGAGGGCGCCTGGGCATGATCGCGACACCCGTTCCACGACAACCTACGCCTGGACCTCGCCAGCCTGCGGGCGGGGCGGCGGGGCAATGCTCATTTCCTGTGGATCAGCTCGGAGGGCACGCGAAGGGCGTACCTTCCCGAGTGATCGATCGACTGGTATCGAGTAGTACGACTCCGTTAGATCTTCCTGCCGGCCTGTTGAGGGGCATGTCGGGTTGGATGGACACGCATGAAGTGAACCGGGTCCGGGCGAAGTTGGCGTCATACGCGGCCGATGTGTTCGCCTCGGTGCCGCGCAAGGAGCCCAGCAACTGCTCCAACCCGCTTGAAGCGAGCACGGTGAATGCGCGCTGAGGTTGCCTGCCAGCAGGACGGCTCGCAGGCAACCCAAGCGTCGCGCTACCCCGTGGAGGCGCTGCTCGCCGACCGGTGCGAGGCCCTCATCCTGCTCGGCCCCGAGGCCCCAGTCGCCCGCCTCGCGGACCGCGCGACCCAGGTCCCGGTCGTCTCGGTGGCCCGCCGGCTGAAACCCGCCCCGGCCGGCGGCCTCGGCGTCCACGTTGCCGACAACGAGAGCGTGTGGGGCTCGGAAAGTCCTCGCTGCAGGCGAGGGCGGCAATGCGGCGTCGGCTGGCACCATCTCTGCGTGATCGTTTCGCTGGTGTACAAGGTGACCCGGAAGCCGCTGTCCGTACCGGCGGTGCTGCTGCGCCGCGACACCTCCAAGGACGCCGCGCTGCTCGTGCTGCGGCACGAGAACGCGGCGTCGGCAGTTGAAGGGCCCGGTCGCTACGAGCCCGCGGACCGGTTTCCCCGCCTCATGAATTCACCATGCGGGCGGATGCTGGTGACAGAGGGTGAGGTGAACGGAGGAGGGTGCCGCGACCTGCGATGATTCGGATTGCTGAGATCTGGATCATGGTGGGAGGGGGCACCCTCCGGGTGAGCGAGCCTACCGATCGGGCGGAGGGCCTGTCGCTGTCGGCGGGCGGAAGGTGGTGGGCAAGGCGGGGGTCGTGCCGGTGCGCCGGACAAGCCCCGCCCGTCCGCCACGGGGGACAGCGGACGGACGGGGCAGCTGAAGAGCTGTTGTCCCGCGGTCACGCCCAGGTGAGGTGTTGCCCGTCAGGGCGGATGTGCAGCCGCATACGGTCGGTCGGCGGTCGACCGGCTCATCTTCCGGATGCTGGTGCACCACGGCCGCAAGGGCGAACGGAAGGGGTTTTCGGGAGAAGGACTTCGCGGCGTTGCTGGACGCGGCTCACCAGCAGCTCGGCGGGCCCGTCGTACTGGTGTGGGACGACTACACCCATCACGTCGACGCCGCGATGCGTGAGCTGATCGAGGCCCGGGCTGGCTCACCGTCTTCCGTTTCCCCTCGTACACACCCGACCTCAACCCCGCCGAGGGCGTGTGGGCCCACCTGAAGAACAGCCTGGGCAACCTGGCCCCATGCAGCCTCGACGAGCTTGCCGCACTGGCCCGCACCCGCCTGAAACGGATGCAGTACCAGCCCGGTCTACTCGACGGATTCATCGCCGAGACCGGAATCATCCCAGCCCCGCCATGACGTCACCCCGAACCGAAAAGGTCAGTAGCGGCGCGCAACAGCACCGACCGGCTACTCCTGAGACGCCGAAGTGGCTCTCGGTTCAGGTGGCCTGCGGCCAGGTGCGCAGCAGGGCGGCAATCCGCGCGGCGGTGCAGCCGGGATCCCGAAGCAGGTCACGCAGGGCTATGGCGTCCTCCCGGGTGGGCTTGACCGGGATGTTGGAGGCCTCCAGGTACATCACACCGGTCGCTGCGGCCACGGCGAGGTTGGAGCGCTCCAGCCAGCGGCAGCGGCCGAGGATGTGCACCAGGGCGGCGGCGCGAGCGTAGGGGCCGTCGTAGATGGGCTGTTCGAGCAGCTCCGCCCGGTGGCAGGCGACCGCGGCCACGGGCACCCCATAGTCGTCTGGGGCCGGGTCCCCGGCGCCGGCGAGCTCGGCGACCTGCAGGATCCAGGGGACGTCGATGAACAGGTCCATTACGTGGCGTGCGCTCCCGGAGCGTGACGGTCGGCGTCTTCCGCCTCGTCGAAGACGGCCTGATGATCGTCGAGGAAGCGTCGCGCGGCGTCCAGGCCACGCCGCAGTCCGCCGGCGTCCTCCTTCACGAGGGCGGCGATGTAGTCACCCACGCTCAGGCCGCGATCCTTGGCGCGGGCTCTGGCGAGCTTTGCGATGTCGTCATCGACGCGTGCGCCCAGCTGTGTCTTCGCCATCCCCCGATGGTAACACCTGTTACCACATCGCGGGGGCGCAGCGGATGCCGGATGCGGGGCTGCGAAGCAGCACATAGTTCATCGCAACTGAGCATCCACGAGCTTCGATTGCGACTGCGCAGGTAACAGCCCTTCTTCCTGAACCTAGATCAGCCTCAGAGACTCGCGGACACGTCTGCATGGACAGCAAGATCACTCATTCAACATGAATACTTACTGATCAAGACCTTGCGAGTGCTCACTCAGGCAGACCGGAGACACCTGGCCGCCGCGGTCGCGGACGCTGCGGATACGCAGGATCTTCTTGCCCACAATCTGGCCGCTGCACCCTTCGCGTACCAGCTGGAAGGTGACGGTGACGAGCATGGCCGCAAGGCCCACCCAGGCCAGGATGGTCCCGGCCGCTTCGCTGCTCTCACCGCCCTCGCCGATGGCGGGCTCCGACACCGGTCAGCACGCACATCGGGGCGAAGTTGATCACGATGTCCAGCAGGAACGCCCCCGCCCGCCGTGGCCATCCGGCATACGGCGGGAGCTGCTGCAGGTGCCCGGCCCCAGGCTGCGGCGCCGGGTAGACCGGGTAGCTGGGCCGGGGCCGTACGGCGATTGCGGCATTCCGAAGGCGCCCTGCGGCGCTGGCTGGCGCACGCGATACTCCTTACTGACAGCCGTGCCGGGAAGTCGCCCGCAGCACGCCACACCCTACGAAGCACACGGCCAAAGTCCCCGTCCGCTGGCCCAGTTGTCCCGCTTCGCCCCGGCGATGTGACGCTTCAGGCACCGCGTACGCGGCACCTCACCGGCCGCCGACCTGGTCTGCCGGACCGACGCTCTCGCTCTGGCTTGAGTCCGGCGTCTCCCCAGCCGAGGTCGCACACCGAGCAGGCCACAGCATCGCGGTCCTGTTCCGCTTCTACGCCAAGGCGATTCATCGCAACCAGCAGCGCGCGAATCAGCAGATCGAGCGAGCCTTGGAAGCCGCAGACGAGGCGTAGTCTGCCGGGCCGCACGCCGCCACCCCGCTATTCACACATGCGTCGCCCCCGCTGCCAAGCGGGGGCGACGTCGTTTTGTATAGGTCACCATTCATTGATCGCACGACAATGATCGCCTTGCCGGGGGTCACACTTACCCGCCCTCGGACGACTCCTCGCCTTCGGCCTCCGGTGCCTCCGCTTCCTGCTTCTCCGCTTCGGCTGTGGTCTCCTCACCCTCGGTCGAAGTCGACTCGGGCTCCGCGGCCTCAGCGGCCTCACCGGTCGCGGGGGCTTCCGCCTCCGCACCTTCCGCAGTCTCCGCTGCCTCGGCCGCCGACTCCTCACCCTCGGTCGAAGTCGACTCGGGCTCCTGAGGCGCCTGTTCGGTGTCGCTCATGTTGTTCACCTCCTTCTCGCAGCGCACGAGTCAAGTGGCCCTGGCGTCGACCGCCGGAAAGCCACCTAAATCCGAGATGGCTCACTGTGCACGCTTTATGACTTTCGTCCTATTCCTTGGAGGTGAGGATGTCAACGGCCCCTGACACCTTCGTTCGCCGCCGCATCTCCCCTGGTCAACCGGAAATGCCAAGCGCCTGCACCACTCACCATCTGGTCCAAGCCTGCACACGCACTGATCCATAACGCGGCAAGGCCGAATCAGGGCGAGACAGCCTCCACGGAGTCGGCAGGTGCGTGCGCACGGCGCCCGCTTCGCACGACTTCCGCTTCCCGGACGAGGAGGTCTGCGCTGTGGTCAACAACGCGGCCGTCTTCCACGCACAGGCCGGCCCCGATGACGAAGGGCTGCCGTGCGTCGCGATCGCGGGAGTTCTCGTCTTCGCCCACCTGGACGCCGGCATGCAGGCGGCGCGGGTCTCCGTTCACCTCGACGCCGCCGATGAGCTGGTCGTCCAGCCCGGGAAGACGGTGCCGCTGCACGTGAAGGTCGAGGACTCCACCGTGTTCAGTGGGGCGCCGTGCTGACCCGCCCGCGCAGTCAAAGCCACCCACGCTGAACTCCTCCAACGCCTCCCGCCACCACGACGGCACCGCACCAACCCCCGCGTCATCAAACGCAAAGTCACCGGCCGACCCCTCAAGCGCGCCGCCCACCGGACTGCAGACCGCCCACCCACCGCGGCCATAACCCTCGTCGACGTCACCAAACCGAAACGGATCAAACGCACACCAAAGCACTAAGTCACCGGTATTGATCAGTGCCTCGTAGGGGCGGGTGGTTTCGCCCTTGCGCACCTCAACGGCGGCCGGTGATGGCTCCATGTTCTCTTCTCGCCTCGTTCGTCTTCGGTCGGTGGTCCCGAGCGTCCTCACCAGGGCGTGAAAGGACTATCGAGTCCAATTCAACATCACTTTGCGAGTAGGCCCATGCCATACTGGACTTGAAGGTCCGAAGTGGGACCGTCCGACTGGTCGGCGTGACAACACGTTGGAAGGGTAAGGCGATGAGCGGCGACGAGCAGGTGCCGGTAACCGAGCAGCTGATCGACAACATCGATCAAGGCCGCTTTGAGCTCTGCCGTGACGACGACCTGGTCGGCTGGCTCTACTACACCCACCTGAAGCCCAACCGGTACGCTCTTCGGCACACTGAGGTCGAGACGAGTCATCAGCACCAGGGTGTGGCGGGCGCGCTGGTGCGGCGGGTGTTCGACGAGATCCGCGCCCGCGGGGGCACGATCACCGCAATCTGCCCCTTCGTGGTCGACTACCTCTCGCGAACGACCGCCTATGCCGATCTGGTCGACGCCCGACACCCGGGCTACTCCGATCGTGCTGCTGCCGAGTCGGCGCGAGTGGCGGCCGGTGGCTGAGACTACCGGGCCGCAATCAGGAGTCCCCTCGGGGGAGCCCCATCGCGGCCTCACGACGTGCTGCCTCGAGCTCCTGGTGGCGGAGTACGGCGATCCAGCCGCAGGCCAGGGTGATTCGGCACGGCTGGCCAACGCCGATGAGCTCACGTCTCCCCGATCGCCCGTAGCGTCAAGACATGGGTAAGAAGCGGAGTCCACCCGACGCTAACCTCGGGCCGAATGCGCGACCCGCACACGCTCGCCGCCGTACGCGCCCACCTTGCCTTCGCCGAGGACGCCCGACGGCTCGGACACGAGCACGGCCCCTGGGACTGGACCCCCGAAGTGTCCCACTCGATCGGCGAGGGCGAGCGGCTCGTCGCCGACGCCCTCATGTACTACACCGTCGCCGAGGGCGAACACCGGCGAAAGCTGCGCGCGTTCGTAGAAGTCGACCGCAGCACCATGAGCGGCGAGCGGCTGGCCGTGAAACTGATCGAGTACGCGCGCCTGTTCCAGCACGAGGCCCAGCCCGTCGGCCGGCGCAAGCCGGCCGGCACCGGTCCTGCCTGGCTCCGCTGGTATCCGGTCTTTCCGCGCGTACTCTTCGTGCTGACCGGTGCGGCCCGAACCAGGCTGGAGAATCGCATGAGCGATCTGCAGGCCATGGTTGCCCACCACCCGCTCGTAGCGGCCCTCGCCAGCGAAGTCCGCCTCGGAGCCGCTGTACTCGAAGACCTCGAGCAACACGGGCCCGCCCACTCCGTGTGGGTTCCCCTGACTGGCGGGAAGCCTCGCCCGTGGACGGAGTCGTGAACCTCCTGCCCGAGCGATAGCTGAGGAGCCGAGTCGCCCGCAGAAGTCCACTGAGGTAGGACGGGATCTTATGAAGATTGCCGGGTTCTTTGAGGAGCTCTGGACGCCTTCCTTTGGAACGCCTGCGGGAGCTGCTCGCGACTTCGTCGCGGACACAGCGTACGAGGACCCAGACAAGATCATGTCCTATCTGCGAGCTGGGCACGAGATCATCAGCACGATGGGCATGGCCGCAGACGTGTTGGGGTCCGGTGAACAATTCGTCGGCGGGGACTCTCTCTTCACAGACGGCGAGTGGTTGTGGCGCGGGGATCTGTGGCATTACGTCCGTCTGCACCATGTGACACTGCCGGACGAATTTCTTCAGTGTGTCCGGGCACACGGGTATGAAGTCCCCGAGGTCGAGCGCGCTCGGCTTGTAGAAGTCAGGGACTTCATTCGCGAGCGTTGGTGACCTGGCTGGCTGCAACCGAGTGGGCTGACACTCTGGCGGCCAACGTGTAGCTCGGCCTAGAAGACTGCTGAAGATCTTGTCGTGGGCTGTCCGGCCGTAGGTCGGACAGCCCTTCTTGCTTATGCGGTGGCCGGGGTGAGGTGCCAGCT
>NZ_JBEYXD010000096.1:0-29675 GCF_040644975.1 Streptomyces sp. NPDC046900 | reverse complement strand
GTCCACGTCAGGGCAGACAGAAGCACCTCCGGCGCACGCCACGGGATTTACCACGCCCCCGGCGCGCACCGAAGGTGCGCTGGATCGCTGACCTGGGAAAACAGCTCCGGGAAAAAATTCTTCGAAAAAGTCCCCGGGTCGTGTCGATCCGCGTCGCCCTCGTTCGACGCACTGGGTGAGAGGCCGGGAGGAGCCCGGCCCTCACTCCTGAGGAGACACCAATGCCGCGTTATCTGTCGCTTGTGCGCATCGACGAGACCACCGCGCCCGCCGAGGGCCCGAGCCCCGAGCTGATGCAGCGGATGGGCGAGCTCATCGAGGAGGTCACCAAGGCCGGGGTGATGCTCGACACCGCCGGTCTGACGCCGACCGCGCAGGGCACCCGGGTGCGCTGGGAGGGCGGGAAGATCTCCGTCACGGACGGCCCGTTCACCGAGTCCAAGGAGGTCGTGGGCGGTTACGCGATCATGCAGTGCAAGGACAGGGCCGAGGCCATCGAGTGGACGACCCGGTTCCTGAAGGTCCACGAGGAGTACTGGACGGTGACCTGCGAGGTGCGGGAGATCGCCGAGGGGTGACACCGCCTTGGCGCCCGGCCGCCGGGGGTGTTGCATGGTGGGTTGTGGAACAGCAGCCCACCGCCGCCCCGCCCCCCGACGGCCCCGCCGGTGCCATCGAGACCGTCTTCCGGATCGAGTCGCCCCGTGTGATCGCCGGCGTCGCCAGGATCGTCCGGGACGTCGGCATCGCCGAGGAACTCGCGCAGGACGCGCTGGTCGCCGCGCTGGAGCAGTGGCCGCGGGAGGGGGTGCCCGACAATCCCGGCGCCTGGCTGATGGCCACCGCCAAGCACCGCGCGATCGACCTCGTCCGCCGTCGGGAGCGGTATGCGCGCAAGCTCGCCGAGGTCGGGCGGGGACTGGAGGCGGCGCCGTACCACATCGACGAGCCCGCCGACCCCGAGGACATCGACGACGATCTGCTGCGGCTCGTCTTCACCGCCTGCCACCCCGTGCTGTCCGCCGAGTCCCGGATCGCGCTCACCCTGCGTCTGCTCGGCGGCCTGACGACGGCCGAGATCGGCCGGGCGTTCCTCGTGCCGGAGGCCACCGTCGCCCAGCGCATCGTCCGGGCGAAGCGGACGCTGGCCGCAAAGGGCGTGGCCTTCGAGGTGCCGTACGGGCCCGAGCGGGAGGCGCGGCTCGGGTCCGTCCTCGAGGTCATCTACCTGATCTTCAACGAGGGGTACGCGGCCACCGCCGGCGACGACCTGCTGCGCCCCGCCCTGTGCGAGGACGCGCTGCGGCTGGCCCGGGTGCTGGCCGAGTTGATGCCCAAAGAGCCCGAAGTGCACGGCCTGGCCTCGCTGCTGGAGTTCCAGGCCTCCCGCGCGGCGGCCCGCACCGGACCGGACGGCGGGCCCGTGCTGCTCGAGGACCAGAACCGGGCCCGCTGGAACCGCCTGCTCATCGCCCGCGGCATCGCCGCCCTGGGCCGCGCCGACACGGTCGCCGCCGGCGCCCCGGGCCCGTACGTTCTCCAGGCCGCGATCGCCGCCTGTCACGCGCACGCGTACGCCTACGAGGAGACGGACTGGGCGCGCATCGCCGTCCTGTACGGCCTGCTGGCCGCGCGGACGCCGTCGCCGGTCGTCGAGCTGAACCGGGCCGTCGCCGTCTCGAGGGCCGAGGGCCCCGGCCCGGCGCTGGAGATCGTCGACCGTCTCACCGCAGAACCGGCCCTGCGTGACTACCACTTGCTGCCGAGCGTCCGCGGCGACCTGCTGGCGCGCCTGGGGCGCACGGCCGAAGCCGGCGCGGAGTTCGAGCGCGCCGCCGGCCTCGCCCGCAACGAACGGGAACGGGAGCTGCTGCGGGCACGGGCGGAGGCATGCCGCCGGGCAGGGGACTCCGGCTAGACCGGGTGCCCCAGGAGCATCGTCGGCGCGCCCGCCACCCGGGTCAGGAACACGGTCAGCGCGTGGGGCCCGTGCGGCTTGGGCAGGACCTTCCGGCGGAGTTCCTCCGGCTCGACCGCGGAACCGCGCTTCTTCACGGTCAGGACCCCGACCTCCCGCTCCCGCAGCAGCGCCTTCAGCCTCTTCACGTTGAAGGGGAGCCGGTCGGTGATCTCGTACGCGGTGGCGTACGGCGAGTGGCGGTGCTCGTCCGCCGTCACATACGCGATCGTCTCGTCGATCAGCCCGCCGTCCAGCTCCTTCGCCACCTCCGCCACCAGGTGCGCGCGGATCGCCGCGCCGTCGGGTTCGTAGAGGTAGCGGCCGGGCGTGCGCACCGGCGGATCAGGCAGTCCGCGGCCGTGCAGCACGCGCGGACCGGGCAGCAGGGTGGCCCGTACGTGGCCCGGCTGTGTGCCGAACCAGAGCACCGCCTCCTTCACGTCCCCGCCGTCCGAGATCCACTCGGCCTCGGCACCGGCGGGCACCGCCTCGTGCGGAATGCCCGGGGCGACCTTCAGCGCGGCGTGCGGCGCCTTCTCGGCCGTCGCCACGGCCCAGGACAGCGGGGGCGAGTACGCCTCCGGGTCGAAGATCCTGCCGCGCCCGCCGCGCCGTGCCGGATCCACGAAGACGGCGTCGTACGGGGACACGTCCACCTCCGTGACGTCCGCCTCGCGCACCTCGATCAGCGCGGACAACCCCAACGCGTCCGCGTTCGCCCGTGCCACCGCCGCCGTCAGCGGATCGCGGTCCACGGCCAGGACCCGGATCCCGGCCCGGGCGAACGCGATCGCGTCGCCGCCGATGCCGCAGCACAGATCGGCGACGGAGGCCGCGCCAAGGGCCCGCAGCCGCTCGGCGCGGTGGGCCGCCACCGCGGCCCTGGTGGACTGCTCCACGCCGTTCGGGGTGAAGAACATCCGTTGCGCGTCCTCGGCGGCGAACTTCGCCGCCGCACGTTCGCGCAGCCGCGCCTGAGCGAGGGCCGCCGAGACGAGCTCGGCGGGGTGCGTACGGCGCAGCCGGGTCGCGACGGCCAGTTCCTGCGCGGGGTCGGTGCCGCGCACCTCGTCCAGGAGGGCGCGGCCCTCGGGGGTGAGAAGGGAGGCGAAGGAGAGGTCGTTCACGGGATCATTGTCGGCCAGTCGGTGGACGGTGTGCGTCCGGCCGCGGTGTCGGCCCGCCGCGGTCGTCCGCGGCTGGAAGGATCCGACACCATGCGGCCCGTACGACAAAAGTACAAAAAGCGCGTAAAGCGCCTCTGTGGACCAGTGAAGTTGCCGCTGATCGAGTCCCCGCTTTCGGCGAGGAAGGTGCGGCCCCTGATCGCCGGGGCGCTCGCCGTCGTGCTCCTGTCCGGCTGCGCCCAGTCCGTGGACCCCATCGAACGGCTGGGCAGGAAAGCGGCGCAGAAGGTGCACCGGCCGCACAGGCGGATCGACCGTACGTTCCGCCACTGGGGCCTCACCGCCCCCCTCGTCCCGGCACCCCGGCCGGCTCGTCCCCGGGCCGGCAGTGCGGGCCGGCCCGGAGCGGGGCTGCCGGAGGTCCTCGACCATGTCCCCACTGATGACAGGGTCGTCTTCCTGACGTACGACGAGGGTGTCCAGGACGATCCCCGGTTCACCGACATGGTCCGTGAACTGCGGCTGCCGGTCAGTGTGTTCCTCACGGACCGCGCCGTGGAGCCGGGGCTCGCGCCCCTCGCACGGCTGCGGGAGGCCGGTGCGGCCATCCAGAACCAGACCCTGGACCACAACCCGCTGCGCGGCCGCACCTACGACGAACAGCACACCGAGATCTGCGGCCAGCGGGACCGTCTGGAGGCCCGCCTCGGCCTGCGCCCCCACCTGCTCCACCCGCCCTACGGCGCCTACGACCGCACCACGCTCCGCGCGGCGGCGGACTGCGGCATCACGGCCCTGGTCCTGTGGCGCCCGGCATGGGAGCGGCACGGCAGGGGCAGGTTCGTGTGCGCGGGCGACATCGTCCGGCCCCACGAGCCGGGCCGTCCCCTCGCCTCCGTGACCGTAGAGACGAGCCACCTCCTGCGGCGCATCCAGGCGAGGGGGCTCACGGTGGCCCGCCTCGAGGACTACGTGTAGTCCGCTCGCGCGCCGCGCCGAGCCCGCGTGCCCCCGGAGACCCGGGCGGTACGGAGCCGGGCATTCCGCGGGCCTGTCCGGCGTTCGAGGACAAGGCGGTTCAGGCCGATGAAGAGGATCAGGCGGCGCCGTCGCCGTCCAGGAGGCACCGCCCCTGGACGCCGGACACGGGCCCGGCGACCCCGGCCGGCCACGCCGCGACGCGGGCGACTGGCACTCCGCTTGACCGAGTGCTAATCGCGGTCATAGTCTCGGCCCTGGCACTCGCCACTGGAGAGTGCCAACAAAGCGACGGGCAGGTCCGGCACCCGCGACGACGGATCGACCTGGTCGCCACCTCAGACAGTTGACCCCGTGAGATCTCCGAAGGGGGAGGTCGGATCGTGACGACCACCAGCTCCAAGGTTGCCATCAAGCCGCTTGAGGACCGCATCGTGGTCCAGCCGCTGGACGCCGAGCAGACCACGGCCTCTGGCCTGGTCATTCCGGACACCGCCAAGGAGAAGCCCCAGGAGGGCGTCGTCCTGGCCGTGGGCCCGGGCCGCTTCGAGAACGGCGAGCGCCTTCCGCTCGACGTCAAGACCGGCGACATCGTGCTGTACAGCAAGTACGGCGGCACCGAGGTGAAGTACAGCGGCGAGGAGTACCTCGTCCTCTCGGCTCGCGACGTGCTCGCGATCATCGAGAAGTAATTCACCGAAGAAGACTGCTTCGAGCTGCGCCCCTGGCCCCCGCGACCGATGATCAGCCGGGCGTCGGGGGCGCGGTTCGTTCTTTACCGCGATGGCGGCCGTCCTGCGGGGGCGGCCGATGATCGCATTCGAGAGGACTGAAACGCTCCATGGCGAAGATCCTGAAGTTCGACGAGGACGCCCGTCGCGCCCTCGAGCGCGGCGTCAACAAGCTTGCCGACACGGTCAAGGTGACGATCGGCCCCAAGGGGCGCAACGTCGTCATCGACAAGAAGTTCGGCGCGCCCACCATCACCAACGACGGTGTCACCATCGCCCGTGAGGTCGAGGTCGACGACCCGTACGAGAACCTCGGTGCCCAGCTGGTGAAGGAGGTGGCGACCAAGACCAACGACATCGCGGGTGACGGTACGACCACCGCCACCGTGCTCGCCCAGGCGCTGGTGCGCGAGGGCCTGAAGAACGTCGCCGCGGGTGCCTCCCCGGCCGCCCTGAAGAAGGGCATCGACGCCGCCGTGGCCGCGGTCGCCGAGGACCTCCTCGCCACCGCGCGCCCGATCGAGGAGAAGTCCGACATCGCCGCCGTCGCCGCGCTGTCCGCTCAGGACCAGCAGGTCGGCGAGCTCATCGCCGAGGCGATGGACAAGGTCGGCAAGGACGGTGTCATCACCGTCGAGGAGTCCAACACCTTCGGTCTGGAGCTGGACTTCACCGAGGGCATGGCCTTCGACAAGGGCTACCTGTCGCCGTACTTCGTGACGGACCAGGAGCGTATGGAGGCCGTCCTCGACGACCCGTACATCCTCATCCACCAGGGCAAGATCGCCGCCATCGCGGACCTGCTGCCGCTGCTGGAGAAGATCATCCAGGCCGGCTCCTCCAAGCCGCTGCTGATCATCGCCGAGGACGTCGAGGGCGAGGCCCTGTCCACCCTCGTCGTGAACAAGATCCGCGGCACCTTCAACGCCGTCGCCGTCAAGGCCCCCGGCTTCGGCGACCGCCGCAAGGCGATGCTGCAGGACATGGCGGTCCTCACCGGCGCGACCGTCATCGCCGAGGAGGTCGGCCTCAAGATCGACCAGGTCGGCCTGGACGTGCTGGGCTCCGCCCGCCGCGTGACGGTCACCAAGGACGACACGACCATCGTCGACGGCGGCGGCAAGTCCGAGGACGTCGTGGGCCGCATCGGCCAGATCAAGGCCGAGATCGAGACCACGGACTCCGACTGGGACCGCGAGAAGCTCCAGGAGCGCCTCGCCAAGCTGGCCGGCGGCGTGTGCGTGATCAAGGTCGGCGCCGCCACCGAGGTGGAGCTGAAGGAGAAGAAGCACCGTCTGGAGGACGCCATCTCCGCGACCCGCGCCGCGGTCGAGGAGGGCATCGTCTCCGGTGGTGGCTCCGCGCTGGTCCACGCCTCCAAGGTGCTGGCCGAGGGCCTCGGCAAGCAGGGCGACGAGGCCACCGGTGTCGCGATCGTCCGCCGCGCGGTGGTCGAGCCGCTGCGCTGGATCGCCGAGAACGCCGGCCTCGAGGGTTACGTCATCGCCTCCAAGGTCGCCGAGCTCGAGAAGGGCCAGGGCTACAACGCCGCCACCGGCGAGTACGGCGACCTGATCAAGGCCGGCGTCATCGACCCGGTCAAGGTCACCCGCTCCGCCCTGGAGAACGCCGCCTCCATCGCCTCCCTGCTGCTGACGACCGAGACCCTGGTCGTCGAGAAGAAGGAAGAAGAGGAGCCGGCCGCAGCCGGCCACGGCCACGGTCACTCCCACTGACGCACGTCGGTAGCCCGTAAGTCGTAACCGAGGGCCCGGCATCCCCGCCAACGGGGGTGCCGGGCCCTCGTGCCATCTGTCCCGCAATCCCTGAGCATCGGTCGGCCGTGCTGACGTGGTCTGTAGAGGTCCGGGGCCGTCGTGACGGGGGGTGGCCGCTCCGTCCCTCTCCCGTACCCGGACGACTCGGCGGACATCATGCTCGGCGGCACGCGCCGTGCCTCAGCGCCGCCGCGTGGTCGGTGAGTTCCCCGGGGGTGGTGCCTGCGTTCTGGGCATGGCCCGAGGAAAGCCCCCGGTTTGCCTGGGAGCTTTCCTGAGGGAGGAATCACCGGACCAGGCCGTCCCGCGCCGTCAGGTCTCCAGCGCGTCCAGCGCCCCCAGTTGTTCCATCAAGCCCAGCCGGTCGTACTGCCACCAGCCTTCGACGATCTTCCCGTCGGCTCCGCACCGGAAGACGGTCGTACCGGTCATGGTGACGTTTTTGCCCGTGGGCGGGATTCCCAGGAACTCGCCGGTGTGCCGGGCGTTCCAGGTCCACCGGGTGCACACCTGCTCGCCCGCGGCGATCTGGTCCTCGATGGTGAACGCGAAGTCGAAGCCGTCCCGCCACACCCGTATCTCACGGCGCATCGCGTCCATGCCGAGGGTGTCCTGCTCGTTGGCGGGATCGTGGTCGTGGTAGTGCTCGGTGAGCAGCCCGTCCAGCGGCGGCAGATCGCCCTTGGTCGCGATGACCTCGAAGAACCGCCGTACGGTGGCCGCGTACAGCTGCTCGTCCCGCACCACGTCCAGATCCGTGAAGGTGGGCATCCCGTCGCAGAGGGCGGTCATGTCACGGAAGATCTGATCGGTCTCCGGAAGGCGGGAGGTCCGCATCGCGTACTCGTACGAGGGGAACTCCACGATCTCCACGAAGTGCGAGGCGTCGGACCTGTCCTTGCCGATCAGGCTGTGTCTCGCGCTCCGCTTCCCGCCGGTCTGCTCCAGCCATGTGTCCACGAGCTGGTTCATCTCGTCGAACCGGCTGGTCTTGCAGTCGATGAGCTGCACAAATGTCATGACGCCGCCTCCGGCCCCCCTGGGTCCGGCAGATACGCCCAGTTTCCCACCCGAGGGGCGGCGTCACCCGTCCTGCCGCGACCCGCACCCGGGCCGCTCGCTGTGCCGACCGGGCACTACTGCGGCCCGTACTTGCGTCCCGTGCGCGAGCTGATCCCACCCAGCAGCGCGCGCGGCGTCACCTTCACCACGCTCATCAGCGCCTTGTACCGGGGGTCGGGGATGGAGACCGTCCTGCCCCGAGCCAGGTCCGCGAGGGCGGCGGTGACCACATTGTCCGCGTCCAGCCACATCCAGCCCGGGATGTTGTCCGTGCCCATTCCGGCGCGCTCGTGGAACTCCGTACGGACGAATCCCGGGCACAGTGCCATCAGCCGTACGCCCGACCCGGCCAGATCACGCGCCGCGCCCTGCGTGAACTGCACGACCCACGCCTTGGACGCGCCGTACGTGCCGCGCGGGACGAACGCCGCCACCGAGGCCACATTGACGACCCCGCCGCGGCCGCGGGTGCGCATCGACTCCGCCGCCGCGCTCGTCAGCCGCAGCACCGCCTCGCAGTGCACCTTGAGCATCCGCAGCTCGTCCGCCATCGGCACCTCGAGATAACGGCCCTTGTTGCCGAAGCCCGCGTTGTTCACGAGCAGGTCGACGGGGTCCTTGAGATCGGACAGACGCGTGGCCACCGCCTCGATGCCCTCGTCGGTGGCCAGGTCGGCGGTCAGCACCTTCGCCTCGATGCCGTGCCGGTCGTGCAACTCGGTCGCCTGTTCCCCCAGCCGCTTGGTGTCGCGTGCCACCAGGACGAGGTCATGGCCGTCGGCGGCCAGCCGCCGTGCGAACGCGGCGCCGATGCCCGCGGTCGAACCCGTAATCAGAGCCGTTGTCATGGGCCAACGATAGTGACCCGGAACGACCGAGTCCGCCTCCCGGACCGGGCATCGCCAAGGCTCCGCGGCCGGTCTCCGCGAGCCGGGGCTACTTCCCCGCGGGGTGCTTCAGGGCGTACTGACGTGCAGCGACCGCGACCTCCGTGTGCAGCGCGTCACCCGCCGTCAGCAGCCGGGGCAGAAGGTGCCGTTCCGTGGTGGATGCACGGAACTGGAGGGCCACCGTCACATCGTGATCGGGGCGGTGCACGATCGTGACGGGGTCTCCGGCCCGGATCTCACCCGGCTCGATCACGCGCAGGTACGCGCCGGGCGCTCCTTGGTGCGTGAACCGTTTGACCCAGCCGCGCTCGCCCAGATGTGCCTGGAAGGTGCGGCACGGGATACGCCCGGAGGTGACCTCCAGGACCAGGTCGGACCCGACGCGCCAGCGCTCGCCGATGCGCGCGCCGGACACGTCGAGGCCCACCGTGGTGAGGTTCTCGCCGAAGGAGCCGCTCGGCAGCGCGCGGCCCAGCTCGTGCTCCCAGGCGTCCAGGTCCTCGCGTGCGAACGCGTACACCGCCTGGTCGTCGCCGCCGTGGTGCCGCAGATCGCACACCGCGTCCCCTGCCACCCCGCTCGCGCCGGTCCCCTTGGGCCCGGGCGCGGCCACCCGCACCGGTCCGTCCACCGGCCGCTTGTCGATGCCGGTGACTCCCTCCGCCTGGTCGGTGTAGTCGACGGCCACGGGCCGGCCCACGTTCAGTGACAGAAGCTTCATACCGGCACGGTAGGCGACCAAAGGTCAAAGCAGCGACGCAATATTCGTCACGGTACCCAAGGTTCGCTTATACTCACGGCGTGATAGAGGCCCGACATCTCCGTGTGCTGCGCGCCGTCGCCGCCGCCGGCTCCTTCTCGGCGGCCGGCCGCGAACTGGGCTGCACCCAGCCCGCGGTCAGCCAGCAGATGAAGGCGCTCGAGGCGTCGGTCGGCACGCCGCTGCTGGTCCGCACCGGCCGCGAGATGCGCCTGACCCAGGCCGGTGAGGCGCTGGTGCGGCATGCGGCCGGCATCCTCGCGGGGCTGACCGCCGCCGAGGAGGAGGTCGCCGCCATCGCCGGTCTGCGGGCCGGCCGTGTCCGCCTCGTCTCCTTCCCGAGCGGCAGCTCCACATTGGTCCCCACCGCTCTCGCCGCATTGCGCGCCGCGCACCCCGGCACACGGGTCTCCCTCGAGGAGGCCGAACCGCCGGAGTCGGTGGAGAAGCTGCGTGCGGGGGACTGCGACATAGCCCTCGCGTTCCGCTACGAAGGGGCGGCCGGCGCCGAGGAGTGGGACGACCTGGTGGTCCGTCCCCTGCTCGTCGACCGGCTCGTCGGCCTCGTCCCCGCCGCGCACCGGCTGGCCGGCGCGGAGTCGGTGGCCATCGGCGAGCTTGCCGGGGAGTCCTGGATCGCGGGGTGCCCGCGCTGCCGGGGTCAGCTGGTGGAGGCGTGCGAGAGCGCGGGCTTCACGCCCCGTATCGACTTCGCGACGGACGACTATCCGGCGGTGGTGGGCCTGGTCGGCGCCGGTCTCGGCGTGGCGGTGCTGCCGCAGCTGGCCATCGAGTCCGTACGGCCGAGGAGTGCCCGCCCGGTCACGCTGGAGCCCGCGGTGCGGCGGGAGATCGTCGCGCTCACCCTGCCCGACCTGGCGCATGTGCCGGCGGTGGAAGCGACGCTGGAAGAACTGGCGCGAGCGGCCGCGCGATAGGTCACCGGAGCCCGATCTCGGGCGGTTCTACCGGCCCGAGCCCCTCTGGCTCTACCGAACCCCCTGGCTTCTGCCGACCCCCGAAGCCGTCCCCCTGTGTGTTCACGCCCCCCGAGCGACCCCCTGTGGTGTGCTGCCCACCCCAAAAAAGGGCACACAGATGCGTGCCCGTGGTGAAGAAACGTTCCTTCAGTTGTTCGAGGCGGCGCTGCCCCCGCTACTCGTGGACGCCGGTACCAGCCGGTTCCGTGCTCGTCCCATGAGCTCTTCTCGTTCGTCCTCGGTCAGACCGCCCCACACGCCGTACGGCTCGCGCACCGCCAGTGCGTGGGCCGCGCACTCCGCGCGTACGGGGCACCTCATACAGACCTCTTTGGCCGAGTTCTCGCGAGCGCTCCGGGCCGCACCGCGCTCGCCCTCCGGATGGAAGAAGAGCGAGCTGTCGACCCCACGGCAGGCCGCATGGAGCTGCCAGTCCCACAGATCCGCGTTCGGACCGGGAAGGCGGGAGAAATCTGCCATTGCGTGTCCCCTTGTTGCCGTTCTGGGCGGATATCTGAGTCTTTGACCGTACAGCGACGATCTTAGGAGATGAAAATATGACTCATTGCGAATCTAGCTCCAGACACCAGCAAACGGGAAGAAAAGCGGCTAAATGGGGCATAGGTTGTGGTGAAAGTTCGAGGGTCCGCCGCGCATGTATGCACCGTGTCCGGACCCTCACGTACAGTGCCGAAGATGGCTTGCTGCACCGTAACTCTTTCGAGTGACCATCGTTGAGAGTGCGGAGGCGGTTGAAGGAACAAGCGCTCGGGCAGGCGTCCGAGGGCGTCGACCGCACAGGTGACGATTCGTACCAGCCTGGAGGCTCAAGGTGACGCGCATCAGCTGCGGAGGGCGGTCATGACATCCGTCCTCGTCTGCGACGACTCCCCGCTTGCCCGAGAGGCGCTCCGCCGCGCGGTGGCGACCGTGCCCGGTGTCGAGCGCGTGACGACGGCGGCCAACGGCGAGGAAGTCCTCCGCCGCTGGGGGGCCGACCGTTCGGACCTGATTCTGATGGACGTACGCATGCCCGGTCTGGGCGGCGTCGAGACCGTACGGCGCCTGCTGTCCGCCGACCCCGGTGCGCGCATCATCATGCTCACCGTCGCCGAGGACCTCGACGGTGTCGCGCTCGCGGTGGCCGCCGGCGCCCGCGGCTATCTGCACAAGGACGCCTCGCGCGCCGAACTGCGGGCGACCGTCACGCAGGCCCTCGCCGACCCGACCTGGCGGCTCGCCCCGCGGCGGCTGCGCTCGGCCGAGATGGGTGCCGCGCCCACGCTCACCGCGCGCGAGATCCAGGTCCTCGAGGGCATGAGCCACGGCCGCTCCAACGCGGAGATCGGCCGTGAGCTGTTCCTCTCCGAGGACACGGTGAAGACGCACGCCCGGCGGCTGTTCAAGAAGCTCGGCGCCTCCGACCGCGCGCACGCCGTGGCGCTCGGCTTCCGGTGGGGGCTGGTCCGCTAAGTGGGTCGTCGCGGGGCTACGCGGATCCCCGCCTACCGCACGGTGGGCGGGGTTGGCAACGGGACCCGCCGGGTGCCCGCTGCTCGTTTCGCCGCGGATGCCGCATCCTTGGAGGTGTGGAGTTCCTCGGGGACGAGTCGATCGAGCGGAAGGGGAGGGCGCAGGAGATGAGTTCCGGCGCACCTGCTCATAACGCTTCGGTGCACAACTACGGACGCGGTGCCACGGACCGGACTACGCCAAGGCACCATGGACCGATGCGCGACGACGAGACAACGGTGATCGGTGCGCTCGTCCATCGTGCCGTCGACGGCGACGAGCAGGCGACCCATGACCTGCTCGCCCGCGTTCACCCGTTGGCGCTGCGCTACTGCCGTACCCGTCTGTCCCGACTGCCTGGCGACGCCCGGCACTTCGTCGAGGACCTGGCGCAGGAGGTCTGCGTCGCCGTCCTCCTCGCCCTGCCTCGCTACAAGGACACCGGGCGGCCCTTCGAGGCGTTCGTCTTCGCGATCGCCGCGCACAAGGTCGCGGATCTGCAGCGCGCGGCGATGCGGCACCCCGGCTCGACGGCGGTCCCGTCGGACGAGATGCCGGAGCGCCCGGACGACTCCCTGGGGCCCGAGGAGCGGGCGCTGCTCAGCAGTGATGCCGAATGGGCCAAGAAACTCCTGGCCAACCTCCCGGAGAACCAGCGAGAGCTGCTGCTGCTCCGGATCGCGGTGGGCTTGACCGCGGAGGAAACGGGTCAGATGTTGGGAATGTCACCGGGCGCGGTCAGGGTGGCCCAGCACCGGGCCCTGAGCAGACTGCGGGCGCTCGCGGAGCAGTAGGCGCGTCCTGCCGCCGGCCGGGGCGATCAGCGGCGTCGGCGCGTTCGCGCGCTGCCGTCCCGCTGGTTCCGGGTTCCGTGCCCGCGCCGGCTGGCCACGGCGACCTGTCCACGGCCCTCACATGAACAGGCGGACCCCCCTTTTCGTACGAACATATGAAGCCGGAGGGCATCGCTAACTGTGGAATGAGACGCCCGTGCTTCCCGTTAGCATGGACATCCGCACCGATCAAGGCCATTTGGGGAAGGTGTCATGACTGCCAACGTCGACGGAGTGCCCGAGAAATTCGCGACACTCGGGCTGACCTACGACGACGTGCTGCTGCTGCCGGGCGCGTCCGACATGGCGCCCGACGAGATCGACACCACCTCGTACGTCTCCAAGAACGTCCGGGTCAACATCCCGCTTCTGTCCGCCGCCATGGACAAGGTGACCGAGTCGCGCATGGCGATCGCGATGGCCCGCCAGGGTGGCGTCGGCGTACTGCACCGCAACCTGTCGATAGAGGACCAGGCCAACCAGGTCGACCTGGTCAAGCGCTCCGAGTCCGGCATGGTGGCCAATCCGATCACCATCCACCCGGACGCCACGCTCGCCGAGGCGGACGCCCTGTGCGGCAAGTTCCGCATCAGCGGTGTCCCGGTCACCGACGGCGCGGGCAAGCTGCTCGGCATCGTCACCAACCGCGACATGGCCTTCGAGAACGACCGCTCCCGCCAGGTGCACGAGGTCATGACCCCGATGCCCCTGGTCACCGGCCACGTCGGCATCTCCGGCAGCGAGGCGATGCAGCTGCTGCGCCGCCACAAGATCGAGAAGCTTCCGCTGGTCGACGAGGCGGGCATTCTCAAGGGTCTGATCACGGTCAAGGACTTCGTGAAGGCCGAGCAGTACCCGAACTCCGCGAAGGACGCCGAGGGCCGTCTCATCGTCGGCGCCGCGGTGGGCGTCGCGGGCGACTCGTTCGAGCGCGCCCAGGCCCTGATCGAGGCGGGCGTCGACTTCATCGTCGTCGACACCGCGCACGGCCACTCCCGGCTGGTCGGCGACATGGTCGCCAAGATCAAGTCGAACTTCTCGGGCGTCGACATCATCGGCGGCAACATCGCCACCCGCGAGGGCGCCCAGGCGCTCATCGACGCCGGCGTCGACGGCATCAAGGTCGGTGTCGGCCCGGGCTCCATCTGCACGACCCGCGTGGTCGCCGGCATCGGCGTACCCCAGGTGACCGCCATCTACGAGGCGTCGCTCGCCGCCCGGGAGGCCGGTATCCCGGTCATCGGCGACGGCGGTCTGCAGTACTCGGGTGACATCGCGAAGGCCCTGGTCGCGGGCGCCGACACGGTGATGCTGGGCTCGCTGCTCGCGGGCTGCGAGGAGTCGCCGGGCGAGCTGCTCTTCATCAACGGCAAGCAGTTCAAGTCGTACCGCGGCATGGGCTCCCTAGGCGCCATGCAGTCCCGTGGCGACCGCAAGTCCTTCTCCAAGGACCGCTACTTCCAGGAGCGCATCGCCTCCGACGACGAGCTGATCCCCGAGGGCATCGAGGGCCAGGTGCCCTACCGCGGCCCGCTCGCCTCGGTCGTCCACCAGCTGGTCGGCGGTCTGCGCCAGTCCATGTTCTACGTCGGCGGCAGGACGGTCCCCGAGCTCCAGGCGAAGGGCCAGTTCGTCCGGATCACGTCCGCGGGCCTGAAGGAGAGCCACCCGCACGACATCCAGATGACGGTCGAGGCGCCGAACTACAGCGGGAAGTGATCCACGCGCGCGTGAAGCGCGCGGAAAACTCGTCCGAGGGCGGTCCCGGAACCTCCGGGACCGCCCTCGAAGTGCGTCCGGGCGCCCCCCGGCACGACGGTCGGCGATACTGGAAGACGCTGAAACGCATCAGGGAAAGGCCACAGACGTGACTGAGATCGAGATCGGGCGCGGCAAGCGCGGCCGCCGGGCTTACGCCTTCGACGACATCGCCGTCGTCCCCAGCCGCCGTACGCGGGACCCGAAGGAGGTCTCGATCGCCTGGCAGATCGACGCCTACCGCTTCGAGCTGCCCTTCCTGGCCGCCCCCATGGACTCGGTCGTCTCGCCGGCCACCGCCATCCGCATCGGCGAGCTCGGCGGCCTCGGCGTGCTGAACCTCGAGGGTCTGTGGACGCGGTACGAGGACCCGCAGCCGCTCCTCGACGAGATCGCCGGGCTGCCCGCCGAAGCCGCGACCCGCCGCCTCCAGGAGGTCTACGCGGCCCCCATCAAGGAGGAGCTGATCGGGCAGCGCATCAAGGAGGTGCGCGACTCGGGCGTCGTCACCGCGGCCGCGCTCTCCCCGCAGCGCACGGCCCAGTTCTCCAAGGCCGTCGTGGACGCGGGCGTGGACATCTTCGTCATCCGCGGCACCACGGTGTCGGCGGAGCACGTCTCCCACTCGCACGAGCCGCTGAACCTGAAGCAGTTCATCTACGAGCTCGACGTCCCGGTCATCGTCGGCGGCTGCGCCACCTACACCGCCGCCCTGCACCTGATGCGCACCGGCGCGGCCGGCGTGCTGGTCGGCTTCGGCGGCGGCGCCGCGCACACCACGCGCAATGTGCTGGGCATTCAGGTCCCGATGGCCACGGCGGTCGCGGACGTCGCGGCGGCCCGCCGCGACTACATGGACGAGTCCGGCGGCAGGTACGTGCACGTGATCGCGGACGGCGGCGTCGGCTGGTCCGGCGACCTGCCGAAGGCGATCGCCTGCGGCGCCGACGCCGTGATGATGGGCTCCCCTCTCGCCCGCGCCACGGACGCGCCCGGCAAGGGCCACCACTGGGGCATGGAGGCCGTCAACGACGAACTCCCGCGGGGCATGAAGGTCGACCTCGGTACGGTCGGCACGATCGAGGAGGTTCTCACCGGCCCCTCGCACACTCCGGACGGTTCGATGAACTTCTTCGGCGCCCTGCGCCGCGCGATGGCGACCACCGGCTACAGCGAGCTGAAGGAGTTCCAGCGGGTCGAGGTGACGGTGGCGGACTCGCAGCACCGGCGGTGATGTGACGCTGCGCGCGGCTTGAGCGGACGAAGGGGCCCGTCAATGCCGTTGCTTGATGGGTGAAGAAGCTCGTCTTGGGACGGTGACGTGGTGTGCGGGGCCTCGTTGGGTCCGACATGGGCCATGCGTGGGTGGGCTTGTCTGATCGGGTGCGGCTGGGGGCGTTGACGCGGTGGGTGACACCGGAACTGGTGGATGAGGCGGTGGCCGAGCACGGGAGACGTGACAAGCGGCCGGGTGCGCTGCCTGCCGGGATGATGGTGTACTTCGTGCTGGGACTGGCCCTGTTCCACCAGGATTCCTATGACGACGTGGCGGAGAACCTAGTCAGCGCGATCCCGGGCATGGGCGACGCGGTCCCGAACCGGTCGTCGTTCACCCGGGCCCGGCAGCGTCTGGGCCCGCAGGTGCTGGAGACTGTGTTCCGCAAGGTCGCGGGCCCGCTGGCACCGGACGGACTTGCCGGGTCGTTCTGGCGAGGGATGCGGCTGGCCGCGGTCGACGGGTTCTACCTGGACGCCCCGGACACGGCAGCGAACCGGGCCGCGTTCGGCGGCCAGGTGGCGCCGGACGGCAGTCCGCTGGCATTCCCGCAGGTCCGGGTGCTCACCTTGACGGAGATCGGCACGCACGCAGTACTGGACGCACGCGTCGGCGGCCTCGTCGACAGTGAGCAGGACCTGGCGGTTCCCCTCGCGAGCGGCACCGCGGGCATGCTTGTGATCATGGACCGAGGGTTCGTCGGGGTCTCCGTATGGCGGGAGTTCACCGCGGCGGGCGCCCATGTGCTGATCCGTGCGAAGACGAACAACGCGCGCACCCCGATCGAGCGCCTGCCCGACGGCACTTACCTGGCGGAGATCTCGCAGTGGGCCGGCAAGCGCAAGATCCACACGGTGACCGTGCGAGTGATCGAGTACCAGGTCGACGGCGGGGAGACGATCCGCCTGCTCACCGACCTCCTCGACCCCGCCCAGGCTCCGGCCGCCGAACTCGCCGTCCTGTATCACGAGAGGTGGGAGGCGGAACTGTCGAACCGCCAGCTCAAGACCTTCCAGCGCGGCCCGCAGCAGGTCCTGCGCTCGGCCGAGCCCGCCCTGGTGCACCAGGAGGTCTGGGCACACCTGACGGTCCACCACTGTCTTTCCCGCATGATCGTCGACATCGCCGGCGGGCACTGCCTGGACCCGGACCGGATCTCCTTCGTCAAGGTCCTCAAAGCGGTACGCCGCAGCGTCGTCCAGCAGGCCGCGAGCACCCCGCGCCGGCTCGCGAAGTTCCTGGCCACCCTCGCAGCCAAACTCCGCAAACTCGACATCGGACCGCGCCGCGACCGCGAGGCCGACCGACTCGTCAAGCGCTTCAAGCTCAAGTACGCCGACCCCCCAAAGGGCTGGACTCGCCGACCGACCCGCCGTGTCCAGCCGAAGACCGTCACCCTCATCCCCAGATTGGTTTAGACATCAAGCAACGGCATTGAGGGGCCCGTTCACCCCGATGGGTGAACGGGCCCCTTCGTGTGTCCAAGTGCCCAGGTAAGGGCGCTCTTTGCGATACGGGGGCGCACGGTTGCCCTCGGGGTGAATGCGCGTCGGACGGCCGTTGCGAGCCGATAGTGTCCGTGTCCGGCGACCCCGTTCTCTGGGGCGCCCCCTTCCAAGGACAAGGTTCCGGACCCCGGCCGTCGGGGCCCGGCCCGAACTCCGATGGACCGTCCACCGGGTACTGGGCGGTGTCATGGAAGGGGGCGTGCCCGTGGGCCGTCACCGCAAGCCCACCCGCTGGGACCGGATCCGTCTGTGGACGGTGAAGTGCCGGAGGAGGTGGATCTTGCGGATGTTCGGATGGTGAGCGGCCACCCCTACAGAGAATAGGGGTAAGCACTCCGTTCACCGTTCGGGAGCGTCTCTGACTGGCTTGGCGAGCCTGAGCGTTGCTCAGCCTTGGGAGCCAATCGCCTTCGTGCCCTGGTACTGAACGGCAGGAGCCGCCAGCCCGCGTGGCACGTCCCTCCGGACGCTGGTCGACCGGGCCGCAAGACCCGACAGAGGAGGCTGCCCGACGTCGCCTGGGCGCCGAGCGTGCGCGTAGCACTCTGCCACAGGTTCACTACGCTTCGCCAATCCAACTGGTGAACCTGCCGCAGTACCCGCTGCGGTGGGCTCCACCTGCTCGTACGGTAGCGGCGCGGCCGCCCCGTACGCCACCGGCCCCGGAGGCCAGGCCATCCCCAGGCGCCCCCTTCACAACCTGTGCGCCGCGCCAGTAGGCGTGGCGCCCCGTGTGTCCAGCAACAACTGTGCCTTCACCGACAGGCCCTGCAGGTCGTACGTGCGGTGGTGCTGGAGCAGGATCGTCAGGTCGGCGCCCGCCGCCGCCTCGTAGAGGGAGTCCGCGCGCGGGATCGGGCGGTCGAGGACGCTCCACGCGGGGACGTGCGGGTCGTGGTAGCTGACGGACGCGCCCAGTTGCATCAGACGCAGCGCGATCTCGTGCGCGGGTGAGCCCTGCTGGTCGGCGACGTCCGGCTTGTAGGTGACGCCCAGCAGCAGGACGCGGGCGCCGCGGGCCGACTTGCCGTGCTCGTTCAGGAGGGTCGCGGCACGCTGGACGACGTACCGGGGCATGTTGCCGTTCACCTGCTCGGCCAGTTCGACCATGCGGAGGCTGCGCCCGGTCAGGCCCGCCAGGTCCTGGGGGACGGCGTGGCCGCCGACACCCGGGCCGGGACGGAAGGCCTGGAAGCCGAACGGCTTGGTCTCCGCGCAGCGGACGACGTCCCAGAGGTCGACGCCCAAGTCGTGGCACAGGACCGCCATTTCGTTGACCAGGGCGATGTTGACCTGCCGGTAGTTCGTCTCCAGGACCTGTACGGTCTCCGCCTCGCGGGGTCCACGCGCGCGTACCACCTTGTCGGTGAGGCGCCCGTAGAAGGTGGCCGCGGACTCGGTGCAGGCCGGGGTGAGGCCGCCGATGACCTTGGGAGTGTTGGCGGCGCCGAAGGCGCGGTTGCCGGGGTCGACGCGGCTGGGCGAGTAGGCGAGGTGGAAATCGCGGCCCGCGCGCAGACCGGATCCGTCTTCCAGGAGGGGGCGCAGGAAATCCTCCGTCGTGCCGGGGGGCACCGGTGACTCCAGGATCACGGTGGTGTGCGGGCGCAGCCGTTCGGCGAGGGTGAGGGCGGCGGCCTTGACCTGGGTGAGGTCGAGCGCGCCGTCGGCCCCGCGCGGGACGGGGGCGCAGATGACGGCGGTACGGACGCGGCCGAGTTCGGCGGGGTCGGTGGTGGGCCGGAAGCCCCGCGCGAGCATCCGGCGCAGTTCGGCGGTGGTGAGAGGGCCGGCCTCGGGTCCCGTCCGGTACCCGAGGGTCGAGACGCCGGCCGCGACGGCGGCCTGGGCCAGGGGCAGGCCGAGATGACCGAGTCCGATGACGGCGAGATCTGCGGGCATGGAGTGGGCCGTCCTTCCCAGTAGCCGAAGCGGGACAGGTGCGCAAGTTCTGTGGACAGAAAGAGCGAGCGCAATGTCACACTAGGAGTAAATATGACCTACTTGCGGGATTGACTGCGGGAATTTCCGAGAGTGTTGTCCACAGGCTGCGGGTGCGTGGTGGCCGAAGTCGGGCATCCCGGTCAGACTTTGGGAATGGGGGAGACGAACCGGGCTTCGCCGGAAAGGTGTGGCCAGCGCGACTGACCGGGAGGCAGCGGTGAGGACAGGGACACTGGGGCCGGCGCAGCGCGCCGAGTCACTGGCGGCGATGACCGAGCGTGAGCTGGACGTGCTGGTGGTGGGCGGAGGCGTGGTCGGCGCGGGCACCGCGCTGGACGCGGCGACCCGTGGTCTGTCCACGGGCCTGGTGGAGGCCCGTGACTGGGCGTCCGGCACCTCCAGCAGGTCCAGCAAGCTGATACACGGCGGTCTGCGCTATCTGGAGATGCTCGACTTCGCGCTCGTGCGCGAGGCGCTCAAGGAGCGGGGGCTGCTGCTGGAGCGTCTGGCACCGCATCTCGTGAAGCCGGTGCCCTTTCTGTATCCGCTGCAGCACAAGGGCTGGGAGCGGCTGTACGCGGGCTCGGGCGTCGCGCTCTACGACGCCATGTCTATGGCCCGCGGCCACGGCCGTGGACTTCCTGTGCACCGTCATTTGACCCACCGTCATGCCCTGCGCATCGCTCCCTGCCTGAAGAAGGACGCGCTGGTCGGTGCTTTGCAGTATTACGACGCGCAGATGGACGACGCCCGCTATGTGGCCAACTTGGTGCGCACGGCCGCGTGGTACGGCGCGAAGGTCGCCAACCGCGCCCGGGTGACGGGCTTCCTGCGCGAGGGCGAGCGTGTCGTCGGCGCCCGGGTGCAGGACGTGGAGGGCGGTGGGGACTACGAGATCCGCGCCCAGCAGATCGTCAACGCCACCGGGCCGTGGACCGACGACACCCAGGCGATGGTGGGAGAGCGGGGCCAGTTCCACGTCCGGGCGTCCAAGGGCATCCACCTGGTCGTGCCGAAGGACCGGATCCACTCGTCGACGGGCCTGATCCTGCGGACCGAGAAGTCCGTCCTCTTCGTCATCCCATGGGGCCGGCACTGGATCGTCGGGACGACGGACACCGAATGGAACCTCGACAAGGCGCACCCCGCGGCCTCCAGCGCGGACATCGACTACCTGCTGGAGCACGTGAACTCGGTCCTCGCCGTGCCCCTCTCGCGCGACGATGTCGAGGGCGTGTACGCGGGCCTGAGGCCCCTGCTCGCCGGGGAGTCCGACGCCACCAGCAAGCTGTCCCGTGAGCACATAGTGGCGCATGCGGCGCCCGGTCTCGTGGTCGTGGCGGGCGGCAAGTACACGACGTACCGGGTGATGGCCAAGGACGCCGTCGACGAGGTGGTGCACGGACTCGACCGGCGGGTCGCCGAGTGCGTCACCGAGGACGTGCCGCTGCTGGGCGCCGAGGGATACCGGGCGCTGTGGAACGCGCGGGCGCGCATAGCGGCCCGCACCGGGCTGCACGTGGTGCGGGTGGAACACCTGCTGAACCGCTACGGGTCGTTGGCGGAGGAGGTGCTCGACCTGATCGTGGCCGACCCTTCGCTCGGCGAACCGCTCCGGGCGGCCGACGATTACCTGCGGGCCGAGGTCGTCTACGCGGCCTCGCACGAGGGCGCGCGGCACCTGGACGACGCGCTGACCCGGCGGACGCGCATCTCGATCGAGACGTTCGACCGCGGCACGCGCAGCGCCCGGGAGGCGGCCGAGTTGATGGCGCCGGTGCTCGGCTGGGACGCGGACCAGATCGAGCGCGAGGTCGAGCACTACGAGAAGCGGGTGCAGGCGGAGCGGGAGTCGCAGCGCCAGCCCGATGATCTGACCGCGGATGCGGCGAGGCTGGGCGCGCCGGACATAGTGCCGCTCTAGTCCGGACGTCGCCTGCCGACGGGCGGAGCGTGCGGCGGACGTCGAAGGAATGCGTCGGCTGCCGCTGGAAGGAGGGCTCGCGGGCGGGATTCGCGTTCCTGGACCGGGATCACTGACTGGGATCACTCGAACGAGTGGCGCAGTCCGGGATCTCCGTTCGGAACCGGCTCGTTCTACGGGGTGCGGGGGCAGAACGCGGCTGTGAGCAGGTCCCGTTCCAGTCCGGAGTTCGCGAACCCGTCCGTGTTCACACGGAACGTGAGGACGCGACGGCCGTCGACGGTGGCTGCGGTGCGCACGTAGCTGCCGGAGATCCGTCCGTCGTGCCCCCACACCGTCGTGCCGCACGGAAGCTTCTGCGGAAACAGCCCCATGCCGTACGCGCCGTGTGCGGCACGGGTGTCGAGCATCTCGCGCAGCCATCGCGAGGGCAGCAGCTCGCCGCTCAGCAGTGCCGCGTAGAAGCGGTCGAGATCGGAGAGCGTGGTCACCAGCTCACCCGCCGCGCCGGCCACGCGCGGGTCGAGTTCGGTGACGTCGGAGCCGTCGGCGGCGTAGCCGCGTCCGTGCGGCGAGGGAAGCGTGGTGCGGGCGCCGGGGAAGGACGTGCCCGTCAGACGGAGGGGAGTGATGATGCGGCGCTCGGCCTCTTCGGCGTACGAGTGACCGGTGACCTGCTGGACGACCATGCCGAGCAGGACGTAGTTGGTGTTGGAGTACGAGAAGCGGCCCTGGGCGGCAGGAGGGTGGGTGAGCGCGACGCTCAGAGCCTCGAGCGGAGTGAGGGGGACGACCGCCCTGGTGTCCTTGATGAAGTCGGCCAGACCGCTGGTGTGGTTGAGCAGGTCGCGCAGCGTCAGCGCGCGCCCGTCGTTGCCCGCGCCGCGCACCAGCCCCGGCAGATGGGCCTCCACCGTGTCCGACAGGGAGAGCCGGTGCTCGGCCGCCAGTTGCAGCACCAGCGTCGCGATGAAGGTCTTGGTGATGCTGCCGGCGCGGAAGTGGTCGGCGCGAGCGATGCCCTGACCGGCGAGAACGAAGTGCGAACCCGATTCCCCACGGGCCAGCAGCGCGGCGGCGGGAGCCCGGCCCTCGGTGACGAACAGCGGGAGCACCGCGTCCGGCCTCGGGACCGCGGGGGCCGGGGGGTGGACGGGGGCGAGTCCGAGCAGGGCCAGGCACACCGGTACGGCCAATAGGGTCCGGGTCCGGGGTGTCCGGCGCAGCGGCATCGGCATCCTTCCTTGTCGCGGCCCATCATGGGGGACGACCCCTAGGCAGGGCCGGGCGGGGCCACCTTGCCGCCGGCTCCTGCGGCGGGGCCGGGGCGCCCGCGTCGGCGCGACCGGGTGCCGTGGCGCACGGCCGAGCCTCGTCGCCGCGGTGTCCGCTCCGCCGAGGCGGCCGCGGGAGCGGTGCGAGCCGCCGGATCAGGGGCACCCTGGGCGTCGGGTGGTCCGTGGGTGAGGGACAATGGAGGCTCTGTCAGGGCGGGTTGCATGAGGGGACGCATGTCGGAGGCGGAGCGGGCGGGGACATCCCGTCAGGACAAGAGCGAACGTCTCCTCGCCGGGCGGTACCGGCTGGGGGACGTACTCGGCCGCGGCGGCATGGGCACCGTGTGGCGGGCCAAGGACGAGACCCTGGGTCGTACGGTCGCCGTCAAGGAGTTGCGGTTCCCGTCGAGCATCGACGAGGACGAGAAGCGCCGGCTGATCACGCGCACGCTGCGGGAGGCCAAGGCGATCGCCCGGATCCGCAACAACGGTGCGGTGACCGTCTTCGACGTGGTCCACGAGGACGACCGGCCCTGGATCGTGATGGAGCTGATCGAGGGCAAGTCGCTCGCCGAGGCCATCCGGGAGGACGGCCTGCTGGAGCCGAAGCGCGCCGCCGAGGTCGGGCTCGCGATCCTCGACGTACTGCGCGCCGCGCACCGCGAGGGCATCCTGCACCGCGACGTGAAACCGTCCAACGTGCTGATCGCCGAGGACGGCCGGGTCGTGCTCACCGACTTCGGTATCGCGCAGGTCGAGGGCGACCCTTCCATCACCTCCACCGGCATGCTCGTCGGTGCCCCGTCCTACATCGCGCCGGAGCGGGCCCGCGGGCACAAGCCCGGCCGGGCGGCGGACCTGTGGTCGCTCGGCGGACTGCTGTACGCGGCGGTCGAGGGCGTGCCCCCGTACGACAAGGGCTCGGCGATCGCCACGCTGACCGCCGTGATGACCGAGCCGGTCGAGGAGCCGAAGAACGCCGGCCCGCTGAAGAACGTCATCTTCGGGCTGCTGGCCAAGGACCCCCAGCAGCGGCTGGACGACGCCGGCGCGCGGACCATGCTCAACGAGGTGATCCACGCATCCGACCCCAAGAAGGAGCCGCCGGCGGACGCCACGCGGGTCGTGGCCCTCCCGCCGGTGCCCGAGGAGTCCCCGGGCAAGGGGACGCCCGGCAGCGCTGCGGGTGCCAAGCGGGGCGAGGAGGCGGCCGAGAAGCTGCGCGGGGCGCTGCGGTCCGTACGCAAGGCCGCGACGTCGGCCGGCGCCGCCACCGCCGCCGCGACCGCCCGGGACAAGGCGCCCGGGACCACGGCCGGGGAGACGTCCGAGGACGTGTCGTCCCCGAGCGCGGCGGCCGCACCCGCGCCCGCGGCCGGGACACCCGGTACGACCGGGCCGGTGACGTCGGACGGCGCACGTGACACGACGACCGATCTTGCATCGAACTCAGGTACAACGAAGCCCAGTTCGGGATGGCCGATCGTGCCCGACCCGGACCGGCCGGAACGGCCCGCACAGCCGCCCAGGGCCCCGCTCACCGACGTCGTGCCGAAGCGGACCCTGGTGCTGGTCGCCGTCGTCGTGGCGCTCGCCGTGCTCGGGACGGTGCTCGCGCTCACGCTCCGCGGTGGCGACGGAGGCTCGCAGGACAACAAGAAGGGCTCCACCAAGTCCGCCGCGTCCACCGGCGCGACCGCCGGGAGCGGGAGCAAGGGCGGCGGCGGCGGTTCGCACACGGACAGCGGCAGCACGCGCGACTCGGCGACGAAGGGCTCGGACGAGCAGAACACCGGCGACGCCTCGCCGGCCGCGAGTAGCGGTGCGCCGTCCGGATCGTCGGACGACACCGCCGGGACGACGCCGTACAAGGGCGGTCAGGGGTACTCGATCGGGCTGCCGGCGGGCTGGAAGTACCAGTCGTCGGATTCCGCCGGGGACCGTTTCACCGGCCCCGACGGCCAGAAGCTGCTTGTGGCCTGGACGTCCACCCCGAAGGACGACCCGGTGGCGGACTGGCAGAGCCAGGAGCACTACATGACGCGCGCCCAGTACAAGCGGGTCCGTATCGAGAAGGTGGACTACCGCGACTGGAACACGGCCGACTGGGAGTTCACCTACGCCGACGGCGGCACCACCTACCGGGTGATCGACCGCGGATTCGTCGTCAACTCGCATCAGGGCTATGGACTCATGTACACGGCGAAGGCCTCCGGCTGGGACGGTGATCTGCGCAAGGGGACCTGGGAGGCACTGACCAAGACGTTCCGGCCGAAGTCGTGATCTGACCGCATAGGTGACAGGCGTCCGACACGGTTGGGTCGTGGCGACAGTCGCGGGGAGATATGACATCCCCGGGTTGCAGATTGCCTCCGGCACGTATCGTGAGGGATTGCGGACCGTACGCATTCGGAACGGGACGCCGGGCGAACGGAATTGACCAACCGGGCAGCCGGGGGAGGCATCGTGGACGACTATGCGGGACGGGTACTCGCCGACCGCTACCGCCTGCCGTTGCCGCCCCCGGACGAGTACGAACTTGCCGAGACCCGGGCGTTCGACACCTACAGCGGACAGGAAGTCCGTGTACGGCAGGTGCCGTTGCCCGAGGTCGTCGAGGCCGAGGTGCTCGGTGCCGACGGCCTGCCCGAGGGGTTCGTGGCACGCGACGGCAGGTCCCGCGGCGGCTCGCCCCGGACGGGGACGGCCACGCGGCGGCCTCCCGACCCGGCCGTACGGCGGGCGATCGAGGCGGCGCAGGCCGCCGCACAGATACCCGACCACCCCCGGCTCGACCAGGTCTTCGACGTGTTCGCCGAGGGCGGTTCGCTGTGGATCATGAGCGAACTGGTGCCCGCGCAACCGCTGGCGACCCTGCTCGCGGAGAAGCCGCTCACGCCGTACCGGGCGGCGGAGGTCGCCTCCGACATCCTCACCGCGCTGCGCGCCCTGCACACCCACGGCTGGGTGCACCGGAACATCACGGCGCGCACGGTGCTCGTCTGCGACGACGGCCGGGTGGTACTGACCGGCCTGGCGGCCGGGGCTGCGGAGGAGGCACTGTGCGGGTACGACCCGGTGCCGGCCCGGGACGTCGAGCCAGGCGACGGGACACCGGGCGGCAACGCCGGCATTCCGGGGGCCCGGAGCGGCGGCCCGTCGGGCACCGGCACCGGCGGCCCCCTGGGGGACGGCGGCAGCGGACCGCCCCGTGGCGCGCCCGGCAGCGGCACGTTCGGTTCCGTGGGCGCGGCCGCGCAGGGCATGGATCCGGAGGCCGCGCGCCGGGCCGCGATCGAGGCGCGGGTGAACGGCGCGTCCACGGGCGACGGCGCGCCCGGCCAAGGGGCGCCCGCGGTGGGGCCCCGTGCCCTGGAGTCCACAGGAGACGTACGGGCCGCACGAGCCGGGGCGATCGCGGCCTACCGCGCGGGAGCCCGGGCGGCGGCCCGGGTGCAGGAGGAACAGCGCGGCGGACGCCCGGCGTTGCCCGCACCCCGCGCGTCCGACCCGGGCACCGTGACACCGCCACAGGCACCCGGGCCGGCAGGAGAGCGCACCCCCGGCACATCGCCGCCGGGACAGATCGCCGACCCGTACGGAGTGGGCGGTTCGGCCTCCTGGCACGGTGCGGTACCGCGCCCTGCCGCGCCCACCGTGGAGAGCCGGGGCCGCACCGCACTGCCCCGCGGTACCTCCGCGCCGGGGGAGAACGGCGGCGGACCCCACGGAAGCGGCACGCACAGGCCGGGTGCGGCCACCACCTCGCACCACGGCGCCATGCCCGGCGGGGCAGAAGGCGCCCCGGGTTCGGGTGCGGGCACCGCTCCGGCCCCCTGGATCCAGCGCGGCCCCGCCACCGCCCTGGTCGCCGAGCGGGCCAGGCAGGCCCGTATGGCCGTCGTCGGGCCGGTCACCGAGCGGTGGGCGCCCGAGCAGGCCGGGCCGGTGCACGAGAACTGGCAGCTGGCCGCGCCGATCGGCCCCGCGACCGACCTCTGGGCGCTCGGCGCGTTGCTCTTCCGGGCTGTGCAGGGGCACGCGCCGTACCCCGAGGAGAACACCGCCGAGCTGGTCCAGCTCGTCTGTGCCGAGCCGCCCGCCTTCGCCGAGGAGTGCGGGCCGCTGCGTCCGGTCGTGGAGTCGCTGCTGCGTCAGGACCCGACCGAGCGGATCGACTTCGAGGAACTGCGTGGCTGGCTGCGTTCCCTCGTCCGGTCCGCCCCCGAGCCCGACGCGGGCGCGCACGTCATCGCGGCGCCTCCTGTCGACCCCGGGCGGCTGCCGGTGGTCCGGCGTCGGGGGGAACTGGTCCGCAAGCGCCGTGCCGGGCTGCCCGCGACCGCACCGGCTCGTCACAAGCACGCCAAGGACGGCCGCCCACCGGGGCCGCGCAGACTCGGCCGCACCCTTCTTCTGCTCATCCTGCTCGCGCTGGCCGCAGCGATCGCGTACGCCATGGCGTTCATGCCGAAGGCCGATTCCGGCAACGGCAGGGGTGCCGGTACGTCGGGGGACCGCACCGGTGCCGTCGGCGAGGTCGGCCCCGCACCGCAGCAGTCCGGCCGGGGCGGTACGCGGCAGCCCGGCGGCCAGGTGTCCAAGAGCCCCTCGCCGTCGGCCGGTTCCGCGCAGACGCAGACCAGCGAGACCCAGGTCGCGCAGGGCTTCACCCTCCGCAGCGACCCGGAGGGCTTCCGCGTCGCGGTGGCGAACGGCTGGGACCGTACGCCGAGGAACGGCAGCGGGCAGGTCGTCTACTCTCAGGGCGATTTCGAGCTCATCGTCGTGCCCGGACGCGACAGCACCGGCAGGTTCGGCAGCGATCCGCTGACGTACCAACGGGAGTCGGAGCCCGAACTGCAGCCGTTCCGCGACTCGACCTGGGCCACCTCCAGCGGGATGCGGCGCATCGACGTCGGCGGACGGACGATGGCCGAGGGCCAGTTCACCTGGACGGACGGGGACGGGCGGGAGCTGTTCGTGCGGAACCTCGCCCTCCTCGTGGGCGGCCGCTACCACGTGGTGCAGGTGCGTGGCCCGGAGGCCGAACGCGACGAGGTGACGCGGCTGTACGAGCAGGCGGAGCAGACGTACCAGGCCACAGGCTGACCACTCCGCGTCACCATCCGGCCCCCGCGGCGACTCCGTCTCCGCCTCGCCGGACCCGCCCAACACCCGGGCGACGGCGTCCGATTGCGTTGAGTGTGCGGTGGTTCCGTCCCGTAAGTGGAAGCGAGAACCGTCACAGTGCGGTCTCCGTTCCGCCCCCGCCCGTTCCCTGCGCGAAGGCCGCTCTCTAATGTGACTTCGTCAAGAGCATTGCGGGGAAACGTGAATCAGATGCAGGGCCTGCTCCTCGCGGGCCGCTACCGGCTCGTCGATTCCATCGGCAGCGGCGGCATGGGCCGGGTATGGCGCGCCCACGACGAGGTGTTGCACCGCGCGGTAGCCATCAAAGAACTGACGGCAGCTCTGTACGTCACAGATAGTGACCGAGCGGTTCTTCTCGCCCGGACCCACGCCGAGGCACGCGCCGCCGCGCGCATCAACCACTCCGCCGTCGTCACCATCCACGACGTCCTCGAACACGACAACCGGCCGTGGATCGTCATGGAACTGGTCGAGGGCGGCTCACTGGCCGACGCCGTGAAGGAACGCGGCCGTATCGACGCCGCCGAGGCCGCACGCATCGGTCAGTGGGTGCTGCGCGCGCTGCAGGCCGCGCACTCCGCGGGCGTGCTGCACCGCGACGTGAAGCCGGGCAACGTGCTGCTCGCCACCGACGGACGTGTGCTGCTCACCGACTTCGGCATCGCGCAGGTCGAGGGCGACTCGACCATCACGCGTACGGGGGAGATCGTCGGGTCCGTCGACTACCTCGCTCCCGAGCGGGTCCGCGGCCACGACCCGGGCCCCGCCTCCGACCTGTGGGCGCTCGGCGCCACGCTGTACACGGCGGTGGAGGGAAGGTCGCCGTTCCGGCGGACCTCGCCCCTGACGACCATGCAGGCCGTCGTCGACGAGCACCCCGCGCCGCCGCAGTTCGCGGGCGCCCTGGAGCCGGTGATCGCGGCCCTGTTGTGCAAGGACCCGGCGCAGCGGCCCGACGCGGCACGGCTGGAGCAGATGCTGGCCGAGGCCGTGGAGGGCAGGCGGCCGAAGGCGGCACAGGAGTACGTGTCGACGATGCACGTGAACCTGCGTGCCGAGGAGCACACGACCGCGAACGTGCCGCGCCGGCCGGAGTCAGGCGATCCGCGCACGAGCGGCGGCACCCTGCCTCAGTCCGCTCCGCCGCCCGCGCCCCGCAGACGCCGCCGCGGTCGTACGATCGCGCTCGTCCTCACGGTGGCCGCGGTCGTCGGCGTGGGCGGTGCGGTGGCCGCGAACCGCCTCGGCAACCGGCACGTCGGCAGCGGCGGGTCCGTCGCCACGGGCAGCCCCGGCGACTCCGCCTCTGGATCGTCGGCTCCGAGTGCCAGTGCCAGTGCCAGTGCCACGTCGAGCGACGAGGGCGGTCAGGGGGCGGTCCCCGCCGATTGGAAGCGGCGCAACGACCCGGTGGGCTTCAGCATCTCCCTGCCCAAGGGGTGGAAGCGGTCCGTCTCCATCGACCAGGACGGCCTCCGGCAGGTCGACTACTCGCCCGACAAGGGCAAGCACCTCGTGCGGGTCGCCGTCGACACCGCGCCGGACTTCCGCACCTCGTACGAGCACATGAGCTACCTGGAGCAGCGGGTCTCACGGCGGCTGCAGGACTACCAGCAGCTGAGCCTCAAGGAGGAGCTTTTCCGCGACCTGCCGGGCGTCCGCTGGGAGTACACGTGGAACGCGCTGGCCAAGGACCCGCCGCACTACTTCCCGGGGCCCTATCGTGCGATCGACGTCGGGTACATGGAGAGTGACGGCACCGAGTACGCCATCTACGCGGCCTCGCCTGCTGACGACTGGGCCACCACCAGTAAGCAGTTCGACTGGATCCTGCGGGGCTTCCAGGAGGGTTGATCCGAGTGGAGCAGAAGGTTCTGCTGTCACTGTGGCCGCTCTCATCGCCCCGGAGCGGGTGTGGGGGAAGCGGCCGGGTCCTGCCTCCGCTCTCCGGTCGCTTGGCGTGGTGCTGTACGCGGTGACGGAGGGTGTCTCGCCGTTCCGCCGACTGCACGGCTCCGTGTGGGAGTACACGTGGACCGCGCCGGCGAAGGACACGCCCTTCCCCGGGCCACGCCTCGCGATCGAGGAGACCTGCATCGGCCGCAACGGTGTCGAGTAGGCCATCTACTGTCCCGCGCCGGGAATTCGATCAAGATATGCGGCGAGACGCTGCAGGATCTCGTCGGCGTCCTTTGTCCAGACGAAGGGCTTGGGGTCCTCGTT
>NZ_JBEYXD010000095.1:0-29711 GCF_040644975.1 Streptomyces sp. NPDC046900 | reverse complement strand
CGCTGGAGATCACGATGGAGGAGGTCCTCGTCGTCGCGAAGGCGGTACGACGAGGCGTCAGCCGCGCCCTGCTCAGCTGCGACTTCCCGTTCGGCTGTCACACGGTCATCGTAGGGGCGGCGTCACGGCTGGCCGTTCTGGATCCAAGCCACGTACTCCTGGCGAACGAGGAGCGGGAGCAGGGCCAGCCTTGCTCAGCACAAAATGTGCCGCCCATAGCGCTGCTGGCCTGCTGCCAATGAGCGACCGGGAGAAGGAGGTAGAGATCCTCGCCCTGCGCCATCAGATCACGGTGCTGGAGCGCCAACTCGGCAAGAAAAGGCGCGGTTCAGCCCGAGCGACCGGGCGTTTCTGACGGCGCTGCTGCACCAGCTTCCCCGGGACATGCTGCGCAGACCGCGGCTGCTGGTGCGCCCAGACACGCTGTTGCGCTGGCACCGCAGCCTGGTCGCGCGCCGCCACGCGGCCGTTTCCCGACCGAAGCGCCCGGATAGACCGCGGGCCCTACACTCCGTCCGGGCCCTGGCGCAGCGCCTGGCACGGGAAAATCCCACGTGGGGCTACCGGAGGGTGCAAGGCGAACTGGTGATTCTCGGCGTGAGGGTGGCCGCCTCCACCCTATGGGAGATCCTGCGGGAGGCCGGGATCGACCCGTCACCCCAACGGAGCTCAAGTACGTGGGCGGACTTCTTGCACTCGCAGGCCGAGGCCCTGCTGGCGTGCGACTTCTTCGGGACGGTCACCCTGACTGGGGCACGACTGTACGTGTTCACCGTGATCGAGCACGCCAGTCGACGAATCCGGGTCCTGGGCGCGACCGCGCATCCGACGGCCTCGTGGGTGGCGCAGGCCATGAAGAATCTCGCCATGGACCTGGAGGACGCCGGCTTCCGGGCGCGGTGCCTGATCCGGGACCGGGACGGGAAGTTCCCCGCGCTGTTCGACGCGATCCTCGCCGATGCGGGGGAGGATGAACTCGGTCATGGAACGCTGGGTGCAGACCTGCCGCCACGAGCTACTGGACCGGACCTTGATCTGCAATCAGCGGCATCTGCTCTACGCCCTGCGGGAGTTCGAGCGGTTCTACAATTTCCACCGGCCCCACCAGGGCATCGCGAACGCCCGCCCACTGAACCCGTTGCCCTCGCCGATCGCCGATCCGGCCCAGATCGCCTGCCTCGAGGTACGAAGACGCGATCGCCTTGGCGGCATTCTCCACGAGTACGAACATGTCGCATGAGCTGCCCGGACGAGGATTTCGGCAAGGGCAGGGGCGCCAGGGCCTCGACGAGCACCGTGCGCTCGTTCGAGGCGATCAAGCAACATGACCTCGATGCCGCCCGTACCGTGATGTCTGCTCACCTGGACCGAACGGCCCGACGCGTCACCCAGGAGTCCTGAGGCCAAGCTTCCCTGACGAATCGGGCCGGATGCAGAGGCATCCGGTCCGATCTCGTCTTCAGCTGCGACGATCAAGGACGGCGGCGCCTCGCTCCGCGCCGGAGGCGTGCTCGAGCGCGGCCTGGTCGGCGTTGATCGCCATGGCCCGGCCGCCCAGTCACCACGGCAACTCCGTCACGTCGATCACCCCGCACGCATCCGGCCCGGCCGGCCCCGACCCTGCGGGCCCGCGGGCGGAATGGCTCGCCGCGCACCTTCGGCGATGTTATGTTGCTAGCAGGATAATGGATAGACCATCATCCGTCTCAAGGAGTGCCGATGTGTGACGACTCGCCTCTCCGTCGGCCCGCCGACGAGCTGGCCTCGTTCGCCGGCCACCAGGTCGGCATCATCCGCTTCTCCGTCGAGGCAAGTAGTAAGCACTCGGCGCCCACCATCGTGGTCTCGCCCGACCGCTCCGCCTACGACGTCGGCATGTTCGAGCGCCACGAGTAAGTCCAGTCCACAACTCCACCGCGACCGAGAGGATCTCATGATCGAGACGACCACCAGGACCACCCCACCGAGCCGGCTCGAGGAGCCGTTCTATCTTCCGGTCCACGATGAGGTCGCACTCTTCACCGCGGCGTACGAGCAGCGCATCCCCGTGCTGCTCAAGGGGCCTACCGGATGCGGCAAGACCCGCTTCGTCGAGCACATGGCCTGGCGCATCTTCGGCGGGCGGGCCGACGCACCTGCGCAGCCACTGGTGACCGTCACCTGCCACGACGACATCACCTCGGCCGACCTGGTCGGCCGCTACCTGCTCTCCAGCGAGGGGACGACGTGGCTTGACGGGCCGCTGACCCAGGCCGCGCGCAGCGGGGCGATCTGCTATCTCGACGAGGTGGTCGAAGCCCGCAAGGACACCACGGTCATCCTCCACTCCCTTACCGACCACCGGCGTACGCTGCCGATCGAGCGGCGCGGCGAGACGATCGAGGCCCATGACAACTTCCTCCTGGTGGTCTCCTACAACCCGGGCTACCAGGCCACCGCCAAGGACCTCAAGCCGAGCACCCGGCAGCGCTTCATGGCGATCGAGTTCACCTATCCCGAGTGCGACCTCGAGGCCCGGATCATCGCCCACGAGGCGGGCGTCGACGAGGCCACCACACGCGACCTGGCCTTCCTAGGCAAGCAGCTGCGGCGTCTCGACGAGGCCGGGGTGATCGAGGGACCGAGCACCCGTCTGCTGGTGCACGTCGGCAGGCTGATCGCGCGCGGCATCGCGCCGCGGCGTGCGTGCGATGTAGGCCTGGTGCAGGCGTTGAGCGACGACCCGGACGTCCAAGAGGCCGTGACCCAGGTCGTCGGCGCCATCTTCCTGGACTGAGCATGACCAGCCTTCGTGAAGCCGCGGCCTTGGAGGTCGCCGCCGCCGAGGACCGGACGCGCCACTCGCTGGCGCTCTACTACCGTGCGCTCTGCGGCGAGGTCTGCTCCCTCGTGCCGTACGACGATGGGTCGAGCCCGTGGGAGCACGCCGACACCGAGACGACCGTCTGGCTGCCGCGCCAGGCACCGTTGGACGACCACGCCGAGTTCACCGCCGACGAGTGGTACCAGGTGGCGATGACCCACCGCGCGATGCACCGGACGATGGGCACGTTCGAACTCGACCTCGATCGTGACGAGCCCCTCTTCCCCCGCCGGCGACCGCGGGAGGCCGGAGACGGACACGTCCCGTCATTGCAGCGCTTGGTGGGCCTCTTCGGCGGTTCGGTGCTCGGCGTCCACATCTTCGCCACCTGCGAGGACCTCCGCATCGACGCTGCGACCGACCGACTCCTGCCAGGGCTGGCAATGCCCGCGAAGGGCGTCCGCCACGGCGCCCTCCACGAGCGCCCGCAGCCAGCCGTCCTCTTCCCTCGGGCCGCCGCGATCGAGGCACTGGTGCGCTTCAGCCTCGGCGGTTCGCTGGTCCGGGCAGCGACCTCGATGCACGAGCCGATCGCGCGGATCATCGCGGTCGCGCAGCGGCTGCGCGACCCACGTGCCCGTGTGGAGTCCAGCGTCGAGGCGGCGCTGCGGATCTGCGACGTCCTGGTAGGCCTGCCGACCGAGGGGGCCCACCGTTCAACGCACGAGGCACGGTTCGCCGAGCTCGACACGACACTCGACGAATCCGACTTCGACACCGCGACGCTCTCCGAGCGGATGACGGGCGTCGAGGGGTTCGCGGGGTGGTACCACCCGGTGGCATACCGCGACTGGCCCGGCCCGCGCTATGTCGGCGCTCCTGCATCGGACGCTTCCCTGGAGGCCTTCCTGCCTCAGGTCGCGCAGGCCTCGACCGCTCCGGCGCACGGCGACGGCAACGACGATCAGGACAGCGCCGACGAGGTGCCGAGTCGGGCACCAGAGCGCGCCGCCGGCTCGGTGGACCCCAGCGCCACCCCCGACATCCGGCCCCTGGTGCCACTGACCGGTGATGAGCCGTGGGCCGACCTGGAGACCCGGCTGCAGTCGCGCAACGCGAACGAGTTCGTCTACCCCGAGTGGG
This sequence comes from Streptomyces sp. NPDC046900, assembly GCF_040644975.1. Classification (NCBI taxonomy): domain Bacteria; kingdom Bacillati; phylum Actinomycetota; class Actinomycetes; order Kitasatosporales; family Streptomycetaceae; genus Streptomyces; species Streptomyces sp. NPDC046900. Next base: position 25,765 of record NZ_JBEYXD010000095.1, on the reverse strand, counting down.
ACAGCTACACCGCGACCTACCGTCCGGACTTTACCCGGGTACGTGTCATGGGCGCACCCATCCAGCATGCCGACCACAGCCACTACCGTGCACTCGCGCGCTACGGGCACCTGGTCGGTCCGCTGGTGCGGGCGCTGGAGCGGGTCCGTCCCGGTGGGCGGACGATCACCCGCCGTTCCCCCTCCGGGGACGACCTCGACCTCGACGCCTGCATCGACGCCGCGATAGACCTTCGCACGGGCGTCGAACCCTCCGACCGCGTCTTCACCGACCTGCGCCAGCGCCGTCGTGACGTCGCGGTGGTCTTCGCCCTCGACCTCAGCGGGTCAACGGCGATCGCGCTGCCACCCGACCCTGAAACGCCCGGCACAGTGCGTAGTATCCTGGACCTGCAACGCGACTCCGTCAGCCTGGTTGCCCAGGCCCTTGAGCGGGTCGGCGACGAGTACGGCATCTACGGCTTCAGTGGCAGCGGCCGCGACGACGTACGCCTTTCGGTGGTCAAGGACGTCGAGGAGCGCGCCACATCGGCGGTCTGGCACCGGCTCGGCGGTCTCCGGCCCGACCACACCACCCGAATGGCGCCGGCGATCCGGCATCTGACCCAACGCCTGCGCAAGGTCGAGGCGGCGACCAAAATCATGCTCGTCATCTCCGACGGGCGGCCCTTCGACATCGACTATGGCCAGCAGTACGGCGAGGAGGCGATGCTCGGGTATGCCGTCGGCGACACCGCGCGAGCGCTCGCCGAGGCCCGCGACGTCGGCGTGCACCCGTACCTTCTCACCGTCGACCCCGACGGGGCGGACTATCTCGGCGCCGCCTACGAGCCAGGCGCTTACCACGTCATCGCCGACACGCGACAGCTCCCCGAGGCACTGGCCGCGCTCTACATCTCCGTCCGCGGCTCCTCTTGATCCGTGTCGGCGGCCCAGCGCCTCCGACAGACAGCCGCGGACGGTCACCCACGACGAACCGGCCCGCACCCCGGAGGGTGCGGGCCGGTCTCACTCGTCTGGCGTCACTTGCCCTGGTGCTCGGTGTACTCCGGAGCGTCCTCGAAGAAGTGAACGTTGTCGTAGCCGAGGTGGCGGAAGATCCGGTTCCTCACCGACAGCAAGTGAAGCGGGGTGCCATCAGCGGCGAAGTGCTGAGCGACGGTGTTCTGCGGCACGTAGATGGTGTCACCCTGGCGGAACTCGTGGCGGGTCGGCTCCTTGGCGATCCGGGCGTAGTACTTCTCCGCGATCTCCGCCTCGACCTCCCACTGCAGCGAGTAGCCGTCGCCCTCGAGCACGTAGAGGATCTCGTCGGCCATCTTCCAGTACTTGCCGGTGCGACCACCGGCCGGCGTGGTGACCTCGAAGACGTCGATCGAGAACTGCCGGTGGTTGGGAGTCGTGGGGCTGTTCATGTCGCGCATGTAGCCCATGGGGGTGTACTCCCACTTGCCGTCGGTCGGCTTGACGACCTTCGACATCTCCTCGACGCCCGGTGTCCAGACCGGCGACCAGTCCTCGCGCTCACCGAACTCGTCGGGGCGGTCGATCGGGCCGCTGCGACCCTGCTGGATCAGGCCCATGAACATCCACGTGCTCTTGGCCTTCATGACCAGCGCGCGAGCGCGCTGGTCGTACGGGTTGTAGTGCCTGTGGACCGAGTCAGTGTGGACGAAGCAGAGGTCGCCCTTCTCCCAGTCATAGCGCTTGTCGTCGTGGATCTCGTAGCCCTTGCCCTCCAGGATGTAGAAGGCGGCCTCATTCTGGTGGCCGTGGCCGTTGTTGGCACTGTCCGCCGGAAACTCGTTGAAGTGGATCTGGATGGTCTGGGTGAGGAACGGCTCGTCACCCGGGCCGACGCGCCACCAGGTCCGCGTCTTCGCAGAGTCACCCGAGTGGGCAGCGTTGTCGCCGGTGTCGACGACGACCGAGTCGTCACGGACCCGAGGGGCCGCAAGCTGCGCGCGGCGGAACTGGTTGAGCGTGTACGTCTCGGAGGTCATCCCCCGCACGAACGTGCGGTCCTTCTTGGCCATGGTCTCTCGCTTTCAAGCGGCACGCGCGAACAAGACGAGTATAGGGCTAAATGTATGACCAATCTAGGCGCAGTGCGCAAGTTGCTGCCCAGCCCTACGACTTGCTCGCGCCCACCAAGCCCCCACATGGCCATAGACCGCATGGAGGCATCATGACGTCCGCCCGTCAAGGCACTCATCATCGGCGCCAGCCAGGCCGCGTACAGCTGGCCACGTCACTGCGCGAGCTCGGCGACACCGACCCCGTCGTCCTGGTCGGCAGCGAAGCACGCCCGCCGTATCAGCGTCCGCCGCTGTCGAAGGCCTACCTCGCCGGCAAGGCGATGGCAGAGTCGCTCGAGTTCCCTGCACTGGAGTGGTACTCCGAGAAGCAGATTCTCACATCACGAGGCGGCGTACTCCGAGGCAGGCTCGAGGATGTGGGTGTTGTCGTAGCCCAGGTGCTTGAACACCCTGTTCTGGGCAGACAGCAGTCGCAGCGGCGTACCGTCTGCCGCAAAATGCTGCGCGATCGTGTTCTGTGGCACGTACACCGTGTCGCCGGGGCCGAAGGCGTGACGCGTCGGTGTCGTCGCGACCCGGGCGTAGTACTTCTCCGCGATCTCGGCTTCGACCTCCCAGTGCAGCGAGTAGCCAGAGCCGTCGAGCACGTAGAGCACTTCGTCGGCCATCTTCCAGTGCTTGCCGGAGTGGCCCGCGGCCGGGACGGTCAGCGAAAAGACGTCGGTGCTGAACATCCGGTGGTCGGTCTGCTCTGGCGAGTTCAGCATCCGTACCCGGCCGAGCGGAGTCAGCTCCTCAGGGATCTGCGAGGAGCGGAAGACCTTGCTTCGCTCCTCCACGCCCGGCGTCCAGATCGAGCTCCACGGGAAGCGCTCGCCGAACTCCTCGGGCCGCTCGATCGGACCGCCGCGCCCCTGCTGGAGGAGGCCCATGAACATCCAGGTGCACTTCGCCTTGAAGACGATCATCTCGGCGGGCTCGTCGTATGGGTTGAAGTGTTGGTGAACGGAGTCGGTGTGTACCGAGACCAGGTCGCCGGCCTGCCAGTCGTAGCGCAGTCCGTCGTGGACCTCATAGCCGCGACCCTGGGTGATGTAGAAGGCGGCCTCGTTCTGGTGGCCGTGGCCCTGGTTCTGTCCGCCCGGTGGCAGTTTCACCAGGTGCACCTGGAGCGTCTGGGTGAGGAACGGGTCGTCCCCCGGCGCCAATCGCCATTCGACCTCGGCCTGGTCGCCCTCATCGCTGGAGTAGCCGGCACCCTTGCCGGTCGCCATCACGACGTCGGTGCCCCGGACCCGGGGTGCGGCAAGCTGCGCCCGCCGTACCCGGTCCAGTCCGTACGTGGCCGAGTCGAGGCCTCGTACGAAGATGCGACCCATCAGTCCATCACTCCATAGAGGACGCCACCGTCGACCACCAGATCCGTCGAGGTCACGAACCCGGCGTCGTCAGAGACCATGTAGGCCACCGCACCGGCGATGTCCTCGGGCTGACAGCCGCGGCCCAACATGTTCTTGCGCGGACGGTTCTCTGGTTCCTCGTCGCGGCCGACCGGCGAGCCGACCTTGTTCGGCGTCACCGAGTTGACCCGGATGCCGTGCGGGGCCAACTGCGCCGCCATCGATCGCGTCATGTTGATCACGGCCGCCTTCGCCGCCGGGTAGGCCAGTGCGTTGGGGCGGGCGCGGTAGCCCGAGGTGGAGCCGATGTTGACGACCGCGCCGCCGCGGCCACCGGCCACCATCTTCTGGCCGGCGTACTTGGTGCACAGGAAGACGCTGGTCAGGGTCACCTGGAGCACCTTCGCCCACTCGTCCTCGTCGAGGTCGAGGACGGTCGCGCCGCGGTCGGTGATCGCGACGTTGTTGACGAGGATGTCGATGCCGCCGAAGTGGCTCGCGATCGCCTCCATCGTCTTGGCGACCGAGTCCTTGTCAGCGACGTTGCACAGGAACCCCTCCGCTGCCCCGGGCGTCTCGGCGTTGATCGCCTTCACCGTGGCCTGCGCGCGCCCCTCGTCGAGGTCGACGACGGCGACCTTCGCGCCGTCGTGGACCATCCGGGCCGCGATCGCGGCACCGACGTTCCGACCGGCGCCGGTGACCACGGCGACCTTTCCTTCCAGACCCATCTCAGGCCTCCTTCGTAACAATGGGGGTCAGTGCGGCGCGGGCCGCTTCGGTGGCGGCTGTGTCGACGACCAGGCCCTCCTGACTCCGCGTCAGCACGACGCCGTACGTCGCTTGGGCTGCCGCGGTGGAGACGTAGCCGTTGCGGACATCGGCGAGGACCCGCTGCGGGTCGCGCTCGGTCGGCAGGCCGTAACCGCCACCGCCCGGCGTCTCCAGCAGGAACGTGTCGCCGACCTTGAGCGGGAGCTCGGCGTAGCGCGAGGGCAGGACGCGTTCCTCGGGGGTGCCGGGGTTGATCGTGAGCTTGCCGACCGTGCCCTCACCGCCGCCATCGACGCCGAGCGGCGCGATCTTGTGGCGGGTCGAGCGCAGCGAGAAGCGGGCCGGCTCCAGCACCTCGTACTCACGGCGGATGCCAAGGCCGCCGCGGAAGCGGCCGGCACCGGCGGAGTCCCGGATCAGCTCGCAGCGCAGCACGCGGGTCGGGTACTCCGACTCAACGATCTCGATCGGGGCGATCTTGCCGTTGGTGTGGTTGACCGAGGAGCCCGACACACCGTCATGGTCGGGGCGGGCACCGGTGCCACCGCCGAAGAGCTCGTACTGAACGTACTTCTTCGTGCCCGGCTCGCGTCCGCCGCTCATCACGAACGAGCGGCTCGCGCAGCCGTCCGCACGACCGCGGCCGGGAACGATGTGGCTGAGCGCCTCGAAAAGCGCGTCGACCACCGCGTGCACGGTCGGGTTGTAGGTGTTGACCGCGGCCGGGAAGTGCGGGTCGACCACGCTGCCCTTGCGGGTGACGATGTCCATCGCGTCGAGCAGGCCGGAGTTGACCCAGGTCTGCGGACCGAGCAGCGCGATCACGGCGTACGCGCAGGCCGCACGGAGCAGCGGCGGACGGATGTTGGCGGCGCCGCTGGTCTGGTCGTCGGACTCGGTGAAGTCGAAGGAGATCCTGTCGCCGGTCTTGGTGACCGTGACGTGGACCTTGTAGGAGTGGTCGAGGTTGATGCCGTCGTCGTCGACGTACCGCTCGGCCGACGCGGTCGCGTCCGGCCAGGAGCGCACGGCCGCCCGGACCCGCTCCTCCGAGACGGAGAGCAGCTCGCGGAAGTAGGCGAGGAGCTCGTCCACGCCGTGCTTCTCCGCGATCTCGGCCATACGACGCTCACCCAGGCGTACCGAGCCCAGCTGGCCGCGCATGTCGCCGACCACCACCGTGGGCGTCCGGCTGTTGGCGGCGATGATCCGCTCGAGATCACGGATGGTCTCGTAGTTGCGCTGGTAGGTGACGGCCGGCAGGTGCAGACCCTCGTTGTAGATCTCGGTCGCCGCCGCCGAGCAGCTGCCCGGTACCGGGCCGCCGATGTCGCCCTTGTGGGCCATGCTGGCGGCGAAGCCGAGCAGGGTGCCGTCGATGAAGATCGGGCAGATGATGAAGAAGTCCGGCGCGTGGGGGCTGCCACCGAGGTGGGTGTGGTTGATCAGGTACGCGTCCCCAGGCCTGAGGTCGTCGCCGTACTCGTCGAGCACCGCCTTCGCGCACGCCGGGAAGGCGCCGATGTGGAGCGGCAGCACGACGTGCTGGGCGACGACGCGGCCGGCCGGGTCGAGCAGCGCACAGGACGCGTCCTGCGACTCGCGGATGATGGTCGAGAAGCCGGTTCGGAAGAGCGAGAGCTGCATCTCCTGCACCAGGCCGTTGAGCCGGGCCCGCAGGATCTGGAAGGTCACCGGGTCGATGGTGGCGCGGGCCTTGTCGGCCGTGGACTGGGTGGCGGTCATCGCGCCTCCTCCTGCTGGACGGGAGTGATGAAGATGTTGAGATACGCGTCGACGCGGGCCTTCTGACCCGGCAGGACGACAACCGTGGTGTCCTTCTGGTCGACGATGGCCGGCCCCTCGAACTCGTGGCCCACGTCGAGCAGGTCGCGGGCGTAGATCGGGGTGTCCGCCATGCCCTCGGCGAAGCGCGCCGGACGGTTGCCGACGACGGCGTCCTCTACCGCGCGGCCGGTGGCCTGGTGCTCCACGAGGCGAACCTCAGGCACGACACCCCGGCCGGTCATCCGGTAGGAGACGACCTCGACCGGCTCGTCGGGCGCCGAGTGGCCGAAGCGCTCCTGATGCTCGACGTCGAAGGCCTTCCTGACGGCACCGAAGCCTCTCTCCTGGAGCATCACCTTCGTGACCGGCACGCGGAGCTCGTAGCCCTGGCCCTTGTAGCGCATGTCCAGGGAGGGGTCGAGCTGGATCGTCGCCTCGGTGAACCCCTCTTCCTCCAGCTCGGCGCGGGCCGCCGCCGAGAGGTCGTCGACGATCGAGGTGACCGTGGCGACGTCGAGCGCGGACAGGTCCGACAGGTGCGAGCGCACGTGGTCGTGCTGGACGTCGGCCATGAGCAGGCCGAGCGCGGAAAGGACACCCGGGTGGGCGGGGATCAGTACCCCGGCCATGTGGAGATCCTGCGCCATCGCCGCGGCGTGGACCGGGCCGGCACCACCGAAGCCGATGAGGACGAAGTCGCGCAGGTCGTACCCGCGAGCGGTGGAGATGCCCCGGATGGCCTCTTCCATCTGGATGTTGACCACGTCGACGATGCCCTTGGCCGCCTCGACGACATCGAGGCCGAGCTTGTCGGCGACTTCGGCACGGACGGCCTCACGGGCCTTGTCGATGTCGAGCCCGAAGTTGCCGCCCAGGCGGGAACTGCCCAGGTAGCCCAGGACGAGGTTGGCGTCGGTGACCGTGGGCCGGGTGCCGCCTCGGCTGTAGCAGGCGGGCCCCGGGACGGAGCCGGCGCTGTCCGGGCCCACGTTGAGGACACCTTGGGCGTCCACGGAGGCGAGGGTGCCGCCGCCGGCGCTGACGGTGTCGATGTCGAGCGCGGGGAGGGCGACGTGGCGGCCGGAGATGACGCCCCCGGTGCTCAGACCTGGCTGGGCGCCCTCGATCAGGGCGACGTCACACGAGGTGCCCCCCATGTCGAAGGTGATGACCTTGTCGATACCGGTCAGACGGCTCAGGCGCGCCCCGGCGGTGACGCCGCCGGCCGGACCGGAGAGCAGCGTCGCCGCTGCCTTCTCCCCCGCCTTCTCGAAGGTCGAGGTGCCGCCGTTGGACTGCATGACGTACGTCTGCGGCGTCGTGACGCCGAGTTCGGTGAGCCGGCTACGGAGGTTGGCCAGGTAGCGCGCCACGATCGGCTGGAGGTAGGCGTTGATCACGGTCGTGCTCAGCCGCGGGTACTCTCGGATCTGCGGCAGGACGTCGCTGCTCAGCGAGACCGCGACCTCCGGCAGCTTCTCGGCGATGATCTCCCGGACCCGGCGCTCGTGTTCCGGACGCAGGTAGGAGAAGAGCAGGCAGACCGCGATCGACTCGACGTCCTCATCCGCGAGGCGGTCGACCGCTGCACGCACGGACTCCTCGTCGAGCGCGATCAGTTCACTGCCCTGGTGGTCGAAGCGGCCGACGACCTCGCCGGTACGGCTCTCTGGGGCCAACAGCGCCGGCTTGTCGTACTCCAGGTCGAAGAGCGCCGGGCCGTGCGGACGGGCCTGCTCCATGATCTCGTAGATGCCGCGGAACCCGTCGGTGACCAGCAGCCCGGTCGTGACGCCCTTCTCCTCGAGGAGGGCGTTCGTGCCAACCGTCGTGCCGTGACAGAAGTAGCTGATCGCGCGGCTGTCGCCCTCGACGAGGAAGTTGCCCACGCCCTCGATGACCGAGACGGAGGGATCGTGCGGCGAGGACAGGATCTTCGCGATCTCGATCTCACGGGTCTCCTCGTCGAGGAGGACGAAGTCGGTGAACGTGCCGCCGGTGTCAACGGAGACGCGGAAGCGACCCATTCACTGCTCCTTGGGGGTGTAGAGGTCGGCGATGTCCGCGACCGTGATGTGCTGCATGGCCTCCTGCACGGTCGTCGCGACCGGCAGGTCGACGTTGACCGAACCGGCCATCTTCATGGCGTTGGCGAGGTCCTTGTGGTGCCAGGTGAGACGCATCAGCTGCATCTCCTTCAGGGTCCGGCTCGCGGGCGGGGCGTCCATCAGGGCCGCGCGGAGCAGCTCCGGCTCCACGCCGAGCTCACGGCCCAGGCGAAGCGCCTCGACGATGACGGAGAGCTGGCCCCAGTGGCAGAGGTTGTTGACGGTCTTGCCGACCTGACCCGCGCCGAGACCACCCAGCAGGTGGACGGTCCCGCACCAGGGCTGGAGCGTAGGGCGGACCTTGTCGAGGACGGCGGCCTCGCCACCGACCAGGAGATTGATCGTGCCGGCCTCGGCGGCACGTACGCCGCCGGTGAGGGCGGCGTCCAGCACATCGACTCGGTGCGTGGCGGCGAGTGCGGCCACCTTCTCGCAGGTGTCGGGCCGCACCGAGCTGCAGATCAGGATGGTGCTGCCCGCAGCCGCCTGGGCGAGGATACCGTGCTCGTCCGAGCAGACTGCGATGACGTCGTCGTCGGTCGGGACGAAGACCAGCACGACCGAGCTGGCGGCACCGAGTCGCCTCAGGTCGTCGACCGGCTTGACGCCCTTGGCGGCCGCCTTGTCGAGGGTGGCGGTGTCGGTGTCGTAGGCGTACGTCTCGTAGCCGGCAGCCGCGAGCAGCTCGGCGGCGGGGCGTCCCATGGCTCCGAGGCCGATCACGCCGACGGTCGGATCGCTTTTTGAGGACATGACGAACTAGACCCCTTGTCTGTTGTGAGATGCGGGCGGGAGTTGGCGCCACGCGGGTGAGGGAGAGAGGAGGGGGTCGGCCGACCAGGCATGGGTCAGCGACGCCAGCGCAGCAGGCGGCGCTCCAGCAGCGTGACGAGACCGATGCCGATCAGCACCAGGAGCATCAACAGGATGATGCCTGCGTACACACCCGGGGAGTCGAAGAGATCGGTCGAGTTGCGGACGTAGTAGCCCAGGCCGCTGTTTGCCGCGACGAATTCGCCGACTACGACACCGATCATCGCGAAGGACACGCCGGCCTTGAGGCCGGCCAGGATCGGGACAGTGAGCTGCGGCAAGACCAACTGGCGGACCATCACCTGACGGCTGGCGCCCATGATCCGCAGGGTGTTGGCCAGGCCGCTTGGGATAGTACCCATGCCCATGTAGACGTTGTAGAACATCACGAAGAAGACCGTCATCGCCGCGATGGCGATCTTCGAGCCCAGGCCGATGCCGAACCACAGCAGGAAGAGCGGCGCCAGCGCGATCTTCGGGATGCTGTTGAGAGCGGCCAGCAGCGGCTCGATCAGGGCGGCTGCGATCCGCGAGCTGCCGAGCAGGACACCGACGACGATGCCGCCGACCATGCCGATGACGTACCCGAGGACGAGCTCCTCGGTGGTGATCCCGATGTCGGGCCACACATCGCCGCTCTTGAACAGGTCGTAGAGGCGGTGTGCCACCGCGGTCGGACTGCTGATCAGATACGCGGGGACCACCCGGCCCGAGCACAGCTGCCAGGCAGCGACGAGCACGACGACGATCGCCAGGCGGCCGAGGGTGATCTGTGCCGTAGCCGGTACGCGCAACGCGCGAGCCCGAGCGCCGGCTTCCATGTCGGCCGCCTCAGGGGGGGCCTTGGTCTGGGAACGCTGCATGACACTCATGGCGCCTCCTCTCAGATCTCGCTCTTGAACAGCGACCACAGGTCGTGGTGCAACTCTGCGAAGCGCGGGTCGGAACCGATCTCGTAGACGTCTCGCGGGCGGGGCAGGTCGATGTCGACAATCGCCTTGACCGTGCCTGGACGCTTCGTCATCACGACGACCTTGTCGGAGAGCGTGATCGCTTCGTTGAGATCGTGCGTCACAAAGAGGACGCTGCGCCGCTTGTTCGACCACAGGTCGAGCAGCACACCCTGGAGGACCGTCTTCGTGATCGCGTCCAAGGCACCGAAAGGCTCATCGAGAAGGAGCACCTCGGGGTCGTAGACCAGCGTGCGCGCGATCGCACAACGCTTCTGCATGCCGCCGGAGAGCTGGTGCGGGTACGAGGTCTCGAAGCCGTCCAGGCCGACCAGGCGGATCCACTCCTGGACCAGCTGCTCTCGCTCTCCCTTGGCGAAGCCACGGATCTTCAGCGGGAGCTCGATGTTCTGGGCGGCCGTCAGCCAGGGCAGCAGGTTGGAATCCTGCGTGACGTACCCGACCTCGGTGTTGACGCCCTGTACCGTCTTGCCGAGTGCCTCGATCCGACCCGAGGTGGGCTGGAGCAAGCCGGCGACCATGTTGAGCACGGTGCTCTTGCCGCAGCCGCTCGGCCCGACGATGGAGCAGAACTCGGTCGCGCCGATGTCGAAGCTCACACCTTCCAGGGCGTTGAACGCCGGTCGGTTGGCCGGCGTGAACCGCTGCTCGACATCGATGATGCGGATCGACGTCGGGTTCGCCGCCCGGCGCGGCTCGGAGGCCGAGCTGGGGACGCTGGTGGGCTGGCTGAACGACATCAGTTACTCCCGGAGGCCGACATCGCTGCGGTGTCGAGGTACTGGTTGGTCCACAGGCCGTTCTCCTTGGCGTCGACGCTGCCGCTGAGCTGACCCATCTCCTGAGAGACCTTGACGGCGTCGTCCCACATCGCCTGGGTGAAGGTGCCGTTGGTGGTCCACTGCACGCTCTTGAGGCTCTTCATCAGCTCGTCCTTGCTGTAGGACGGGAAGTGCTTCTGCTCCAGGGCGATGACCTTGTCGGGGTTCGTCGCCATCAGGTTCTCCGCCCGCGCGAGCGCCGTCGCGACGCCCTTGGCCTCGGACTTGTGTGCCTGCGCCCACGACGGGTTGGTGATGGCGATGTCGTAGGCCATGGTCTTCATCGCGGGGACCTCCGTCGCGTTGGCGATGATCTCGCTGTTCGCGTGGTCGACCATGTAGTACGTCGACGGTGGCGAGCCGACGAAGACCTGCAGGGTGCCGTGGCCCAGGGCGGCCGAGCCTGCCGCGTCGGAGCCGACGGTGACGAAGTCGACCTTGCCCGGGTCGGCACCGTTCTGCTTCATCATCAGCTTCAGCACGGACGTGCCGGTCGAGGAGATCGCGGCGTCCTTGGCGCCTTCGAGCCCCTTCATCCGCTGACTGAGCGGCTGGTTCGGCGCAATGCCGCGCTTGCCGTCCCAGTCTTTGGTCGTCACGATCTGGACTGAGACGCCGTGGTCAAGGCTGGCGATCGCCTGCAGCTTCACTCCCTTGCTGGAGGCCAGCAGCAGCGCGGTCGAGGAGAGCGTGGCGAACTGGATGCTGCCTCCCTGCAAGGCGGCGGTGGTCTGGCTGCTGCCCTGCAGCTGCTCCGTCTTGACGTTGACGCCGGCGTCCTTGAAATAGCCCATCTTCTCGGCGACGTCGATCGTGGAGAAGCCGATGGTGTCGACCGCCTTGCCGATCGTGACGGTCGGGAGGCTGGAGCCCGAGGCCGAGGAGTTGCCGCCGCAGGCGGTGAGACTCCCGGCGAGCAGGAGGACCGAGGAGATCGCAGCCGTCAGGCAACGGCGACTACGACGGTGGAGCGACATGTGAAACCCCCTGTGAGGATTGCCTGAACTCGGGTGTCACGCGGCCCCGTCGAGGGCCGACAGCTCGGGACGCTAGTGGCGAAGATTCGTATGGTCAATCCATTGGCCCGATTAACTTTGTAAATGTGGTTACGTAACCTGGATGAGCGATCTGGCGACGCAACCGCGCGGTACGTCGACACCCCGACACGGATGGAAGCGGGATACCCTCAGCCCATGTCCGACGATCTGACCTACGTCTCCCAGGAGCTCCGCGTTGCCATCGGACGCGTCGCCCGACGGCTGCGCCGCGTCTCGTCCGAGGGCGACGCCGAGGGAGCAGTGAAGTTCACCGAGTTGCTCGTCCTCCTCCGGCTCTCGCACGAGGGCGCGCTCTCCCCTACCGAAATCGCGCGCCATGAGAAGGTCACCTCCCAGGCCATCGCGGCCGTGGTCCGCGACCTGGAGACGTGCGGACTGGTCACCCGCGAGGCCCACTCCACCGACGGACGCCGCACGGTGATCGCGCTGACCCGAGCCGGCCGGGCCGCGCTCGCCAGCCACGACCAGGCCGCGGCCCGCACGATGGTGGAGGTACTCGACGAGCGCTTCTCCTCCGGCGAGATCCGGCGCCTCACCTCAGCCATCCCGCTGCTGAACCGGCTCGCCGACCTGATCTGAGTAGACCGTATGAAGCGTTCGGAACCCGTGACCGGCTTTGGGCTGGGGACCCATGCCCCCGCGTAAGTTGACGCGGGTTGCCTGCCGGTGAGCACGGTGGCGGGTAGTGCCGCAATTACCGGGAGGCACCGGATGTTTTCCGAGCGTACTTCGGTCGGCCTGGATGTCCATGCCCGCTCCACCACGGCGTGGGCACTGGACTGCGAGGCCGGAGGGATCTTCAGCGAGCGCCTGGTGGCGAACGCGGACGATGTGGTGGCCTGGGTGGCCCGGCCTGCCGCAGCCGGCCGCGGTCGCCTACGAGGCCGGGGCGAACGGGTTCGTGCTCGCCCGTGCCCTGGAGGCGGCGGGGATCCGCTGCGTGGTGGCGGCGCCGTCGAAGATGGAGCGTCCCGCCAGAGAGCGGATCAAGACCGACCGGCGCGACGCCCAGCGGCTGGACGAACTACCCGCGGTGCATGTCCCCGATCAGGTCCAGGAAGCCGCCCGGGACCTTGTCCGCAGCCGGGATGACGTCCGCCGGGACCTGACCCGCTCCCGCCACCGCGTCTCCAAGCTCCTGCTGCGCCAGGGCCGGGTGTACTGCGGCGGGACCGGCTGGACACGGCAGCACCACCGATGGCTCACCGCCCAGCGGTTCCCCGACCCGGACACCCAGTTCGCCTTCGACCAGGCGCTGGAGCAGGTCCTGGCGCTGGAGGCGCTGCGCGGCCGGTTCGACCGGCGCATCGCCGACGCGGCCGCACGGCCCCAGTGGTGGCCGGTGGTGCGCCGGCTGTCCTGCCTGCGCGGCATCGACACGCTCTCCGCCTTTGGGCTGGCCGCGGAGATCGGCGACTGGCACCGGTTCGCCGGGGCCACCATCGGCGCCTATCTCGGCCTGGTCCCCAGCGACCACTCCTCCGGCGCCAGCCGGTCCCAGGGGCCGATCACCAAGACCGGCAACACGCACGTCCGACGGCTGCTGATCGTGGCCGCCTGGCATCACTACCAGCCCTACCGCTACCCCAGCGCGGCCCTGCGCCGTCGCATGGAACGGGCCCCGGCCCCCGTGTTTGCGCGCGGACCGCGGCAACCGGCGGCTGCACCGACGATGGGAGAGCTTCCTTGCCCGCAAGAAGAGCACGAACGTTACCGCCGTGGCTGTCGCCCGTGAACTGGCCGGCTGGTGCTGGAGCTTGGCGGTGATGGACTGACGCTTGCTGCACCGGCCCCACAGAACGGCCAGCGGGAAGGCCGGGCCGTGCAGCGCGAGGGGCGATGCCCGCGGACCCTATGAGTAGCCCGCTCACCACGGGCGACGCTCGGCAGTAGACCAGCGGCCCGGCCACTGACGCATACTCGGTCATGTGGTACCCAATCCGCGGATATTAGGCTGACCGCGCGTCGTCGCACGACACGCACCCCGGCCTCCCGCCGGTCCCACACCAACACCCCGGGCCCACTCCAGCGGGCCCCAACTCCCCATGCGCTCTTCACAAACGGCCCTACATATTCGGGGACTGGCGCGGTGACTGACCGTTTCCAGTCCCCGCCGCTTCAAACCGGACATGCGCTGGGTAGGCCGCCAGCGGGGTGCCTGTGACCAGGTCCTTTTTCGACGGCCCCCCACCGAACCGGACTTGAGGCTTGTAACCGCATCCGGCCATGAGTTCTGCCGTGAGCGACTCGCGCCGTAGTGGATGTCCTCGTGGCAGACGCGGCAGACGACCAGGGTCTTCCGACGGCACGCGGCCATCATCTGAGCCCAGACGGGCTTGGGGCCCCGGGACGGTCAGGTCTTTGAGGTGTCGGATGTGGCGCACTTCGACACCGTCGTGCGACCCGCACATCTCGCGGGTGTCGGCGAGCAGGCGCTTGATCACTTCGTTGCGCGCGCTGTTCCACACCTGTGTCGGGTGATCGTCGAGGCTGCCGATGCTGGTTTTGCGCTTCAACGAGACTCCGCCCCACTGCGCCACCAACGGCTTTCGTCCTTCTCCGCGTTCGACGGCGCCCTGAAGTCCCCGGCGGGGACCCTGGTCGGTTTCAGCACGGTCCGATAGCGCTCATAGATCCTGGGGACACGGACGCAATACTTCCGCGCGAGCGAACGACTCCTGGACCAACCTGCCCGAGCAGGCTCAAGCCGGTGTGATCCACTTTGGCTTCGGCGCTGAGCACTGGGACCGGAGTGCGGCGGCCGCGAGGTCCTCGGGACTGCTGTCGGCGGGGCGCTGAATCTCGTTCGCCGAGACCTTCCTGCGCGAGGCCAAGCAGCTGATGCCGACGACATCGGCTGGGAGGTCACCGAGGAGCAGGCCTCGCTGTGGCCGAAGGGGGCATGCATCTCCGGCCACTTGCTCGGTTCGACCATTCAGGGCATCCGCTTCGGTCACCCAGGTGACATCGATGCGATCGACCTTCGCCACACCGATCTCGAGCAGCACGCGCTTGATGGCCTCGAAGACCGCCTCGTTCCGGTGAGGGAAGGTGACGATCAGCAGTTCGTCACCCGGGGCCGACGTCACCCAGGGCCGGGCGGCCGTAGCGGCGGCGCACATGAGAGCGCGCCAACGGCATCAGGTCCTCCGCGTTGTCGGTGCGCTCCTGCAGGAGGTAGGGCGGCAAGCGCGGAGCGGGGTAGTCAACTCCGTCCAGCGGTGCCGGAACGCCCGCGCGCACGGAGCAGAGGCGCGGTCAATGCAGAACTCCTTCAGTTCGCGGCGTGGTCTCACGCCTTCGATGGGCTGGATCCCGCCGGAGGTGTTCTAGGCGGGAGTCGGAAGGGCAGCGGCGGGGCTGGACTCGCCGGTGACAGGCTTGTGAGGAACGACGATGGCCGTCTCGGGGTCCGGCGTAAGGAAGACCTTGTCACCGTGGGCGAGGCCGACCTTCGGCTGGTAGACGCGCACGCGAAGCGACTTCCCGCCGACGCGTACGTGGTAGTCCCAGCAGTCGCCTTTGTAGATGCTGAACTCGACCTCGCCCTTCCACGGACCCTCCTTGCGGGAGAGCCGGAAGGACTCGGGACGGATGAAGACTCTGACCGCGTCGCCCTTGGCGACATCGGGCGCCGTCGCGCAGGTGAGCACGGAGTCGCCCAAGCGCACGGCGACACCCTTTTCTGTCACGGCCTCGACGACACCGTCCATGCTGTTGCTGACGCCGAGGAATCGGGCGGTGAACTCGTTGCGGGGGAAGGTGTATATCTCCTGCGGCAGGCCGCGCTCGACGATGTTGCCGCTGTTCATGACGATGACCTCGTCGGAGATCGCGAGCGCTTCGTCCTGGTCGTGCGTGACGAAAACCGTGGTGATGCCCAGGTCCAGCTGGACCTCACGGATCTGGTCGCGCATGCGGTCGCGCAGGCCCTTGTCGAGGTTGCTCAGGGGTTCGTCGAGCAGGAGCACCTTCGGCCGCCGGACCAGGGCACGCGCCAGGGCGACGCGCTGCTGCTGGCCACCGGAGAGGTCAGGCGCCGGCCGAGTCGCGAAGTCAGCCAGGCCGACCATGTCGAGCGCCTCGAGCGCACGCTTGTTCGCCTCCTCGCGCGAGACCTTCGACTTGCCGACCCGCAGCGGGAACATGACGTTCTGAGCCACGGTCATGTGTGGCCAGATGGCGTAGGACTGGAACACGATGCCGATGGGACGGCGATCGGCGCCGAGGTACACGCGACGGGCCGGATCGGAGACCACCGTGCCGTCTATCTCGATGGTTCCGGCGTCGTTGCGCTCCAGCCCCGCGATCATCCGCAGTGTGGTCGTTTTGCCACAGCCGCTGGGTCCGAGCAGGGAGACGAGCTTGCCCTCGGGGATCTCCAGGTCAAGGCCGTCGACGGCGTTGGCCACGACGGTGCGGCCCGGGTAGCGCTTGGTCAGTCCGGTCAGCTTGATCATCGGTTCTTTCGTTCCTTCAGCTTCGTTTCGTGCGTCTGGGAGTTGGCGGCTCAGGAACGCTGCTTGATGCCGACGGCGCGGGACAGGAGCCGGACAAGGGCAACGAGGATGACCAGGACGATGACCATCACGATTCCGAGCGCCGCAACGACCGGATAGGTGCCGTTGCGGTAGAGGTCGTAGATCTCCACCGATACGAGCTCGGTGCCCGAGGAGTAGAGGAAGACCGCCGCGGAGATTTCCCGGAACGACACGATCATCGAGTAGAGGAACGCCGCGAGCAGCGACGGCATGACCAGCGGTATGAAGATCCGCCGGAAGCTCTCCAGCCAGCTGGCTCCGCTGCTCGTGGCGGCCTCCTCCAGCTCGTCCTTGATGGCCTGCATACCAGGGACGATGTACCGCATGCCGTAAGGCATGGTGATCGTCACGAATGCGATCACCAAGATCATGGTCGTGCCGTAGAGGTGAAACGGGAGCGGCGCTGCCAGATAGAAGTACAGGATTCCGACGCCCATCACGATGCTCGGGACCGCGATCGGCACGGTGGCCAGGCCGTCGAGGATGCCACGGCCGACGACCTTGGTCTTCACTGTGATGTAGGCGACCACGGCGCTCAGGGCCGTCACGATCACGGCGGTACTGACGGAGACGATGAGGCTGTTCTTCAGGGACGACACCAGCACCGGGCGATGCCAGATGCCCGAGTAGTTGCTGAGTGTGAAGTCCTGGAGTGCCTGCACGGACGGCGGCTCGTAGCCCGGGAGCAGCGACGACCACAGCAGCATCGCGATCGGCAGCAGCACCGCGACGACGAAGAAGAGCAGGAAACACACCACGCCGAGCCAGCGCCACTTGCCGAGATCCTGAACCTGGGCACGGAAGCCCTTGCCGGTGATCGTCTGAACGCCGTTGCCCTTACTGACCTTCCGCGACAGGTAAAGTCCCACCACCGCGATCACAAGGATGAAGACGCCGATCACGCCGACAGTGCCGTAGTCGGCGGGGAACTTCTGAAGCGCGGCGTAGATCTGGCTCACGAAGACGTAGGAGTGCCCGGGCACGCCGATGAGCTGCGGCACCTCGAAGGTCGAGATCGTCTGGATGAACATCAGCAGCGCGGCCGACAGGATTGCCGGGCGGACCATGCGGACGGTGATACTGAAGAACGTGCGGACCGGCGAGACCCCAGAGGCCAGCGCGGCCTCCTCCAACGAGGAGTCCATCGACGAGAAGGCCGCGGTGCCCATGAGGAAGGCGACCGGCACGACGTGCATCGACTGTACGAAGACCATGCCCGATAGTGAGTAGACGTTGAAGGCAGGCAGTCCGATGCTGCGCAGCAGCTCGTTGACCGGGCCTTGGTGAGGCGAGAGCAGGAGGCTCCACGCGATGGTGCTGAGGACACCCGGGATGATCATCGGGACCACAGCCGCAACACGCGCAAAGGCCTTGAACGGGGTGTTGGTGCGCACCACCAACCAGGCCAGCCCGAACCCGATGACGATGCACACCGCCGCCGTGGCGAACGCGTACTCGAACGAGTTGGCAACCAGCGAGCCGAAGCCCGGTGCGGAGAAGGTATTAGCGAAGTTGTGGAGGGTCCACGCGCTTGCGCCGACGCCGAGGAACTGGCTCTGCAGGCTCGCGTAGACCATCGTGCATACCGGCACGAGCGCCAGGTAGGCCACGATGATCGAGGCGACGACGAGGGTGACGGAGCGACCGCTGAGGAAACTCCGCCAACCCGGGCGATTATGGACGGGTGGTGCGGCCTCGGTGCGAGGCGTTTTTTCGAGCAGCGTGGCCATGACGGGAACTTCCTACCTGCTACGGATCGGGCGAACTAGCGGAATCCCAGGGTTGTCGGTCACATCGGCGCCTTCAGCGCCTCGTCGAACTCCTTGAGCTCCGAGTTGTACGTGTCAGGCGGCAGCATCGGGTCACCATAGGCGGGCGACCACTTGCCCGTGTCCCAGACCTTCGCGTCGTTCTGCACATCCGTGCGAATTGTCGCGTGGTTGGTCTGATTCACCACCTCCGCCTGGCCGGCCTTCGACACCATCCAGTCGGTGAAGAGACGGGCAGCGGCCGGGTGCGGAGCGTTGGCCACGACATCGATCAGGTTGAGCGACGCCGGCAACGGGTTGGGGTTGAGGTAGGCCACCTGCTTGGGGGTCTTCTTGACCATGGACGAAGCCTTGTAGCCGTAGATCGACGCGGCACCGGCCGGCTCACCCGAGGCCACCTTCGTGAGCGCCTCGGTGTGACTCTCCACGAAGACCGGGCTGTTGTCGCCGAGCTTCTTCACCAGCGCGAGCGCCTTGTCGTGGCCCATCATCTTGATCAGCGAGTCGTACCAGTTGACCGCGGACGGATCGATCGAGAACTGCCCCTTCCAACGCGGGTCGGCAAAGGACTCCACTCCGGTCGGCACGGGCATGTGCTTCTGGGCAACGACCGTCGGGTTCCATGCGATCGCGGTGGTGTTGACGTACACCACGCCCTCGTAGCCCTTCGGCAAGGAGAGGCCCGACGGCAGCGAAGTCTGGTCCGGCGGGGTGTAGGGCTGCATCGCCTTGGCGTGTATGAGCTGAGCGACCTGGGGCGAGTCACCGGCGACCACGTCGGCGGTGTACTGGCGCGCCTTCTGCTCGGTGATGATCTTCGGCGGGATCTGGTCGGCGCTCAGCCGCAGCGCCTTCACCTTGATCTTGGGGTACTCCTTGTTGAACGCTGCAATCATCGGGTCAACGTCGTCGGAGGCGAAGGTGGTGTACCAGGTCACCACCCCCTCGGTCTCGGCGGCCTTCGCAAGGTCAGTAACGGACATGCCGTCGTACTTCGAGCCACTTCCGCCGGAGGGCGAACTGGAGTCGCACGCGGTGACGGACACCGCAAGCCCCAGCGCGACCAGAGCGGCGGCGCTCTGCCGGACACTTCTCGTCCTCATAACCCGTTCCCTTCGTTCACCGCGACTCCGACCATCAGAGCGGCAGTACCGTCATGTGATGCGCAACACGTGATCGCCGAGTATGGCAGGATGGTCTTACCTTTTGTCAACGCCCGCGCCCGCCAGTAGACCGGAGACTTCAACCGCGACTACGCCCTGCGCGCCGGCGTCGAGGGCACCATCCGTCGGGCCACCACACCACCGGTCTACGCCGCGCCCGCTACCGCGGCCTGGCCAAGACCCGCCTCGATCACACCACCAGCGCCACGGCTCGCAACCTCATCCTTGTCGCCGCCTGACGGAACGGCCACCCCCCTCGACCGCGCCAACCACAGCCACCTCGCCAGACTCCAACAAATCCCTCGTTGCATAACGACATCGCCGGCACCGCCGGTTCCACCCCGGCCAACAGGTGAGCCGCCGACGCTGTCGACCGTGGTCTCGGCGCGGTCCGTGCCCAACGGGCAGCGCCTTCAGTGTCTCCACGTGGCCGCCGACAACCCAGCCGTTGCCGCGCGACCCTCGCCCTGGACCCCGGCGACCGGAGCCGCGCCACGCCCACCGGCGCGCCCTGGCAGACGGTCCAAGAGCCACGCGCGGAGAGCATGCTTCCGTTTCCTCCTACCGATTGCTGATTGGTCTAACCGTACATATATTCATACCCGTGTCCGAGGTGACTGATTCTCTCTGCAAAGCCTTGGGAAGACCCATGGCACCATCGCGCCCGAAGTCGGTCCCTCTCTCGGTCCACCGCCCACGGTCCGCGGGGCACGCGCCAAACCGGTTCCGCGGCCACCGCCGCCCGGTTCTCGGCGCTGGACTCGCCGGCCGCCGTCAGGGATGGGCGGCACACCAGCCAGTAGCGCCAACAGCAAGGAGTGGGCATGTGTGTCGAGACCCCCGGGGTGCCGCCGCTTGTCGCGAGCCGAGCAACGAGGTCCCAATGACCGTATCGACTCCAAGGAGTTGACCCCCCTCGACCCGGTGACGGCCGGACAGGTGAGCCGCCCTGCGCGCACCTCGCCCGACGGCGACACCCCGATCGTCGTCGTCTGCCACCTCGTGGTGGCACCGGACTTCTACACCGACATGCCGCTGACCGGCGAGGAGGAGCGGCTGCCCGAGCTCCCGGACGCGGCCGTGCTGCGCCATCTCGACGCCGCAGATCGCGTACGCGAGGGGCCTGGACGAGTGCGGCCCCAACTCGCCTCTCGCGGTCATCGGGATCTGCCGCAGCGGCAGTTACGGCATCCTCGCCGACGCCGAAGGGGACGAGCTGACGGCCGTCGTGATGCTGTACGGCGGCGCCCAGCCTCGGGAGTACGAGGTGGGGGAGCTTCGCGGCACCCCGTATCCGAAGCTGGTGGCCGCCGGGCGCTCCCCGGTGCTCGGGCTCTGGGGCGAGAAGGACCACACCATGTCCGTCGACCATGTCCGCAAGGTGCGCGACATGCTCGAAGACGCCCGCCGCAGCTATGAGTTCGTCCTCTACCCGGATCTGCCGCACGGCTGGCTCAACGACACCATGCCGGGCCGCTTCCGGGAGGGGGAGGCGCGGGAGACGTTCGCCACCATCGTGGACTGGCTGCGCGCCCGCTTCGAGGGCAGGGGCCCCGCGCACCAGGTCTCCTGGAGCTACCGCGCCGCATTCTCGGAAAGTTACGACTTCGCCTCCAACCGCCGCCAGGAGTGACGCGTGCGGACGGGCCTTTGCCCCTCTTCCGCGCTCCCGCCCAACCCCTGCCGCACCCGCTCGCCGTTCGGCGACACCCGCACCCTGAGGAGAGCACACCCCGTGGAAGCCAGCGACACCTACGATCCCGCCCACACTGGCCTCGTCGTCTTCGACATGCTGGAGGCATACCGGGAGCCCATCGAGGCCGCCGGCTCCATCGCCCCCACCCAGCGCCTCATCGCGGCCTGCCGCGCGGCGGGCGTGCCGGTTTTCTACGCCCGAGCCGACCACCGCGCCGACGGCGCCGACTTCGCCCGCAGCATCGCCGACACCGACAGCCACTTCCGTCCCTGGGGCCCCGACAACCCGCTGCGCACCACGCCCCCGCACGCGGCGGGCAGCCCCGGGCTCCAGGTACTCAAGGAGATCGCGCCCCAGGACGGCGACTACGACGTCCCCAAGCACCGCTGGAACGCTCTGCACGGCACCCATCTCGAGCTGTCCCTGCGCAGCCGGGACATCGACCACATCCTGCTGGTCGGCGGCTCGGTCCATGTGGGCATAGCGTCCACCGCCTACAGCGCGCGCGACAAGGACTTCCAGGTGACGATCGTCTCGGACTGCTGCCACGGTTTCCCCGAGCAGCGACACTTCTTCATGGAGAAGGTCTTCCCCCGCATGTGTCACGTCCGCACGACCTCCGAGGTGATCCCGTCCCTCACGGCGGCAGCGACACCCACCCCCTGACCCACGGTGGGGGCGCACCCGCGTGCGCCCCCACCGCCGTGACAACTGCCAACCGGGACGGGACCCGCGCCCGGCTCCCCACAGCCGGCGCCCTCCCCACAGCCGGCGCCCTCCCGGCAGCCTCCCCCGAGGCCGCTTTGTCGTGTCAAGCCGCTTGAGAAGCGCTTCCGGGGTCGGCTGGTCCCTTCGTTCGAGGATCTTGAAGATCTGGCGGCAGATGGTGCGCTTGAGGCATCGCTGCGCGTCGCGGGGACTCTTGCCCTCGCCGACGCGGCGGGCGACGCACGTCTTCGTGGCAGGACCAAGCCGCGTCCTGATCAGGGTGATCGTGTGCATCGCCCGGTTCAGTTGGCGGCCGCCGCCCCGATTGAGCCGGCGCTTGTCGGTCAGACCCGACGAAGCCGGGATCGGCGCGACGCCGGCGCAGGGCGCGAAGGCGGCTCGGAGCGGAACCGGCCTGGGTGCGACCAGCTGACCAGGATCCGAGCTGCGCTGATCGGCCCCATGCCGAGCAACTCCAGGAGTTCAGGGGCCTATTGACGGACGAGCCGGAGGAGCTCGTTCTCCAACTCGCGAGCCTCGGCCTGGAGGTGCCGGATGCGCTGGGCCGTGGATCGCAGGGCACGGATGGTCATGCGGTGCTCGGCGGACAGCGCGGGTCGGTCGCTGGTTCCTCTCAGTTCAGCCCTTGGTGTCGGCGTTACGGACTTCGGCGAGCCGGCGGACGCTGCCGGCCGCGGCCGAGCTCAGCGCGGGAACCTGCTTGGCGAGCTCGCCCCGGTTGGTGTGATTGATGTGCACGACGAACGCAAGGTCCTTGCCCCCTATCCACACGCACCCTCTCCGGCAGACCGCCGAACGGGCTGCAGGGGTCCTCGCGCAGCACTGCGGAACGCAGCGCAGCCGGCACCGACTCCCGCGACGGATCTCCCGGTGTGACCGCCACCCCCGTGATCGCGTTCGTCGCGCAGTCGGTGAACCAGTTCTCCCTCGCCAGACGTAGGACCAGAGCCCGCAGGGCAGCGGGCGTGCGTGGCCGCCCCGGCCCTCGGTGCGGATACGTCCATTTCCGCTTCACCAGTCTGGCGTGCCAGCGCAAACCCGTACGTGGGGTGACCAGGAATTTCAGGCTGATGCGCCGGCACTCGCCCAGCAATCTGACCGGGGCGGCGATCACCGCCCGGTCTCCGAGGGTGACGGTGGGCTGTGGCCTACCGCGTTCCAGGACGCTGAGCTGATGGCGCAGCACCAGGATCTCGGCGTCTTTCGCCGCGGAGGAGCGGGCCAGCAGCCGCAGCCAGCTCGGGAACAGGCAGCAGAATCGGTAGAGCAGACCTATCGCCACGGGATCCGGGCGTGCGCCGAGGCGGCCCTGGAGGCCGCTGATGTGATCACATCGTGACGATAACTACAGCTCATCATGGGTGACATGGGTTATCGGCACGCACACGCTGCGTCAACCCTGCTGGCGGGAGGATGAATCGGGCGCATGGGGCTCCGGCACGCCCTTCGCCACCACCGCAGTGCCGCGGGTGCGTGAACCGGTCGTGGCGAACGCCGAGTAGCGCGGCACCCAGCGCAGCAGCGCCACCGCGGCCAGCACCCCGGCGACACCCATCGCGACGATGCCGGCGGCCAGGCTGCCGAGCCCGGCTGCGGTGGACACGACGAGCGGGCCGCCGGCGCCCCCCGAGTCGGCGCACAGCCGCCAGACGCCCAAGAACTGCGAGCGGGACTCCGGTGGCGCGACGTCCGCGCCGAGCGTCATCAGGATGCCACTGCCGATTCCGTTGCCGAAGCCCATCAGGACTGCGATCACCGTCAGCGAGACCAGCCCGTGGGTGAGCGGCAGCAGGGCCTGCGAAAGACCGAGTACGAGCATCGAGGGGACGGCGATCCACAGTCGGCCCGCCCGGTCCATGACCTTTCCGGACGGATAGAAGGTCGCCATGTCGACGAAGCCGGCGATCCCGAAGACGACGCTCGTCGTGGACGGGTCCAGGCCGAGGTGCTCGGCCCACAGCGGCAGCACCGTCTGCCGGGTGACGCGCACCGACCCGACGAGGAGGATGGCCAGGCCAAGCGTCAGGAACACCCGCCGGTGCCGTACCAGCACCGAACGTACGGACACGGGCGCGGACGTGCGCCCGCGAGCCGGGCCGGCGCCGGCCGCCTCCGGCGCCAGCAGGACGATCAGCCCTGCGGCCAGCGTGCAGCCGAGCGCCAGCCAGTACACGTTCCGCACCGGGTGGCCGTGCACCACCACGGCCCCGACGAACGGCCCGATGAACGCGCCGATCCGCGACATCCCGCCCAGCGTGGACAGCGCCAGCGCCCGCCGCTCGATCGGCACGGCCTCGGTCAGGTAGCTCTGGCGGGCGAGGACGAACACGGCGTTGGTCGCCCCGGTCGCGCCCACGGCCAGGGCCAGTTGCCACAGCTCCCGGGCCAGCGCACAGCCGAGGAATGCCACGGCCGCGACGCCGGCCGCGATGAGCATCGCCCTGCGGTCCCCGAGCCGCGCGGCCAGCATGCCCGCCGGAACGTCGCCGAGGATCTGCCCAAGACCGAGGAGCGCCAGCACAAGACCGGCGGCGCCGACGGAGGCGCCGAGCGCACGACTGCTCAGCGCGATCATGGGGGTGAGGGCGCCGATGCCGATCTCGAAGACCAGGGAGGGCAGGAAGACCGATGGTACGAGCCTGATCAGGGAATCGGGCCGGAGAGCAGTGCGCACTGCCGTGGACCTCCTTGGAAGCAGATCGTTGCCTCATGCATCGATCACCACACCACACCGCGGCGCCGGTGCCCACCTCGGGTGCGCTTCGGCTCGAGGACGGGCCGTACCAGCCGCCCAACCGGCCCTCGGTCGTGGCCGGATGCGGTGATCGCGAACCGTTACGGCCCCGGGTACGCGTCTGCCAGCGTGTGTGAGCGATCTTCCGATTCATAGCCTCGCCCCGGCGCCACCTGCGGGTGCCGGAAACGTCATCCACGGCCTGTGACGTGCAGGGTGTCGCGGACGGTGTCGAACAGGTCGTGCAGCACCGGCATGGCCCTCCAGGCGTAGGGCCCGCACGAGCGCCGGTTGACACGCACCGCGTCGGCCAGCGAACCGGGTCCGGTGGGGAACGCGCTGACGAACAGGTCCGACCAGCAGCGCGGCCCGGCCGACCACCTTCGTCTCGCGCTGGTACGGCGCGTACACCTCGAGGGTCTCCGACGGGACGACCCCGCGCCAGCGATGGTCCTCGAACTCGGCGATCGTGATCAATCGATCCTCCGGCGTGCCGATTCATCTGGACTATGGGTAAATTGGTAAGACCAGACCTGCTCTCGCAAACTAGGTTCGGGTCAGCCGGATGTCAACCCCTCGGCGGCGGCGCGTTCGGCCTGGCCATGCAGGGTCGTGGTGAGACGACCGGCAACCCACGCTTCGGCGTCGGTCGTGCCGAGCTCGTGGAAGCAGTGTGCTGCGCCCCAGCAGTAGCGGCAGTCCGTCTATCTCGAACGGGCCCGCGAGTATCTCAATCTGGTCGGCCTCAGCGGCTTCGAGAACCACTATCCGCACCAGCTCTCCGGCGGTATGCGCCAACGCGTGAACCCCGCACGGGCGTTGGCGAGTTCGCCCAGCGTGATGCTGATGGACGAGCCGTTCGCGGCGCTCGATGCCCAGACCCGCGAGGTCATGCAGGCCGAGCTGATGAGGATCTGGCGGGAGACCGGCACGACCATCGTCTTCGTCACGCACCAGATCGACGAGGCCGTCTTCCTGTCGGACCGTGTGATCGTGCTGACGGCACGACCCGGCCGGGTGAGGGCGGAGGTGAAGATCGCTCTCCCGCGCCCGCGTGACCTGGCGGTGAAGAGGCTGCCCGAGTTCGCGGAGCACAACTACGAGTTCTGGCACATGATCGAGGAAGAGGTCATGCGCGCCATCCGTCAGGACGGCGTGACGAAGCCGCGGTAGCCGGCTCTCCCGGAGTCGGCTACCGCGTATCAGCCGAGGCTCTTGACCCGCCTGGCCGTCCGGTTGATGTGGGTCCACATCACCGACGTCGCGGCCTCGAGGTCGCGCTTGGCGATCGCCTGCGCGAGCTTGCGGTGCTCGTCCGTGCCGCGGCGCCCCCGCAGGGGGGCCGGGGCGCGCGCCGGGGCC
>NZ_JBEYXD010000094.1:0-29874 GCF_040644975.1 Streptomyces sp. NPDC046900 | reverse complement strand
TCGTGCTGACCGGTGCGGCCCGAACCAGGCTGGAGAATCGCATGAGCGATCTGCAGGCCATGGTTGCCCACCACCCGCTCGTAGCGGCCCTCGCCGGCGAAGTCCGCCTCGGAGCCGCTGTACTCGAAGACCTCGAGCAACACGGGCCCGCCCAGACCGTGTGGGTTCCCCTGACTGGCGGGAAGCCTCGCCCGTGGACGGAGCTGTGAACCTCCTGCCCGAGCGGGTCCGCCGGGCAGGACGCTGGTGTCAGGAAGCGTTGCTGACATGCAGGAGGAGCAGGTCGAACTCGGGCCCTCCTGGCTCGTTGACGTACGGGCCGGCGTACTCATAGCCCAGCCTCGCGTACAAGTCCTGACCGCGCCGGTTCGAGGGCAGCGCGAGCAGGGAGGACCACTGGGGGGCGATTACTCGCAGCAGCTCAGCGTGCATCTGAGTGCCGATTCCCCGGGACTGCCACGGCGGTCGGACCGCCAGCTCGCACAATCCCATGAGGCGTTCGGTACGGGCGCCTTCGGGGACCTGGCCGACGAGATCCGGTCCGAACCAGTAGTCGGCGGTGCAGGGGAAGCCGTAGGCGAATCCGACGGCGCTGCCGCCCTCGTACGCCATCACCAGGGCGAATCCCTCCCGCTTGAGGTGGCCGGTGATCTGGCGGTGTAGGGCGGGCACGGAGAGCCCGGCCGTGGCCGCGCCGGGGTTGGCGACCAGCTCGGGGTGAGCGTCTGCCCAGATGTCTGCGGCGACGTCCACGAGCGGCGGGACCTGTCCCGGCCCGTAGGTGCGGATCATCACGTCGGTGTGGGTGCTCGGGGCCACGGTCTCCTCCTCAGCTGACGCCGGTTGTCGTGCGGTACTGCTCCAGCCAGTCGGCGACCGCCGGGATGGTGGCGTGCCGCTGGAGCGCGCTCTGCACGTTGTGCAGCTGCTGCAGCAGCCGGTCGGAGCGAACTTCTGGCAGGTAGCGAAGGACGCGCCCGGCGGCTTCGGCCGCTGCTTCCGGCTCGGGACGTTCCCTCACCGCATGTTGAATGGCGACGTCAGCCGTGTACAGGGCCCGATTTCGCTGGAACTGGGTGCCGTGCAGGAGAACGGCCTGCTCGGCGCCGGCGGCGGCGCGCTCGTGCTGGGCGAGGTCGGCACGGGCGAGTGCTTCGAGCCCGGCCAGTTCACCCGGGCTGAAGAACTCCAGCCAGTTCGGGTCCGCCTCGCTGGGGCCTTTGGCGTAGAGGTGGTGAGCGCGGACGATCGCGGCGTCCGTGGCGCTGGTGTCCCCGAGCAGGGCCCATCCGCCGGCCTCGCGCATCGCTATGAGGGACAGCATCCTTGGCGAGCCGTACGTGCGGACCGCGCTCTGGGCGCCCTGGGCGGCGGCGATCGCCTCGCGGGGGCGGCCGCTCGCCTTGGCCAGCAGGGCGAGGCAGCCGAACGCGTGCCCCTCCAGCGCGCGGTCGTCGGCGATCCGGGCGGCGGCCAGGGCCTCGCCATACAGGGAGCGTGCGTCGGCGGGCCTGCCGGAGTCGTATGAAAGCCAGCCGGCGGCGATGCTCAGGTGGCCGGTTGCTGAGCGCAGTTGGCGCTCCGTGCGGTCAGTGAGCCGCCCGTCCTGCATCCAGCCGTACGCCTGGTGCAGAGCCTCGGACGCCTTTTGGCGCAACGCGGCTGACCCGTGATCGTGGTCGTGGGCGTAGATCGTGCTGACGGCCTGGTGGACGGCAGGAACGTTGCGGGTACCGATCCGGCCCGGAGGCTGGTCGTCCGCTCCGGACAGCAGGGGGAACAGGGTCACGGCGGCGCCTGCTCCGTCGGTCAGGAAGGCTCGGCGGTCCACCGGTTCCCCCTCCCGCAAGACGGGTCCGTTCGCCGCGGCCAGGGTGGTGGTCCGGAAGCCCAGTTCGGCCATGGTCCGGCCGGTCATCCTGGTGAGAATGCGACGGTACACGGCGCGGGGCAGCTGGACTTCCCCGTCTTCCCACGCGGCCACCAGACGCGCGGTGCACGCGACCGCCTCGCCCATCTCCTCCCCGGCCGCCACGACACGCCGCGCGAACTCATGGCGGGACATCTGTAACTGGTCTTCGCGCAGCGCGCGCAGCTGGGCGTTAGGGGTCTTGCGGCGGTCGGCCATACCGGCTCCAGGGCGGCATCCAACAGGGTGCGGCAACGGTACCGCCTGTCTGTCTTCTTCCCCTGTCTTGGAGTTCACTCCACAGGGGCGGCTTCGGCCCGACTTACATCGCTCTTGCATCGCGCTGGCGTCGCACTAATCGCCGCTCGGCTGGTTGCGTGGACCGTGACGTGACGAGCGATCAGGAGGCCACCGTGACGACCGCAAGTAGCGGCTTGGCCGTGCCGCATGCGACCGCGATGCCCAGCGGACCGGGGAAACCCGGACCCCTGGAGGTGGTCGACGCGGACACGATCCGGGAGACGTACGAGGCGGCCCTCGGGGCGCCGGCGACCGTGCCGAAAGAAGAGCGCGCACTGCTCGGCGAACTCCTTCATGGGCACGTCCGGCTCCTCTTTACCGAAGTCGCGGCGTACGCGCCCCGCATGCAGGGCGAGCAGCAGCGCACCGCGGTGCACGTCATGACCCGCACCCGCCACCTCTGGAGGCCGGCATCGGCATCTCGCCCATGGACATCTGGAACCTGGCCACGCAGTGCCGGGCCCTCCTTGCTCTCTACCAGCACTCCGGCTCCCTGACCGGGGGCTACACCACTGAGGTCCTCTCATGACCCGCACGACCACAGCACAGCCCCGCAGCACCGGGTACCCCGGCTACACCCAGACAGGGGACCGCGCTCCGCAGACAGCGGAGGAGGGCCGGAAGCTGACGCGTGTGGCGCTGGCTGCCTGGGGTCTGGGTCGACGATGCGGAGACGGCGGCGCTGGTGATGTCCGAACTCGTCGCGAACGCGGTCCGGCACGCGCGCGGCCCCAAGATCCGTATGACCGTAAATCGCCCGGCGGACGATCGGGTGTACGTGGCCGTGGTCGACCGGGAGCCCCGCCGGCTGCCGGAGCTGCGCACGCCCGCCGCGGATGCCCTGCAAGGCCGGGGGCTGCTCCTCGTGGACGCTGTCGCCGCCCGATGGGGCTACGACTTCATGGGCACTGGCGTGCATCCGTGGGGCAAGCGCGTGTGGGCTGAGCTGCGGGTGACTCCGTGAAGTCACGCGCGCTGGTCGCCGAGACCGTGACCCTGGCGGTCATCGCCGGATCGCTCGTCTCCGTGCTACTGATCGCGGTCGCATACCCCCTTCCCCTGACCTCCCTTGGGGGCGTCGTCCAGCGCCATCCCCCGTGTTTTGGGCCTGGACGATGCCGGAGCCCTGGCGGATGCACCCCCGCCCGCGCAGCCGTCAGGGCTCCCGCGTCCAGTCTTACGGAACACACGGGCCCAATCGGTCGGTGGTCTTGGGGTGGCCAGTGGATGCCTGGTCGATCCACACCGTGCGGCGCTCGACGTCGACCAGGTACCAGATGCGCCCGCCGGCGGTGTTCTCCCGCCGGGGAGTTCAGTTCAGCTTGGCATCCCGGGTCATGTGGCCTGCTCCAAATTGACAGGCCCCGCGCCAGTTCGCCGTTTCCTGCCCGACCTCATCGACCGCGTCATGACCGGCCGCTGCCGGCGAGCTGGGTCCAAGGGGCATCCGCGTCGTCGGGCCCGTGCCCGCCCACATCGAAACCGACCGAGTACGCGAACTCGACGCATGCTCCGGGGACCCCGATGTGTCCCGCCAGCGTGCGACCGCCGACACCCCCTGCGGCGCTACGGAACCCCGGACGAATTCGGCCGCAGCGCCGCGTTCCTCCTGTCGCCCGCCGCGTCATACCTGACAGGCGTGGTGCTTCAGATCGACGGTGGCGTGCGCAAAGGCTTCTGGCAGAGGCCACAAGCGCAGAACCCTGGCTGGAGGTACGTCAACGACCACTGTGCTCACGGCCGGCAGTGCGTCAGCCAGAATGCGCCGGACAGTTGAGGAGCCATCATGCCCATCTACACCTGCACTGCGGCCCAGGGATCGCTGACCAGCGAGGTGAAGGCTTCGGTTCGCGAGAGGCAGGTGTCGGGTCGGTTCGTAGGCGCGCGGCAGGGGGTCAGGCGGAGCGGCCGCAGAGGTCGTCGACGTACGTACGCGCATCCACCTCGGGCAGCGTCCAGGGCAGGAAGATGACCCTGTAAATGATGGGGGCCACGACCCGGTCGATGACGTCGTCACCGCTGAAGGTGCTGCCGGGCCGGGCGGCGAAGCCGGCCGCTTCTGCTCGCCGGTCACGCAGGCAGTCCGACTCGCTCTCACCGGCCGCGGCGGCTCCGCCGCGCAGCAGGGCGGCGTTCACGGGGATGCTGTAGTGGCTGATCAATTCCTGCGCCCAGACGGTCAGGTCGGCACGCAGGTCTCCGGTGTCGGGCAGGCCGCGGTCCGGGTCGAGCCGGTACGTGGCCAGGTCGTTGATCATGGTCCGTGCGTCCCCCCACCGCCGGTAGATGCTCGAATGGTTCACTCCCGCACGCTCCGCGACCATCGGGATGGTGACGGCGTCACTGCCCCGCTCGGCGATCAGTTCCTCCACGGCCTTCCTGATGGACATCAGCACCAGGGCGCTGCGGCCGCCGGTGCGCTTCCGCGTGGACGATTCTGCAACCATGCCCCCACTGTAACGCACAGCGTTTTGCATTAAGTCGCCTCTGGGTCTACGGTGAAACTAACGCACAGAGTTTTGCCTTAGGAGGCTCGAGGTGCTCCGCATCGAATCAAGGCACGACCGCGGCCCGGTGCTCGCGACCCCTGCGCTCACTCCGGCCGGTAGGCTGCTCCCCCCTTCACTGGCGTTCGCCGGATCGGCTGGCGTCTTCGCAGCGCTCTATGTGGCAGCAGGCGCGCCCACGCCGCTACTGGTCGTCTTCGAGCAGCAGTGGCACTTTCCCGCCTCTGTACTGACGATCGCCTTCGCCGCGTACGCGCTCGGCTTGCTGGCAGCCCTGCTGGTCACCGGATCACTGTCCGACCACATAGGCCGTCGGCCAGTCTTGATCGGGTCGCTGCTGGTGGAGCTCGGGGCAATGCTCATGTTCGTCTTCGCTCCGAACATCGGCTGGGTCATCGCGGCCCGCACCGTCCAGGGCATCGCCACCGGCGCCGCCACGAGCGCCTTCTCGGCCTCGGTCGTCGAACACGCCCCGGATCGCCACAAAAGGCTGGGTACCGTCATCACCGGCATCGCCCCGGCTGCCGGGCTGGGCCTGGGCGCCCTGCTGACCGGCGCGGCGGTCCAGTTCAGCAACCACGCGACCGTGATCGCGTTCTCGGCGCTCGCGGTGATCATGGCCATCGGCACGACCTTCGTCGCGCTCTCCACGGAGACCGTCTCCCCACGTCCCGGGGCGGCACGCACCCTGATTCCGCGCGTCTCCGTCCCCCGGGCCGCACGCCGTGAGTTCATGGCGAGCGTTCCCGTCCACATGGCCGCCTGGATGCTCGCCGGACTGTTCATGGGACTCGTACCCACCATCATCAGGGATCTGCTGGGCCTGCACAGCGGCCTCCTGAGCGGCGCCACGGCCTTCGTCGAGCCCGCGGCAGCCGCAGTGGCCGGCCTCTTCCTCAGTCGCCTCACGTCACGCCACACCATCTTCGTCGGCGGTGCGGGCGTACTGCTGGGAACCGCAGTGATCGAGGCCGGTGTCGCCGCCGAAACGCTCCCCCTGCTGTGGCTGGGAGGCATCATCGGCGGCGTGGGCTTCGGCGCCTCGTTCTCCGGCGCCGTCCGCACCATCGCCCCGCTCGCGCGACCTCATGAGAGGGCCGGACTCTTCGCAGCCGTCTACCTGGTCGCCTACCTGAGCTTCGGAGTGCCGGTGATCATCGCAGGACTCCTGATCACCCCGGTCGGCCTGCTGGGCACCGTCCTCGGCTACGGCGTCGCCATCCTCGGCGTCGCCACCCTCGGGCTCCTCGCGCAGTACCGCATCCACACCCGCTACCGACCCGAAAAGCCGGGTGGGGGTCGAGGCTCCTCTCTGACATCGCCACCGCTGAACACCTCGGGGCACGCGTCGCGGAGCAGACCGCGGCCTTCATCGCCGGCCACGCCGCTCTGACTGCTTCGGTCGACGCCTGATCGATCGTCGTCCCGGCAAAGTCCTCGATCATCTTCCACTTATTGCCACACCGTTCCACCCGTCCGCCGGACGGGCCGCACAAAGGAGATCACCATGGCTGAGTTCGCGCCTGTACCTGACTTCGCTCTGGGTCCGGACATCCCGGACTCCGGGTATGTCGTCAGCGACCTGGGCGGTGGTGCCTACTTCGTCACCCAGGGGATGATCAACAC
Source organism: Streptomyces sp. NPDC046900 (assembly GCF_040644975.1). Taxonomy (NCBI): domain Bacteria; kingdom Bacillati; phylum Actinomycetota; class Actinomycetes; order Kitasatosporales; family Streptomycetaceae; genus Streptomyces; species Streptomyces sp. NPDC046900. The sequence continues at coordinate 23,532 of NZ_JBEYXD010000094.1, read as the reverse complement.
GATGTTCGTGGTGACCAAGAAGAGTGTCGTCCTCGTGGACGCCTCACCGTTCCTGAGCGACAAGCTGCTGCCGGCGATCGAGGAGGTCACCTCCAAGCCGCTCACACACCTCATCTACAGCCACGCGCACGCCGACCACATCGGGGCAGCCCACCTGCTGAACCGGGACGGCCTGGAGATCATCTCCCACGAGATCACCGGCGAGTTCATCAAGGAGGTCAAGAACGACGACCGGCGCCCCCTGCCCACCGAGACCTTCAGCGGCCGACGCAAGGAGATGGACATCGACGGAGTCAGGTTCGTCCTCGACTACACGGGAGACTGGCACCAGGCCGGCAACCTGTTCATCCACCTGCCGGAGCAGAAGATCATGGCGGCGATGGACAGCTTCGCGCCGAAGAACGCACCGTTCTTCCGCCTCTACTTCTCCGCGCACCTGCCCGCCTACTTCGACGCCATGGACCAGATGCTGGAGTACGACTTCGAGACCGTCGTGACCGGCCATATGGCCCTGCACGGTACTCCCGAGGACGTCGCGACGAACCGCGAGTACATCCGCGACCTGCGCACCGCCGCATCCGAAGCGCTGCGGACGGTCGACCTGAAGGAAGCTGCGGCTGCAGCCAAGGTGCCGGCGAACAACAAGCAGGCGGAACTCAAGGTCTGGATGGACGCGGTCGTCGCCCGCGCGGCGGAGCTGATGCCGTCCTGGGAGAAGCGACTTGGAGGGACCGACATCTTCCTCGCCGACAACCTCAACGCCGTCGCATGGAGCGTCTTCATCGACTGAGGCGCGATGTCCCGAGTGCTGAGGGCGAGGCGCTTGCGGCAGCACAAGGCTGGGGCAGGCCCGAGGAACGCCAGGTTGCCGCGAGCGCACCCCCACAAGCCGCCCGGCGACCCAACGTCCCCCCGCCGCCTGCCCGCACCAACGGGCGATCATCGCCTGGGAATCACCCAGCAGGCCGTCTCACACCAGGACCGTTCGCCCCGGCCTGGGGCGCGAGAAGGAGAACGCCGCATGATGCCACCCCGTGGGGCGCAGCAGCTGGCGCAGAGCATAGATCTGGTCATGGGCGCCGTCAGCGGCGCGCCGGTGGACCAGTACCAGGACCCGACCCCGTGTTCGGAGTTCACGGTGAAGGACCTCGTCAATCACATCGCCATGATGCTCCTGATGACGAGGAACGTGGGCACCCACACGGAAGAGGACCCCAGCCTGCTGACCGCCAACCCGGTACCTTTCCTTGCCGGACAACCGGATTCCGAATGGGCTCACCTGCTGGCCGGCAAGGCAGAGCCGGCAGCCGGTGCCTGGTCCGAGCCGACGGCGTGGAAAGGAGAGGCGAGCCTCGGCGGACCACCCATGGCCGCCACCGCACTCGGCGGGATCCTCATCGCCGAATTCGCCGTCCACGCGTGGGACATCGCCGTGGCCACCGGTCAGTCCATCGACATCCCCGAGTCCCTGGCCAAGGCCACGTTCGACACCTACACCCGTGAGGCACCCCGCATGCGCGGCCTGGGCCTACTCGGCGAAGAGGTTCCGCAGGACGCCCACGCGGGCCTGTTCGATCGCGCACTGGCCCTCAGCGGCAGGGACCCCGGATGGAGCCGGCCCGCGCAGTAGGGCCACGGGTACCGGAGAAACGGCTCACGGAAACGCACTCCGCCCGGCCGCCCGCTGTCGTTCGTCTTCGTCCGGCAGGTGGAACCTGCCTGCCGACGAAAAGGATCGCAGCTCCAGCCGCGGTCCGCGGACTCAGTCTTCCTGATCGGTGGCCTGGCGATCGCCTTAGCCCAGGAACTCGTGTACAACGTGCAGCCCAGTGGTCGCGGCCCCCGACCTCTACGGGGCGATCTTCCTGCCCTGGACAGTGCCCGAGGTAGACGCGCACACCTACGGTGACGAACTCCGCCCGCGCCCATGCCCGAACCCAGGTCCTGCCTCACCATCGCCTGGGCTGATAGGCGTCGGGACCATGCGTCAACTCCGCGCATTCGAAGCGTAATTGGAATACGCCCCGCCACCACGCCCCGGGAACGGAAAAGACCACGCACCAAGGGATGCGCTCGACCTGCCTCACCCACGCGGAGAACCGGGCGCCCACCGGCCACGTTCAATCGCCACGGGCCTCTACGAGCGCGATGCCGGGTTGTTGTTCTTATGGGACGAGCATGGCTTCACAGCAGGTGACACGACGGGTCTGAGGGGGCGCCGTGTCTCGCAAGAAGTCGTTGACGGCTCAGTTGCTGCAGGCCTACCAGGATGCGAAGAAAGCCAAGGCTGCCGAGGAGAAACGGCTGCAGCAGGAAGAGGGCCGCCGGGCCCCGGGCCGCAGAACAAGAGCGGCTGCGCAAGGAGAGGGAAGCGGCCAAGCAGGAGCGCGAGCAAGCACAGCGGTGGGCGGCGGCGCAGCGGGAGAAGAAGCGTCAGGACGCGGAGCGCAAGCGGAAGGTGGAGCAGGTCGAGCGGGATCTGGCCCGCCGACAGGCGGCGCGGGAGAAGGAGGTCGAGCCACCCCTCCCCTCCCCGGATCGAGGGAGCTCATGAGCGGCCGCCACGAAACCCACGGCGCAGACTGCGAAGCGCAGATACTCACCCCGTCCAGCGACCCCGACCGCTACGGGCTCAACGACCTCGCCCCGGCGCGTACGCCCTGATGCTCGGCCCCTACTCCGGAGCCTTCGTCGTCCAGGACACGCCCGACGCCCTGCGCTCCTTCACCCATCGCCTGACCGACCTCGTGGAGCAGCACACGGCGGGCGACGCCACGGAAGACTCGCCCGCCGTGCCTGCGCTGTTCGGAGACCTGTCCCATCACGGCCAGCAGTCCCGCCCACCGAGGGGGGACCTATCCCGTGTCAGGAACCGAGCAGGGGTCCTTCAGCCCCCGTGCAGCGACTCTTCGTCGCATCCACAGGTCAACGGCCCGCACTGTCTGCTGAGCAAGATCGTGTCGACCCTCGACAGACCCTCCCTCTGCTCAGTCAGTACCTGGCCAGACTCATCGACACGGGTGGCTATGACGGTCTCACTTGGCCCCGGCTTGACGGCTTGATTTGCCCCCACTGTCGACCGATTTCTGGTTTCCGTGACGGTCTGATTTGGCCCCACCCTGGGCTTGCTGGGCCTCGCGGCGGGAGCGGGTCTGGACGAGGAGGTAGGAGTGTGTGCCGATCTCGATGATGTTGCCGCCGTAGGTGAGCCGGTCGACGATGGCACGCGCACAAGCGCGGGTCGGTGAAGGTCTTGGTCCATCCATCTGGGGCTGGCACATGTTCCTTTTTGGGGATCGCGACGCTGTTGCGTTCTTCGCGCTCGGTCAGGACCTGGAAGAGGCCAAATCAAGCCGGGGAGACTGGCTTGTCGGTGCTCGGACCTAGTATGCGGAGCATGACGCGGTATATCGACGAGGATCTGCACGGTGCGGAGTTCCGCGAGTGCGATCTGACCGGGGCACGCCTGATCGGCGTCGTCATGCAGGATGCCGTGATCGACGGGCTCATCACCAACCTCGTGGTGAACGGTGTCGAGGTCACCGAGTACGTCGAGGCAGAGCTCGACCGGCGTCATCCGGTGCGGGTGCTGATCCGCTCCGAGGACCCTGCCGATCTGCGCGAGGCATCGCGTCAGCTCCATGCCGGCTGGGCCACCACGATCGAGCGAATCCGCCGTACGCCCGGCATCGAGCGCCGCAGCGTGAACGACGAGTGGTCGGCGGTGCAGACGATGCGCCACCTGGTCTTCGTCCACGACTCGTGGTTCCGCCGCTGCTGCCTGGGCTCGACGGAGCTGTTCACGCCGATGGGCATCGGGACGACCGTCGAGCCCTACCGTGGAGCGCACGGGCTTGACCTCTCGCTCGATCCGGCCCTCGACGAGATCGTGAGCGTGCGTGACGCACAGGCCGCCGAGCTCGAGGCCTGGCTCGACGAGGTCACCGCTGTGCAGCTCGCAGCGCGAGCGCCGGTGCCCGACGACGATGTCTGGCCGCCGTACGCCCGGGGCCGCTTGGTGCGGCAGTGCCTCGGCACGGTGCTCAACGAGACCTTCGAGCACCACGGCTTCTGCGTCCGCGACCTCGACCTGATCGAGGCACAGGACGCTGAGTAGGGCCGGCTACGGACTCAGGGCGGCGGCGCGCTCGCGCCCGGCCAGCCAGCTGCCGAGGGCCGTATCCAGCGCGTCGCCGTCGATGCGCTGCAGGATACGGCGCACGGTGGCCTCGGGCGGGGCGAGGGCGCCGCGGTCCGGTTCCCGGCACGGGCCACCGAGCCGGGCCAGGACGTGCGGCGGGGCGTCAGCGGCCCACTCCGCGATCGCGGCCAGGGACTTCGCTCCGGCCAGGACCGCGCACGCGGCCAGGGACAGAACGAAGACGAGCGGGTGACGCCGGCCCTGGCGCCGGCGGGGATCGGGCACCTGAGCCAGACAGCTCAGCAGGCTGGGGAAGTCATCGGGGGCGGTCGGTGCGGCATCGGTGAGCTGGCCCAGAGGACCCGGGATGAGCGAGGATGAACGGGCAGGCACGGTCTTCCGTCGTGGTGATCAGGGACTCGACACCTCATGATCACCGGGAGCCGTGCCTGCCTCTGTGTCAGCCCCAGACGGCCACCCCTCAGTCCTGACCCGACTCCTGAAAACCCATCAACCCGGACACACCGCCTGAACGACGCGGCCCTGGGTGTGGGGGCTTCGGCGCCGGCCTACGCCAAGAAACCCAATGCGGAGTCCGGACGGCAGCGCGTGCACGCTGGCACCTGCTGCCGCAGCGCATGCAGCGCCTGAGCCTGCGATACCTCGATGCATCTGCTGCTCTTGCGAACCGTCCAGCAGCCTCCCACGTGCACTGCAACAATGGTCGTCTTCTGCAAGCCACGCTCGATCAGCCACTCGGGCGGAGACGGCCGCATCTCCCCCGGCACGCTGGCGGGCTGCTACCCGCTGCTCTTACTGTGTGATCCATGCATCGATCTGTGCAAGCGCCGCCGTGGCTTGCTGTAGAACTACACGGCGCGCGAAGTGCAGCAGCTCGAGCCGGAATGGCGGCTGATCGTTCACATATTCGATTCTAGGGAGAACCACTGATTGAGTGCACCGGGAACCCGGCCCCACGCCGGACGGGCGCTATAGCCCTGGTATCGAATCCTCATTTCGGACGCAACAGGTGACACCAGCGCGCCTCATCAACTTTCTTCAGATACAAGGCGGTTGGCCTCCCGTGCGGACGAACTTGCCTCTACCGTGGACCGGGTGTCTTCAGTACCGGCGCCGTCGCCCGGCGGACCACCACCACCTGGTCGACGGCAACGGCTACGAGCAAGGTGGGCGGACCGTCACGCTCTGCCCCGGTTCAGCTACTGGCTAGTCAGCCGGGGCGTCGCCGTGCTGGTGATGTGCGGGGCACTGTATGTGCTGAACGGTTGCCTGATCGGCTGGGCAAACGCCTATGACGTCATGACCGGGATCACCTCGCCGAGTACAGTCCGCTCCCAGTGGTGCGCTTGGCCCCTCTCCCTCACCGGGTGGGCGGCAATACCAGCCATCATCGGAGCGGCAGCTGGCTACCTCATCACCGAGCAGATCCAGGCCCACCACGCACGCGAGATGAGTGACGTCCTCCATGAGCTGCGCCGCCTGGCCGAACAGCCAGCTTCGCCGCCGCAATCCGGAGAAGGCTCGTGATCTCGCTGCACGAGGTGTTCGAACGGGGCACCGATGCTGTCAAATCGGCTGTCTTGGCTTTCGGTGCCCGCCACCTTCCCGATGCCGTCGGGCTGAACACTGAACCGGACTGGAAGCAGGCGGAGAAGCATTTCACCCAATTGATCGAGGTCATCATGGGTTCAGCAGCGACCCGCCAGCCGGGCGTGGCGGCCACCGTGCGCCGAGCAGAGAATGAAGCCATCGGCCTCCTGCTCGCGTTCAATACGGTGCCCAACTATCGCTGCCCCATCTGCATCAAGTCGTAATGGCTCGCTCTGTGAGCCTTCGGCCTACCCTGGAGACGTGGCGATGGACGGCACCGAACGCGGTCAGCATGCAGCCGCTCTGCGCGGACTGCTCTATCTGGCATGCCCAGACGCGGCCCCCACCGCCATCGCCGGGACCGCTGCAGCCATTGCGCGTCGGGCAGGAACGGTGCCCAAAGGGCCAGTTCCCCAAGCCGCTTCACTAAAGAACCCTTTCCCCGCCGGATTCCGTAACCCGCAGACCCTGTCCAAGGCGGACTTGTCCGACGCGGATCTGAGCGGCGCGATCCTGGGGGGCGCGCTCCTGCGCGGCACGAACTTGACCTGTGCGAACCTGTCCGGCGCCCACCTGTCCGGCGCGAACCTCACCGGTGCGAACCTCACTGGTGCGAACCTCACCGGGACCAACCTGATCGATGCGCACCTGTACAGCTCGATCTTGAATGGCGCGAACTTGGCCGACGCGAACCTGACCCGCGCGGACTTGAGCAGCGCGGACCTGACCGGCGCGGACCTCACGGGTGCTTTGAGCATGCGCCTGCCGCCAGATGCGCTCTGGGATAGGGAGACACGGTGGCCTGCCGAGTTGGCGGCACTTGCCAATGAGTTCTCCGAAGAGGTAGCCCCAGGCGTTTTCCGGGTACGCAGCGACCGTGTACCTGACCGGTTGGGCGCACACGTCTAGCAGACGGGAACACCGCTCACGGTCTGGGCACCACTGCCGAGCCGCTGCCCGGCTGGGACACCGACACTGTGGCCGCGGCCTTCGCTGCCGAGAACTGCACCCTGGACTATCCCACCGCGCAGCCAACCAGAAGGATCTCATCGAGCGGATTGCTGCCCTGTCACCGCTGTCACCGGGGTGATATCCGGCGGCAGACACGGGCCACCGCGACCACCGCGCTCCGCAAGGCCAGCCCAAACCCTCAGGCCGGCCAACCGGCAGTGCGTGGACGCTGCCCAGGTCGGCATCGTGGCTGGCACGCTTGGGCATGACCGGGATGCAACGACGAAGCCCGTAGATTCTGGCGCACCTGGACCGTACAGCCCCGTCGCCGAACGCACAGCACCCCACCCCGACGACGACATAGGCTGTACTGGTACATAAAGCCGCCGCCCTTGAGGGAACGGGCGTCACCGTGACCACCGGTCTTTCGGCGCTTCGGATTGAACCGGACGCTAGCGCCGTCACGAAGTGCCGTCACCTGACGCTTTCACGGAGGCAACTCCGGCCTCGACGTTCACATCCCTAGTCCTGACCTACACCTCAGGGGGTACTCAAACAGAGATTGGTTGTTTGCTGCACGGCAGCCGGTCTGAGGAGGATGTCATGCGCAGCGCCCCGCTGGCCCCTCACCGGGCCGGGACCGAACCCGCCCCGTCCGTGCACACGACTGCGGAACCGCAGCGTCCCGGTCCGTACACCCGTTCCGTCCGACCGAGCCGCAGCTTTACCTTTCTGCTCCTCACCGTGGTCCTGGTCGCGGGCGTGCGGCTGCCCCTGGCTGCCGCGGGCCTGCAGGTCATGGGGATGTCCGACTACTCGACGCTGATCCCGGTGGTGGCCGCCGCGCTGGTGCCGCTGCGGCAGACGCTGATCGTGGGCCTTGCCAACCTGGCCGCCGGGATCGCCGCCTACGGCATCATCTTCGCGCAGAACATGTCCCACGCCAGCCGGATCACGGTCATCACGGCGCTGGTCGCCTCGCTACTGGTCGCCCTGGCCGTCTGCCGCGCCCGTATCGCCGCGGAGGGACGCCTCAAGCACCTGATGGTTTCCCGGGAGCGGCTCGCGCTGCTCAGTGAGGCCAGCAGCCGGGTCGGCAGCACCCTGGACGTGACCCGCACCGCCGAGGAGCTGGCCGAGGTCGCCGTCCGCCGGTTCGCGGACCATGCCGCCGTGGACCTCTTCGGTCCCGTCCTGAAGGGCGAGGAGCCCGCCCCCGGGCCGCATGGGGGCCCGGTCACCTTGCGCCGCGCCGCCCGGCGGTCGGTACCGGCCTCGCTCGCCGCGGCCGCGTCGCCCGGCTGCAACGTCGTCACCTACTGCCGGGGCTCGGTGCCCGCGCTGAGCCTGCTGCGGGGCGTGCCGATGTGCGAAGAGGTCACCGACAGCGCCGATGCGGGAAACTGCTGGCCCGCCGGTCCGGCTGGCGCCGACGCGGATGCGCAGGTGCCCCACTCCGCGCTGGCGGTTCCGCTGCGCGCCCGCGGCGTGACCCTCGGTGCGGTACTGTTCACCCGCTCCCGGCACCGGGACGCCTTCGACACCAACGACGTGCTCCTGGCGCAGGAGATCGCGGCGCGCGCCGCGGTGTGCATGGACAATGCCTGCCGCTACACCCACGAGCGCGCCACGTCGGTGGCGCTGCAGCGCAGTCTGCTGCCCCAGGTGGTCCCGCAGCAGCCGGCCGTCCACGCGGTCGCACGCTACCTGCCCGCGGACTCCCGGATGGGCGTGGGCGGCGACTGGTACGACGTGATCCCGCTCTCGGGGGCCCGGGTCGCCCTAGTCGTGGGCGACGTGGTCGGGCACGGTGTGCACGCCTCGGCGGCGATGGGGCGGCTGCGTGCCGCGGTGCGCACCCTCGCCGACATCGATCTGCCGCCCGACGAGCTACTCACCCATCTCAACGACATCGTCATCCGGCTGCAGACGGAGGCCGCATACACGCCGGCGGGCGGGGGCGAGGGCACGGTGGAAGCGGGTATCGGCGAGTTCGTCGCGACCTGCCTGTACATGGACTACGACCCAATCTCGCGGCAGTGCACCGCCGCGCGCGCCGGTCACCCGCCACCGGTCGTGGTGCACCCCAGGGCGGGCGCCGACTTCCTCGACGTCCCGGCCGGTCCCCCGCTGGGCGTGGGCGGCCTGCCCTTCGAGACGGCCGAGGTGCACCTGCCTGAGGACAGCCTGCTCGCCCTGTACACCGACGGCCTCGTCGAATCCCCCCACCACGGCCTGGACGAGAGGCTCGAGCGTCTGCTCAAGGCCCTGTCCGAGCCGATGCCCTCGCTGCAGGCCACCTGCGACCACGTGCTGGACATGCTGGTCGACAACCGCACCCGCGACGACGTCGCTCTCGTCGTCGCCCGCACCCGGGCCCTGGACGAGGCGCACACCGCCGCCTGGGACCTGCTGGATGACCTCGCCGAGGTCGCCCGTGCCCGGGACCTGGCCTCGTTCCAACTGGCCCAATGGGGGCTGCCGGATGCGGCGTTCAACGCGGAACTCGTGGTCAGCGAATTGGTCACCAACGCCATCCGCTACGGCGGCAGCCCCGTGCAGCTGCGCCTGATCCGGCACAACGCCCTGATCTGCGAGGTGTCCGACGGCGCCAACACCGCACCCCACCTGCGCCGGGCCCGCACCTACGACGAAGGCGGACGCGGACTGTTCATCGTGGCGCAGCTCGCCGAGCGCTGGGGCACGAGGCAGCGGACCGACGGGAAGACCATCTGGGCCGAACTCGCCCTCCCACCCACCCACGTATCCGCACACGCCACCCTGTGAGCCCGGCACGCTCACAGAGGACCGCTCGGTCCGGGCGGGCGCGGAGCGGCTGCCCAGCACGCGGCCAGGCGGTGCGCAATCGGGCGGAGTTGCCCCCTGAGGAAATAGCAGTTGCTGCGCTCACCGGCCGGTACAAGCCCGTCGGGCGAGCACGCAGCGCTCGAGGCTCCCCCGACCCAGGCCGCGCAGCAGACCGTGCGGAGTTCGACGCTGGGATGGCGGGTGTAATGGCGAGTGACAGTGTCGGCGACGTAGTTGGTCCGGGCGTCGATGCGGTGGCGGCGGCCTCGCGGATGTGCGTCGGGTGCGGTGGAGAGCTGGATGAGGGTGCGCAGGACGGTGGCGAGGCTGGCGTCGAAGCTGACCTTCTGAGGTGGGCAGGTGCCTGCCACGGTGAGGGTGTCGGTTGGCGGAGTGGTCTCCGGGTGGGTCTGGCGTCGGTAGAAGTCGGCCGCGTGCTGTTTCACCGCGGACCAGAAGCGTGCCCCGTCTTCGATGCCGGGGACGCGCAGTATGCAGCCCCGTATGGGGGCTGGGCCGGGCCCGGTGAGGGCATCATCAGACTGCCTCCTGACCGTCCGGCCCGGCGGGGTCGGCGTCGGCGGGGCGGGTGGGGCCGTCGTACGCCGTGAGGGCCTGGACGATCTGCTGCACGAGCAGGCCCAGGGAGGGCAGCAGGGCAGCAGGACCGCCGCCGCGGCTGCATGCCCCAGCACGATCACGACCGTGCTCCAGGTGAGGACCGCCGCCAGCACGGCGAGTGGTCGGCTTCGCCGACGGGCTGTGACACCCCGGGTGTTACAGCCCGTCCTTGACCGGACAGCCCGGCCGTCGCAAGTCAGTGGGACTGCGAGGGGGGCCACTGACCGCGGGACAGGTCGTGGTCGAGCAGTCGGTCGCTGACATCGCCCTTGTAAAAGAGGTCCGAGCCGAACTCGTCACCGAAGTGCTCCGCCAGCAAGGACGAGAACAGCAGTGCGGCTGACTGTGGCCGGTGGTTCATGACCAGCTGACTGGTCTCGCCCGCCTCGTTGAAGTACACGACGACGAAGTTGTAAATCTCGATTCCACCCGGACGGTAGGTCTCGCTGCCACGTATAGTGGAGCGGTAGTCTTCCAGGAAGAGCTCGCCGCGCTTGCCGAAGAAGCGAAAGTCCTGGAAAGCGTAGTTGCTTCGAGCGAAGCTCAGCAGTTTCCCTACCTTTTCCTTGCCGATCACTTCACCATTGGCGAAATTGCCCTGGAGGATGACGTCGTCGGCAAGATTGTCGAGCCACTCTGGGTAGTAGTCCAGGTGCGGTGCCTGGTTGTTCAGCCTGCCGGTGGACTCGTTCGGTGTGGTCATGGCAGTCGTCTCCTCGTTCCTAGATTTGATTCGGCGTGCTTCCGGAGCTCGGGACGTCGCTTTTGGAATTCACCAGCGCGGCGCACTTTCGGCCAATTGCAGCTCCCGTTGAAATTCGGTTCGAATCAGGGAGATGAAGATGTCGTCGGGGCATATCGAGCGTCTCGGTGACCAGCCTGTTGATCGTGGCGATCACCTTGCGCTTGTCGTCCAGTTTCGATGTGGCCCGCTAGCGAGCATTCCTGCTTCGGGTAGTTCCTCAGATGAAAAGAATCGTTGACCCTAACGGCCGCTGTCCAACGAAAGTCAGAGACTGCCGCCATCTCTCTGAGAGATACCTTGGGGGCTTTCTGAGGGATACTCGGAGGGTGGAACTGCGCCAGTTCGAGTACTTCGTCGCCGTCGCCGAGGAAGCGAACTTCACCCGTGCGGCCGCACGGCTGTACGTCGTCCAGTCCGCGGTCTCCACCACGATCAAGAACCTCGAGCGAGAACTCGGCACGACGCTGCTGGAACGCACCCCCAAACGCGTGCTGCTCACCGATGCCGGTGCTGCCCTGCTGCCGCGCGCCCACCGTCCGAGTGTCTGGGGGCGCGGATCATGACGCGGGGGCGGAGCAGGCTCCAGGCGTAGCGGTGGATGTTCGCGCTGGCGGCAGCATCGTTCCAGCAGACCCAGAGGACGTCGAAAGCTTCACAGACCACCCACCGGGCGCGTTGGTCGGTGAGGAGGAAGGCACGGGTAGTCCTGGGTGGCGTCGTGGCCGGAGTCGCCGTCCACCTTGCCGTCCTTGCCGACCTGGGTGGGCGGGTAGGTGTTGACGGAGGTGCCGTGCTTGCCGAGTTCGACCGGACTCATGCGGCCGTCCCCGCCGATCCAGCAGCCGGTCTGGGTCTGCGGATCGAGTCCCGCGTACCGCCAGGGTGAGGGCTCGGCGTTGTGCAGCGGGGTCATGCGACGCATGCCCCATGGTTGGGGCGGAAGGGTCATCGCTTGCAAGGTGCCTCCTTGGCCGGGGTGAAAGTAGAACTGCATGGTGAAGTCCGTCCTGGGGCTCGACCTGTCCAGGGCTGGGGCCCCGGGCGGAGTCCTCTTGCCCGAATGCGAACCCGGGTCTCCGGAAGCGAAGAGCAACGCGTCGCAGCGCGTATCTGGGGTCTTATCGACGGAGATACAAGGGGCGCCGCTGTGTTGCTTGCCGTCGCGGCCGCCCGCTTCAGCGCCGTGCCAGGGTGCCGGCGCGGGGGCTTCAGCGGTCCTGTCTGGACGGGGCTCTGGGGTGGCGCCTTCGTGCACAGGTGGTCGTGCACGACGAAGGCGCCGTCGGCTCCCGTGGCCGCGGCGGTGACGTAGCCACGTGCGCGGCTCGTGGGGCCTGGTCGGCTCGTCGCAGTGCCGCGCAGGTCATTGGCGGTACTCCCTGATCAGCCGGTACAGGCCTCGGCCGGCGCTGCAGTCGGCGGCGGTCTTCTCATTCCGGCACAGCTCGCAGGTCGAGCCGTGGGCGAACAGGCCGCGGTGCGCACGGTCGGCGATGCAGCCGTGGCAGGCGCGCGGGAACCAGCGCATGAGCGAGGTGGTGCCGCTGTGCGGGCTCATCTGCTCGCCGAGGTCGACGGCCGTCTCCGCGGTGAGCCTTTCGCCGCACCAGACACACGTCGCGCCGCGGACCTTGGCGTCGGCCAGGGTGTCGAGTGAGGGGAGCGCGAGGACCTTCAGTGCCTCGGGCGGGATGTCGTGGATGGCGCTGCTCACCGGATCACCCCCGTGGGCGTCCGGGCTGCAACCTGCCTCATGTCGGCGCTCCTTCGCGGCGTTCGGCCATGCCCCGTGGCCGTTCGGGCGGCCGCCGGGGCTTGTCGTATCCCCGACGCTAGGAGCGCGAAGTGCAGCAGAGCCAGCGATGTGCATCGATGTGCGCGTGCAGTTGTAGGCGGCTGCGCGGCCGGTTCGCACTCTTGACGCTGTCCACCCGCTGGCGCGAGGTTGGTGCACAACGGCGCACAACGACGACGCTGGAGGCAGCCGTGGACTTACAGTTCATCGGGATCGACCCGGACACCGGCAAGAACGGGTCACCCACGGCCTGGGTGGACCAGGAGAACGCGGACATCGTGATCCAGAGCTACACAGCCGACGAGAAGACGCGAGCCGCGTGCGTCGAGAACACGGCACCCGGACACGCGAAAGGCGTTCCCGAGCACGAGACGGTGATCCGCATCCCCGCACGCCTGGTACCGATCCTGAGGAAGGCCTGCGATGCCGCAGAACGTGCCCAGCTTTGACGAGCTCTTCGAAGCCACGCAGCGTTCAGCGGTGCACCTCGAGATGCGCGACCGGTACGCCGTCGGCGATGAGGCCGACGACTTCCACACCTGGCTGCGCACGGGGCAGAGGGACACAGACCCGACCTCGGATTACTGGGCACCGTGGGTCGACATGATCTCCCAGGCGACCGGCCGCGGCGTCGTCGTGCGACGGGCCCGCATCGTGTCCGAACCGGTCACCGACTACATCCGGTACGAGCACGCCGGAACCGTCGTCAACACCGCGGCCGGGGAACAGGTCCGCTGGCTGCCCCGCCGACACGCAGCCGACCTGATGCTGCCGGGCACCGACCTGTGGATTTTCGACGGGACCCACGTCCTCTTCAACCACTTCACCGGAGATGGCGGCTGGGCGGATCCGGACATGGAGCTGCGCAGCGAGCCGGGCATCGTCAAGCAGTGCGTGGACGCGTTCGAAGCCGTCTGGGAGCGCGCCATCCCCCACAACCGGTACGAGATCCACTGACAGAAAGCGCCGCGGCCAGCTCATGCCCATCTCCCCGTCTTCCTCGGCCCAGTCCGCCCGCGAGAACGTGGCACGGCAGCTACGCGACCTGAGGAGAAACGCCGGCCTGACGGTCACTGAGCTGGCCTCCCGGTGCGGCTGGCACCACGCCAAGACCTCCCGCATCGAGAACGCCCGCACGCCGCCCTCGCCCACGGACATCCGCCTGTGGTGCCGCGCCACCGATGCCGCGGATCAGGTGCCGGACCTGATCGCCGCTTCCCAACATGCGGAATCGCTGTACCGCGAGTGGCGCCAGCGGGTCCGCTCCGGCCTCAAAAAGCTGCAGGACAGCTACGTCGAGCTGTACCGGTCGACAGAGCTGCTGCGCGTGTACTCCCCGGTCCTCGTCCCTGGGCTCCTGCAGACCGAGGGCTACGCACAGGCCCTGCTGAGCCTCAACGCCCGCTTCCTCAACATTCCCGACGACGGGGCCGAGGCGGCAGCAGCGCGCGTCCAGCGCTCGCAGGTCATCCACGAGCCGGGCCACCGCTTCGTGTTCCTCATCGAAGAGGCAGTGCTCTCCTACCAGCTCGGCGACGCAGATGCGATGGCCGCGCAGCTGGGCTACCTCCTCACCGCTGGGGCGCTCCCCCGGGTATCCTTCGGCATTATCCCGACGACGACGCGCCAGCGTGCCCTGTGGCCACAAGAGACATTCGACGTGCACGACGACACCCTCGTGTCGGTCGAGTTACTCGCCGCCGAAGTGAACGTCACCCAGCCGTCCGAGATCGCCCTGTACGTGAAGGCCTTCGAGCAACTACGGAGCATGGCCGTGTACGGGGCACAAGCACGCACCCTGATCGTGAAGGCCATCGACGCACTGGGCTGAGCCCAGCCACGACGAGCCTCACCCTTCTACGGGAGGACGAGGACCGCTCCATCTCACCACTCAAGGCGGCTGACGGTGACCCGCCGGCCCTTCTGCAAGGGCAGGTACGCCAGGCGGTGAAGGCGCTGGAGACCCAGCGGGCGCCAGCCTCGTCCGTGTCGACGTACTCGGAGGCCTGGAGCGCGGCGATGGCCGCCGGCAGCTCGTCGGTGCCCATCAGCTCGAAGTCCTCAACGTCCTTGGCCATGGCCACCACGGAGGCGCACGCGTCCTCGAGCGCCTTGCGGGCGCGGGCTATGCGGTCCACGTCCGGGCCGAGAGGTTCGACGATCCCGTTCACGATCAGTTCTCTCCCCCGGCGGCGTCTGTGAGCGGGGCGTAGTGGTGGGCGAGATGCTGCCATGGCAGGGCCTCGCCGGCGCGGGCTTCGTGCTGGCCGGGGCTGAAATCCTGCATGCGCCACATTCCGCGGTTCGGAGCGCTCTTGACGCGCCGCCACAGATCGAGGTCGCCGTCGACGACCTCGGAGGGCCCCTCTTCGCCCGGGTCGTTCTGGTCGAGGGGTGACCAGTGCCGTCGGCCAGGGTGCATCCGCACCCTTTCCTCGTATCCGGCGACCTGCGCCATGAAGTCTCGGGCATCGGCACGGGTCTCGCGTACCCGCTCGAGACGGTAGGCGTCGGCGAGGCTGGTCAGCTCGGCGGTCATGTCGAGCAGCCTACGAGATTGCCGATCGTGGGCGTGTGGAATCTGGTGCGGGACGGGCCGTGTATGGGCGGGCGTAGTCGGGTCGGTCGGTGAAGCCGAAGGGATCCGTCACGACCGGGGTCAGAATGGTGCCGGAGGGGGCGGCGGCGATGGTGGCGGTCAACTGCAGGGCGCTGTATGAGCTCAGCCGCGGCTTGGGCAACTGACCGGCCGCTCCAAGGTAACCGGTCATCCCGCCTGGGGGCCTTCACCGTGTTCGCGATACGCTCCGGAGGCTCCCGCACGGCCCCGGAACGCGCGGAGTCGGGACCCAACGACAACCGAAGACAAGGCACATGCACGTGAACATGCGCACCCAGTGGCCGGTCCTTTCCGTCGCGACGGGGCTGGCCGCCGGCCTGCTCACCGGATGCGGTTTTTCCACGAACGACTCCGGGGGCACCGGCTCCTCCATCGTGATGGGGATGTCCGACGACGTCCTGGCCACCGACCCCGCCTCCGGCTACGACCCGGGATCCTGGCTGCTGTTCAACAACGTCTTCCAGTCCCTGCTGAGCTTTCCCAAGGGCGGCACGGAACCCGAGCCGGAGGCCGCCAAAGAGTGCTCGTTCACGGGCACGGCGACCAGGGTCTACTCATGCACCCTCAAGGACGGACTGACGTTCAGCAACGGTCACCCGCTCACCTCGAAGGACGTCAAGTTCTCCTTCGACCGGATGCTGAAGATCAACGACTCCGCCGGTCCCGCGATCATGTTTCCCATGCTCGGCTCGGTGGAGACACCGGACCCCAAGACCGTTGTCTTCAAACTGAAGTACGCCGACGCCACTTTCCCCAGCAAGATAGCCTCCGGCGCCGGCTCAATCGTGGACCACAGCGCATACCCCGCCGACGCGCTGCGCAAGGACGGCAAGGCGGTCGGCTCCGGCCCCTACAAGCTGGACTCCTTCGGCAAGGACAAGGCCGTCTTCTCGGTCAACTCCGCCTATAAGGGCACCTCCAAGGTTCGCAACTCCGGCGTGACCCTCCGGTTCTTCCACGGCGACCAGTCGGCCCTGAAGAGCGCCCTCCTGGGCCGGCAGATCGACCTGGCCTACCGCGGTCTCGCCGCCGCCGACATCGCCGATACCGCCAACGACACATCCGCCGGCAACGGCATCGAGGTTGTCGAAGGCTCCAGCGCCGAAGTGCAGCACCTCGTCTTCAACATGGACGACCCGGTGGCCGGCAAGCTCGGCGTCCGCAAGGCCATCGCCTACCTGCTCGACCGCGGTGCCCTCGTCAACAAGGTGTACGACGACACGGCGACCCCGCTCTACTCGATCATCCCGGCCGGTATCACCGGCCACCACACGTCCTTCTTCGACACCTACGGCGCCCGCCCCTCGAAGACCAAGGCGGCCGCCGCGCTGAGCGCCGCGGGCATCACCGGCAAGGTGAAACTGACGCTGTGGTCCACGCCCTCGCGCTACGGGCCCGCCACCGACGAGGAACTAAAGACGATCGCCGAGCAGCTCAATGCCAGCGGGCTGTTCGACGCCACCGTCAAGTCCGTCGCCTTCGACGAGTACGAGAAGGACATCGCGGCGGGCAAGTACGGCGTCTACGTGAAGGGCTGGGTCCCGGACTACCCCGACCCCGACAACTTCACCGCACCGTTCTTCGGCAAGGGCAACGTGCTGGACAACCACTACGACAACAGCACGATCACGGGCGAGCTGATCCCGAAGACGGCCGCCGAGAGCGACCGTTCGTCGACCGACAAGGCGTACGACAGGCTCCAGGACATCGTTGCCGCGGACCTCCCGGTCATCCCGGTCTGGCAGGCCAAGCAGTACGCCGTCACACGGGACGACGTCTACGGGCTCGAGTACTGCCTCGACGCCTCCACGGTGTTCCGGTTCTGGGAGATCAAAAAGGGCTGACCGAGGCCGCACGGGCACGTGTGATGCTCGGAGCAAGCATCGCCTCGCCAGTCGGCGGCGGCCTTGCGGATCATGTCGAAGTCAAGCGGGCCGGGCGGGGCCCCGAGGTGCTCGTGTAGTCGTGTCCAGGAGCGCGCCACGTGAACGACTGAACCGGCTGACGGGCGCGAATGCGGTCCCGCCGCCCGCCGTGCCCCGGTGCGTCGCTCGGCCTAGCGGCGGCATCATCCGATGGGTTCGGTTTCGCCTACCGGCCATAGCCTGATCTGGTCATAGATGGGGGATCGCCGAGGTAAGCCCAAAAGGGGCCACGGGATGATCTTGGAGTCCGGGCGGACCGCTACGGGGTGTCACGCGCGAGGGTGTTGACGCGGCTCGCGTACTCGCGGCGGGCCTTGCGTCTCGCCGAACTTCGGGCGCTGGAGCGGGTGGAGGCGGCTGGAGGTGCCGGCCTGCTCCTCGAAGACGACCGGGTCCTCGATCCCGGCCTCGTCCAGGACGAGGTCCTGGCGGTCGGTCGACTGCTGGTCGGTCGAGACCCGTTTGTAGACCAGGTTGGCCATGCCGCTCCCCGTGTCGGTGGTCGCATCCGACTCTAGCTGTCAGCAAACCCTGTCATCAGCCGCCATCGGATCTGATTGGATCCGTGCCGCCTACAGGCCCCGGAAAGTCCGGGTTCATTGGACGCCAGCCCCGCCTGTCGTCATAAGGATCGTTTGCCGACAGAAGGGCTGGAGTCCGAGTTCAGGCGTAGGCGTCCTCGACGGCGACTCGGCGCACTGTGCGCAGCGTCGACCGGAGACTGTCCAGATCGGTCGAGCCCAGGGCGAGGCGGATCGCCTGTGGTGTGTGCGACGAGATGGTGAACGGCTCCGCCGTGGTGACCGAGATGTGTCGGCGCGCGAGGGTGGCGGTCAGGCGGTCGGCGCGTGCGTCGTCGGGCAGTGGCAGCCAGGTGAAGTAGGACGAGGGGTGGCCGATGAGCGGGAGGCCCGCCAGCTCCTGCCTGACGAGTGCCTGGCGCGTCTTGGCGTCGTCTCGTTTCTGCGCTTCCAGGTGGTTCACTGTGCCGTCGTCGAGCCAGCGGCAGGCGATGGCGGTGGTGAGGGCGGGGGTGTTCCAGGTGGTCGCACGGATGGCTCGTTCGAGCGAGGGCACCGCAGGTGGCGGGGCGAGGACGAAGCCGACCCGCAGGCCGGTGGCGATGCTCTTGGACAGTCCCGAGACGTAGACGGTGATGTCCGGCGCAGTTGCGGCCAGAGGCGGTGGAGGGTCCTCGACCAGGTAGGCGTATGAGGCGTCCTCGATGATGAGGGGACCGTGCTGTCGAGCGATCTTGATCAGGCGGGTGCGGTCGGTTGCCGGCATGACCCAGCCCAGAGGGTTGTGCAGGGTGGGCATGGTGTATATCGCGCGCACAGGGCGGGTCGCGCACAGTTTCTCCAGGGCATCGAGATCCGGTCCGTCGGCGGTGGTGGGGATGGGCTCCAGGTCGAGATGGAAGGCGTGCGCGAGCACCTTGAAACCCGGGTAGGTGAGTGCGTCGACCGCGACGACGTCGCCGGCGCTCAGCGTGGCCATGATGGTGATGGCCAGGCCGTGCTGGGCACCGTTGGCGATGAGGATCTGATCCGCGTCGGCGGTGATTCCCCGGCGTCTGAGGTGTCGTGCGATGGAGGCTCTGTTTTGTGGACGCCCTCGGTGTGGTTGGTAGCGCAGCAGCGAGTCGAGATCACCGGAGGTGGCCACCTCTCGCAGGGCCTGCCGCAGGAGATCGGCCTGGCCGGGCAGCGACGGGTAGTTGAAGTTGAGGTCGACCGCGTCTGTGGCCACGGCTTGCTGATCGATGCCGTGACCGGCGGGGACCGTGATGTCACGCACGAACGTGCCGCGGCCCTGTTCCCGGCTCACCAGACCCATCGCTTCCAGCTCGGCGTACACCCGGGTCGCGGTCACCACGGCGATGCTCTCACGGGCAGCGAGCCCACGGTGGGTCGGCAGCCGCACCCCCGGGGCGAGACGCCCGGTCCGGATGTCGGATGCGAGCGCGTCGACCAGCCTTTTGTATCGCGAGACTGCCATGCACCGGATTGTATCCATGACAATTCTTTGACTGTCCTACTCGCGGGTCCTTACCGTCGAGTCCCACTCCTCCGGCTCATCCGGAAAGGACAGCCGTCGTGCACATCGCCATCCTCACCTTCGAGGGCTACAACGAGCTCGACTCCCTGATCGCGCTCGGTGTGCTCAACCGCATCAAGACCGATGACTGGCGCGTCACCATCGCGACCCCCAGCCCCAAGGTGACGTCGATGAACGGGGTGGTCATCGAGCAGATGTCCACTCTTGAGGAGGCCTGCGCCGCTGACGCCGTCATCGTCGGCAGCGGCATCGCCACCCGCGAGGTCACCGAAGACCCGGCGATCATGAACGTCCTGCGGGGCCTGGACCCCTCGCGCCAGCTCATCGCGGCTCAGTGCTCCGGCGCACTCGTGCTGGCCAGGCTCGGCCTGCTCAACGACATCCCCGCCTGCACCGACCTCATCACCAAGCCGTGGGTCGTCGCCGCCGGTGTCGAGGTCCTCAACCAGCCCTTCTACGCCAAGAACAACATCGCCACCGCCGGCGGCTGCCTCGCCTCGCACTACCTCGCCGCCTGGACCATCGCCCGCCTCGAGGGCAACGAAGCCGCCGAAGGCGCGCTGCACTATGTCGCCCCGGTCGGTGAGAAGGAGGAATACATCGAGCGCGCCTGGCGCAACATCGCCCCCTACCTGCCCGCTCCCACACCGGCGCTCGTCTGACCAACCAGTCGCAGGGAGTGGCCCTTCCCGCGGATCTGGCGAGCCGGTATTACCTGACGGGCTTTGTCGGGCCGGAGTTGCCGGACGTCCTGGCGCTGACGGATGTGGTGATCTCGCGCAGCGGGGCGGGCACGCTCGCGGAACTGACCGCGCTGGGCAAAGCGGCGGTGTTCATCCCGTTGGCTACGTCGGCAGGCAACGAGCAGGCGCACAACGCCCGCTACCTGCACAAGGCCGGGGCGGCCGTGGCCCTGCTCGGTGAGGTCACGGCGGGCACTCTGTGCGACGCGGTGGGCCGGCTGCTGAGGGACCCCGCCTGCCGCACGGCGATAGCGGAGCGGTCCCGGGCACATGGGAAGCCGGGCGCGGCCGACAGGCTGGTGGACGTGATCCTGTCGGCAGCGTCCGGCTGATCGGCACGGGGATACCCACTGCGATTGAAGGCTCCCCTCCCTGAAGGACTCCGTTGGGAAATCCGTAAACCGGTGATGGTGAGTGTGCCGGGCTGCCATGATCGGCCTGTTCGCTGATCGAGGGTGGGGCTGGATGTCGCTGGAACCGCGGGCTGATCGCGGAGTGCCGGAGCTAACTGCGCGGGTGGTGCGGGCTTCGTTCCCGAAGGGGACGCTTGCGGTCCGTGTCCGTGAGGCGCTCGGTCCGCTGTTCGAGGACGAGTCCTTTGCCGAGGCGTTCCCCGGACGGGGGCGGCCGGCGGTCTCGCCCGGGGCATTGGCGCTGGTGTCGGTGCTGCAGTATGCCGAAGGCCTCACCGACCGGCAGGCCGCTGACCAGGTCCGGGCCCGGATGGACTGGAAGTTCCTCCTCGGTCTTGAGCTGGACGACCCGGGGTTTGACTTCTCCGTCCTTTGCGACTTCCGTGCCCGGTTGATCGAGCACGGCCTGGAGGAGAAGGTCCTGGACCTGGTCCTTGAGCGAATCTCCGGGATCGGGCTGCTGCGCGCAGGGGGCCGTCAGCGGACCGACTCCACCCACGTGCTCGCGGCGGTGCGGACGTTGAACCGGATGGAGTTCGTGGGCGAGACCCTGCGGGCTGCCCTGGAGGCCCTGTCAGCGGCGGCCTCGCAGTGGCTGTCCGCGCTGGTCACTGCGGACTGGGTCAGACGATACGGTGTCCGGATCGACTCCTACCGCTTCCCCAAAGGGGAGAACGTGCGCCAGGAGTGGGCCGAGCAGGTAGGCCGTGACGGCTTCACGATTCTTGAGGCCGCTTTCGCTCCCGGCTCGCCGGGCTGGCTGCGGGAGATCCCTGCTGTCCAGGTCCTGCGCCGGGCCTGGGTGGAGCAGTACCACCGCGATGGCGAGGGGGTGCACTGGCGGGAGGGCAAGGACCTCCCGCCGGGCAGATGCCGGCTCTCCTCGCCCTATGACCCCGACGCCCGTTACGGCGTGAAGCGGGGTTCAGGCTGGTGCGGTTACAAGACCCACCTGTCTGAGACCTGCGAGTCGGACGTCCCGCACCTGATCACCCAGGTGATCACCACGGACGCGACCGTCGCCGACACCGAAGTCACCGAGTCCGTCCATCAGGGCCTGGCCGCACGGGAGTTACTGCCTGCCGAGCACGACGTTGACGCCGGCTATGTCACCGCCGCGCACATCGTCACCGCCCGGAACGAGTACGGGATCGAGTTGGTGGGGCCGGTCGGACTGGACACCTGCCACGAGAACCACGAAGGCGAGCACTTCACGCAGAGCGCCTTCACCGTCGACTGGCAGGCCCGCACAGTCACCTGCCCCGAGGGCAAGATCAGCGCCAGCTGGTCCGACCAGCGAAAGAGCAGCGGAACTCCCGTCGCGAGGGTGCACTTCACCGCCCAAGACTGCGGCAGTTGTCCCGTGCGCCAGAAGTGCACCAAGGCGGCGAACGGTAAATGGGGCCGCAGTCTGACCCTGCTTCCCCGGGACCAGCAGGAGGCGCTGGAAGCGCGGCGCCGTGAGCAGCTGACCGACGAGTGGCAGCAGCGTTACAACATCCGCGCCGGCGTGGAGGGCACGATCTCCCAGGCGGTCCGGCGCACCCGCATCCGCCGGACCCGCTTCACCGACCTGCCCAAGACCCACCTCGGCCACGTCTTCGCCGTCACCGCCATCAACATCATCCGACTCGACGCCTGGCTCACCGAAACCCCACTCGGCCAGACCAGGACCTCGCATCTGGCCCGACTTGACCTGGCCGCATAAAGGCCCACCCACACCCGGTTTACGGATTTCCCAACGGAGTCCTGAAGGGAGGGGATTCTCCACCCTCCAGGGCTGCGTGGGGATTCACGGCTCAGGCCGCCTCTTGGTCCGGCGGACCAGGAGGTCTTACGCCCTCGGCACCGTCCGGGTTCCAACCTGCCCGGACCAGCATCACGCGGGCGGAGTTCTTGTCCCTGGGCGAGACGGCTCCGCACACGGTGCAGGCATAGGTTCTCATCGAGAGAGGGAGTGCGTGCTTGGTTCTCGCTCCGCACGTTGCGCAGTCCATCGTGGTGTGCGCCGGGTGCACGAGACGGACGTCCCGTGCGTGCTTGCGGCCCATCTCGATCAGGGCACGCTTCGTCGCCGCGATGGCCGCGTCGGCCGCCTTGCGGGCCATGGTGGTCTTCGCGAGGAACTTCGGCCTGAAGTCCTCCACCGCCACTCCGTCATGATCGCGCATGACGGACTTGGCCCACTTGCGGCCGGTGTCCTCCCGCTGCCGCGCGATCTTCTTGTGCAGCTTCGCTGCCTGTGCCTGCGCCTTCCGGTAGCCGGTGGATGCGGGCTGTCCTTTCGGTCGCCGGCGCCGGGCCATCATCCGCTGGTACTTCGCGAGCCGCTGAGCGGATCGCTTGCCGTGTTCGGCATGCGGAAGGTCGTAGGCGTCGTCGGTGGTGGTCGCGGTCTCCTTCACACCCCAGTCCACGCCCAGGACGTGGCCGGTCTCCACAAGCGGCTCGACCTGGGCCGGGGCGACGAAGGAGGCGTACCAATGTCCGAGCGTGTCCTGGTACACGCGCACACTCGACGGCTCGGCCGGAAGAGCCCGCGACCACACCACGCTCAGCACGATCTGGCCCGCAAGGTGCAGGCGGCCCTCCTTGAGGCGGAAACCGCGCCGGGTGTAGTTCAGCGACGGTCGGCTGTCCCGCTTGCGCTTGAAGCGGGGCATCCCCGCCCGGCGGTGCTGCGCAAGCCCGTCCTTGATGTCCTTCAGCGCCTTCGCCCGCGACTTGGCGAAGTCCCGGATCACCTGCTGCTGCGGCACGCTCGCGCCCTCAGCCAGCCACGGTGTCACCCCGCGGGCGTCGGTCAGCATCCTGTCCAGCTGCGCCGGACCACACGTCAACTTCTCGCCGCCCGCTCTGCTCTGCGCGTGGGCCTGCCGGGACTTGGCCACGCATTCGTTCCAGATCCAGCGGCAGCGATCCCACTCGGCTTCGAGTGCGCGCCGGGCTGTCTTCGACAGGCGTACACGGAAGGTGTACCGGGCATGCCCGGTGTCCTTCGTAGTCGCTTCTGTCGTCATGCATCCGAACCTACCTGGGAGGACTGACAGTTGAGAGTTCTTGACCGTTGTGGGCGGCATCACGGCCGTGCGGGGTGG
>NZ_JBEYXD010000093.1:0-30028 GCF_040644975.1 Streptomyces sp. NPDC046900 | reverse complement strand
CGGGGGCGGGCGCGGCGGGGTGGCCCCCCCCCCCGCCCGGCCCCCCGCGCGCCGGTGTCCCGTACCGGCCGACTGTCAGGAGAGTCCTCATGTCCCGTCCGCCCACGAGACCTTTCCGCACAGTGGGCGCCCGGCTGCGCTCCCGGCGCGGCCTGCGCGGTACGGCCGCCGTCGCGGTCGCCACGGCCACGACGGTCCTGCTCACCGGCTCCCAGGCGCCGGGCCTCGTCCGCGCGCCCAAGAAGGACGACAGCATGAGCGTGCCCGGCGGATTCGTGTCCGTCGACACCGCGCTCCCGGACGTCCCCTCGCAGGGCGACGACTCCTACCATGTCGAACTGCCCCCGCTGCGGGGCGTGTCCGCGGCCGGGAAGCTGTGGGGCGACGCGGCCACCCATCCCTCGGCGCAGCACGTCGCGGCCGAGTCCGGGCTGCCGGCGAGCGTCTTGGCCGCCTACCGGCGCGCCGAGGCGTCGGTCCGGCACACCGACCCGGGCTGCCGTCTGCAGTGGCAGCTTCTCGCCGCGATCGGCAAGGTCGAATCGGGGCAGGCGAGCGGCGGCGCCGTCGCCGCCAACGGCGACACCCTCACCCGGATCACCGGACCGGCGCTCGACGGCAACGGCTTCGCCCTGATACGGGACACCGAGAACGGCGTCTGGGACGGCGACCGGGTCTACGACCGGGCGGTGGGTCCCATGCAGTTCCTGCCGTCCACCTGGAAGCACTGGGGCGCCGACGGCAACGGCGACGGCGTCGCGAACCCGAACAACATCTATGACGCCGCCCTGGCCGCAGGCCACTACCTGTGCGCCGGCGAGCGCGACCTCGGCACCGCGGCCGGCCTGGAGCGGGCGATCCTCAGCTACAACTACTCGCGCGACTACCTCGACCTCGTCCTGGGCTGGATGGAGTACTACCTCCGCGGAGTGCACACCGTCCCGGACGGCAAGGGGGTCGTCCCGCGCAGCCCCGGAGCGGGCAGCGACACCCCGGCCACGCGGCCCGTGGGCGAGATCCGGCGCCCGGGTGCGGCGCCGGACCGCGGCGGCGACGCCCCCCAGCACGGTGGTGCCACGCCGCCGCCGGTCAGGCCCACCCGGTCGGCGTCCCCCTCCGCGTCCCCCTCGGCGACCGTGAGCGCGAGCCCCACCCCGACCCCGGAGCCGACCCACGAGCCGACTCCCACCGGGACCCCCACCGAAACCCCGGCCGTCACGCCCGGCGACGGCGGTACCGAACCCTCCGCGTCCCAGACGCCTCCGGCCCCCGAGCCGTCGACCGACGCCCCGTCGTGCCCCGGTGCCCCGACGCCCCCCGCCGCCACCGACAGCCCTGAACCCACCCCGTCCGGCACCGAATGCCCGGCCCCCGGGGACACCGCCGCGACCCCCGTCACGCCGACCGGCTGAGCGGCGCAGGACAAGCCGGAACGGCCGGACCCGGGACCGCCCCGCAGGGCGACCCGGGTCCGGCCGTTCCGTGGTCTTGATGCGGCCGGTGCCGGGACCGAAGCCCCGACCGGCGTTCAGATCCCCGCGGCAGCCGCAAGATCCCGTTTCACGGCGGCGAGCAGTTCCGCGGCCTCGGCCCGCGCGGCGTCGAGCCCCTCCCGGGAGCCGACCGGCACGACGACCTCCAGGTAGCACTTGAGCTTGGGCTCGGTGCCGCTCGGCCGGACGACGACCCGCGCACCCTCGAGGGTGTACCGCAGCCCGTCGGTCGGCGGGAGCGTCCGCGTGCCCCGCGTCAGGTCCTCGGCCGTCGTCACCGTCAGCCCGCCGAGCCGCGCGGGGGGCTGCTCACGCAGGCGCCGCATGGCGTCCGCGATGACCGACAGGTCCTCGACGCGGACCGAGAGCTGGTCCGTGGCGTGCAGGCCGTGCTCGACGGCGAGGTCGTCGAGCAGGTCGAGGAGGGTGCGGCCCTGCTCCTTCAGTGTGGACGCCAGTTCGGTGATCAGGAGTGCGGCCGTGATGCCGTCCTTGTCGCGCACTCCGTCGGGGTCGACGCAGTAACCGAGCGCCTCCTCGTAGCCGTAGCGCAGCCCCTCGACGCGGGCGATCCACTTGAAGCCGGTGAGGGTCTCCTCGTACGGCAGGCCCGCCTTCTCGGCGATACGGCCGAGGAGGGAGGAGGAGACGATGGACTCGGCGAAGGTGCCGGTGACCCCGCGGCGGACCAGATGTGCGGCGAGCAGGGCGCCCACCTCGTCGCCGCTCAGCATCCGCCAGTCCCCGCCGTCCTTGACGGCCACGGCGCAGCGGTCGGCGTCGGGGTCGTTGGCGATGACGAGGTCGGGATCCGTCTCGCGGGCCTTGGCGACGGAGAGGTCCATGGCGCCGGGCTCTTCCGGGTTGGGGAAGGCCACGGTCGGGAAGTCCGGGTCGGGTTCGGCCTGTTCGGCGACGAGGGCCGGCGCCGGGAAGCCGGCCCGGGCGAAGGCGGCGAGGAGCACGTCCTTGCCGACGCCGTGCATCGCCGTGTAGACGGTGCGGGCGGTCCGGGGGGAGTCCGGGGCGAGGAGGTCGTCCGTCCGGGCGAGGTAGGCCTCCAGGACGCTGTCGTCGAGCGTGTCCCAGCCGCGCTGCGCGCGGGGGACCGAGCCGATGGTGGCGATCGCCTCGATCTCCGCCGCGATCCCGGCGTCGGCGGGCGGCACGATCTGGGAGCCGTCGCCGAGGTAGACCTTGTAGCCGTTGTCCCGGGGCGGGTTGTGGCTGGCGGTGACCTCCACACCGGCGACCGCGCCGAGGTGCCGGATGGCGAACGCGAGCACCGGCGTGGGCAGCGGGCGCGGGAGCAGGGCCGCGCGCAGGCCCGCACCCGTCATGACGGCCGCGGTGTCCCGGGCGAAGTCGGCGGACTTGTGGCGGGCGTCGTAGCCGATGACGACCAGGCCGCCGGACTGCCCCTTGGACTTGAGGTAGGCGGCGAGGCCGGCGGCGGCGCGGATGACCACGACCCGGTTCATGCGCATCGGGCCCGCGCCGAGTTCTCCGCGCAGACCCGCGGTGCCGAACTGGAGGGTGCCGCCGAAGCGTGCCGCGAGCTCGATGTGGTCCTCGGCGTCGATGAGCTTGGCGAGTTCCTCACGGGTTTCCGCGTCGGGGTCCTCGGCCAGCCACGCCTTGGCCCGTGCGATGAGTTCGTCGTGCACGTCGGGTCAACCTCTCGTTGTGTGCTCGTGCGGGAGCCGGGCCTCGGCCGTGCCGGGTGCGGATCGGGAAGGGTCCGTCCTCGGTCGGGTGAAGCGGTCCCATGCGGAGGATGATGCTCTGCGGCCGTCTGCGGACACAGTGGGCGACACCGATTCTCCCCGTCCAGTCCAGCACCGGTCGGCGCGGACGGCACCGGTTCGGCGCCCGGCCCGGTGCTCTCGGCCCGGGGCCGGGCGCACCCCGTTCTTCCGGAGACCGGGGGCGCCCCGGCCGGCATCCGCGCGGGCAGGCGGCGTCCTACAGCCGATTCAGGACCTGGGCCAGCAGCGTCCCCATGCGGGCGGCGCTGTCCCGGCCCGCCTGGAGGACTTCCTCGTGGTTCAGCGGCTCGCCCGTCATGCCGGCGGCCAGGTTCGTCACCAGGGAGATACCGAGGACCTCGGCACCGGCCTCACGCGCGGCGATCGCCTCGAGAACCGTGGACATGCCCACCAGGTCCGCGCCGATGACGCGGGCCATGCGGATCTCCGCCGGGGTCTCGTAGTGCGGACCGGTGAACTGCGCGTAGACGCCCTCCTCGAGCGAGGGGTCGATCTCCTTGCACAGCGTGCGCAGGCGCGGGGAGTACAGGTCGGTCAGATCGACGAAGTTGGCGCCGACGATCGGGGAGGTCGCCGTCAGGTTGATGTGGTCGCTGATCAGGACCGGCTGCCCGGGACGCATGGTGTCGCGCAGGCCGCCGCACCCGTTGGTGAGCACGATGGTCTTGGCGCCTGCGGCGACGGCCGTGCGGACGCCGTGCGCGACGGCGGCGACCCCGCGGCCCTCGTAGTAGTGCGTCCGGCCCAGGAACACCAGGGCCCGCTTTTCGCCGATCCGGTACGAGCGGATCTTGCCGCCGTGGCCCTCGACGGCCGGCGGCGGGAAGCCGGGCAGCTCGGTGACGTGGAACTCTGCGTCTGCCTGGCCGAGGGCGTCGACGGCCGGAGCCCAGCCGGAGCCCATCACAAGGGCGACGTCATGGGTCTCGGCACCCGTCAGCTCACGCAGCCGTGCGGCGGCGGCGTCGGCGGCGGCGTAGGGGTCGCCCTGGATGTCGTCCGGAAGAAGAGATGCGTTCACGCGCATGAGGGTAGCCGGTCCGGGCCTACGCGCGTAGATGACGGAGGTCACGGGAATGCGATCGTTGTCTTGTCGTTTCCGACGAAGCAAGGCGAAGAGAGCCGAAGGTGTGGCCCGGCGAGGCGTCGGCGGGGATCCGTGGAATCGGCTGGATCCGCACTATTCCGCGATGAGGACGTCCTTGTCGTTGAACACCTCGACGATGAAGATCAGCAGCCGGCCCCGGCTCACCGTGTACTCCACCAGGATGTTCTGGGTGAGCCGGATCGTGCGGTCGTCCCCGGTGGAGCTTATGGGGCGGGACACCGGGAGGAAGGGGTCCCGAGCCAGCAGGGAGATGCCCTTGTCGAACGCGGCGCGCTGCGGGTCGTCGAGCCGGTCGCGAGCCGCGGCGGCCTGCTCGGTGTAATAGACGTCGTAGGTGGCGATGGGGCCCATGACGCGCTCTCCCGTTCGTGCGTCGTTCAGCCCAATGGTAGGCGCCGTACGGGTCAGCAGGGCCTCTTGCGCAGCTCCATCACATAATCGTGCGGCGCCCCGGCCGACTCCGCGGCGTCCGCGATCTCGCCCAGGTAGCGGGCCGAGGGCAGTCCGCCCTCGTAGCCGTTCAGGACATAGGTCCAGGCCGACTCCTCGCCGTCCAGGGTGTGGACGCGGACCCGCAGCCGGCGGTAGACCTCGAGCCCCACGCTCTCCCAACGGTCCATGGACTCCTCGTCCATCGGGGCGATGTCGTACAGCGCGACGAAGACCTGCGACAACGGGTCCTCGACGATCGTCGGGAGAGCGCCCTCCCAGCCCATGTGCTCGCCCCCGAAGGTCAGCCGCCAGCCGTTGAGCCAGCCCGTCGCACGCAGCGGCGAGTGCGGTGCGCGGCGGGTCATCAGCCGCGCGTCGAGGTTGCCGGCGTACGCGGCATAGAGCGACATGCTGTCGAGGGTACGACAGCTCTCTCTCCGCCTCTCCTGCAACAGATGCCCCGCCGCCCGGCCCCCGGGGCGGAGCCGGACGCGGGCGTGCGGGACAATGGAGTACGTGACTCGGATCGTGATCATCGGTGGCGGACCCGGCGGATACGAAGCGGCGCTGGCGGCCGCGCAGCTCGGCGCGGAGGTGACCGTCGTCGACTGCGACGGTCTGGGCGGGGCGTCGGTGCTCACCGACTGCGTGCCGTCGAAGACGCTCATCGCGACGGCCGAGGTGATGACCACCTTCGATTCGTCGTACGAAGAGCTCGGCATCATCGTCGCCGACGACACCCCTCCCCTCCAGCAGGCCGCCCGGGTGGTCGGGGTCGATCTGGGGAAGGTGAACCGCCGGGTGAAGCGGCTCGCGCTCGCCCAGTCCCACGACATCACCGCGTCCGTGACGCGGGCCGGTGCCCGGGTCATGCGTGGACGGGGCCGGCTGGAGGGCATGCAGGGCCTGGACGGGTCCCGCAAGGTCGTCGTGCGCGTCGCCGACGGCAGCGAGGAGACCCTCACCGCCGACGCCGTGCTCATCGCCACCGGCGGCCACCCGCGCGAGCTGCCCGACGCCCAGCCCGACGGCGAGCGGATCCTCAACTGGACCCAGGTCTACGACCTCGACGAGCTGCCCGAGGAGCTCATCGTGGTCGGCTCGGGTGTCACCGGCGCCGAGTTCGCCGGCGCCTATCAGGCGCTCGGCTCCAAGGTCACTCTCGTCTCCTCGCGCGACCGGGTGCTGCCGGGCGAGGACCCGGACGCCGCGGCCGTCCTCGAGGACGTCTTCCGCCGGCGCGGAATGAACGTCATGGCCCGCTCGCGCGCGCAGTCCGCCAAGCGCGTCGGGGACCGGGTCGAGGTCACTCTGGCCGACGGGCGCGTGATCACCGGCTCGCACTGCCTCATGGCCGTCGGCTCCATCCCCAACACCAGTGGGATCGGTCTGGAGGAGGCCGGGGTCAAGCTCCGCGAGTCCGGGCACATCTGGACCGACAAGGTCTCCCGCACGACCGCTCCGGGTGTCTACGCGGCCGGTGACGTGACGGGTGTCTTCGCGCTCGCCTCCGTCGCCGCCATGCAGGGACGCATCGCCATGTACCACTTCCTCGGCGACGCGGTGACCCCGCTCAACCTCAAGACGGTCTCCTCGAACGTGTTCACGGACCCGGAGATCGCCACCGTCGGCTACACCCAGGCCGACGTCGACGCGAGCAAGATCGACGCCCGGGTCGTCAAGCTGCCCCTGCTGCGCAACCCGCGGGCCAAGATGCAGGGCATCCGCGACGGCTTCGTCAAGATCTTCTGCCGTCCCGGCACCGAGATCGTGGTCGGTGGTGTGGTGGTCGCTCCGCGCGCTTCCGAGCTGATCCATCCCGTCTCGATCGCGGTCGACAACAATCTGACGGTGGAACAGATCGCGAACGCCTTCACCGTGTACCCGTCGCTGTCGGGCTCGATCGCGGAGGTGGCACGGCAGTTGCACACCCGGAAGGCGGGCATCGAGCTCTGACGCCCCCTGGCGGGCGGTCACCGGTCTCACGTATGTGCACGTGACCGGACACGGGACCCATCACGGGGAGTGGCCGACGGTGCGTGCGGCATAGTCGGCGCGTATACCACCTCCGGTACCACTGTGCGAACAACTTCTGTTATTCGGCGCAAACTGCTGAAAGCAGACGGTCGTTGGGGTTACTGTCAGTTTCGTGTTCGCTGCAGAACGTCGTCAATTGATCCTCGAAATGGTGCGAGCGAACGGGGCCGTGTCGCTCCGTGAGCTCGCCCGCGTCGTCCAGACCTCCGAAGTGACCGTACGGCGGGACGTGCGCGCGCTTGAGGCCGAAGGACTCCTCGACCGCCGGCACGGCGGTGCGGTATTGCCGGGCGGGTTCACGCGGGAGTCCGGCTTTCCGCAGAAATCACATCTCGCGACCGCAGAGAAGACCGCCATCGCCGATCTCGCCGCGGGCCTCGTCGAAGAGGGCGAAGCCATCGTGGTCGGGGCGGGGACCACGACGCAGGAGCTGGCGCGCCGGCTCGCACGGGTGCCGGGTCTGACCGTCGTCACCAACTCGCTGCTGGTGGCCCAGGCGTTGGCCCACGCCAATCGTGTCGAGGTCGTGATGACCGGTGGCACTCTGCGCGGCTCCAACTACGCCCTCGTCGGCAGCGGCGCCGAACAGTCCCTCCAGGGACTCAGGGTCTCCCGTGCCTTCCTGTCCGGGAGCGGGCTCACCGCCGAGCGCGGACTGTCCACGTCGAACATGCTGTCGGCGTCCGTCGACCGGGCGCTGGTGCAGGCGGCCGCGGAGGTCGTCGTCCTCGCCGACCACACCAAGCTCGGCACGGACACGATGTTCCAGACCGTGCCGACGGACCTGATCACCCGGCTGGTGACGGACGAGCCCCCTCCGCACGACGACCGTGCGGCCACCGAGCTGCAGGCCCTGGCCGACCAGGGTGTGCAGATCGCGGTCGCCGGGGCGTCGAGCGGCGGTTCGGCCGGCGGCGATCCGGTCCCGGCAGGGCGTCAGCCGCGCCGGGAAGTGCCGCTGCCCGGCCCGCGCCGCAGCCAGGTGACCGCCGGCGCACCGCAGTTGCGCAGCACGACCACGGTCCTCGGGGAACCGCCCAACGGAGACCGCGCACGCGTCGCGGACCTGCGCCGCCGCTGACGACGTGGCGGTCCCCGGGCCGCCACGCCCGCTGATGCGCGCCGGTCGCACGTCCGGGCTGCGCCGCACGCGAAGCGAACGTGACACGGTCATCGGCCGTCCGCGGCGCCGTCGCCCACGGGGGGCCGAGCGCCGGGCCCGTCGCGGTCCTGTCAAGGCCGCTGCGGCCGCGCTCGGTGTGCTCCGGGGACGGGAGCCCGTTCCTCACCGTGCTGTCGACGTTCGGCGCTCAGGCGCGCCGCCTGTTCACGTCGGCCTGTGCGGGGTGCTCGGCGTCGTGCCGAACCACCCCGGGTCCGAGCCGGTCGTCACCGTGTCCGTCCGCTGAACGTGGCGCCCGGGGCCGGCAGGACCTGCCGGCCCCGGAAAGACCGAAGCGCCCCGGGCCGGTCGTCCGGTCCTGGGGCGCTCGGGTGTGCAGGCGTGTCAGTCCTTGATCTCGCAGATCGCGGCGCCGGAGGTGATGGACGCGCCGACCTCCGCGCTCAGGCCCTTGATGGTGCCCGCCTTGTGCGCGTTCAGCGGCTGCTCCATCTTCATGGCCTCCAGGACGACTACCAGGTCGCCCTCCTTGACCTCCTGGCCCTCCTCGACGGCGACCTTCACGATGGTGCCCTGCATCGGGGAGGCGAGGGTGTCGCCCGAGGCCACCGGCCCGGACTTCTTGGCCGCGCGCCGCTTCGGCTTGGCTCCGGCCGCAAGGCCCGTACGGGCCAGCGACATGCCCAGCGACGCGGGCAGGGAGACCTCCAGGCGCTTGCCGCCGACCTCGACCACGACCGTCTCGCGGCCCGTCTCCTCGTCGACCTCCGCATCGGCGGGCGCCGCGAACGGCTTGATCTCGTTGACGAACTCGGTCTCGATCCACCGGGTGTGCACCGTGAACGGGTCGGTGGAGCCGGTCAGTTCGGGCGCGAACGCCGGGTCCTTGACCACCGCGCGGTGGAACGGGATCGCCGTGGCCATCCCCTCGACCTGGAACTCCTCCAGGGCGCGAGAGGCCCGCTCCAGGGCCTCCTTGCGGGTGCGGCCCGTCACGATCAGCTTGGCCAGCAGCGAGTCCCAGGCCGGGCCGATGACCGAACCGGACTCCACGCCCGCGTCCAGACGCACGCCCGGGCCGGACGGCGGCGCGAACGTCGTCACCGTGCCGGGGGCCGGGAGGAAGTTGCGGCCCGGGTCCTCGCCGTTGATACGGAACTCGAAGGAGTGGCCGCGTAGTTCGGGGTCGCCGTAGCCCAGTTCCTCGCCGTCGGCGATCCGGAACATCTCGCGGACCAGGTCGATGCCGGCGACCTCCTCGGTGACCGGGTGCTCGACCTGAAGACGGGTGTTGACCTCGAGGAAGGAGATCGTGCCGTCGTTGCCGACCAGGAACTCCACCGTGCCCGCGCCCACGTAGCCGGCCTCCTTGAGGATGGCCTTCGAGGAGGAGTACAGCTGCGCGACCTGGTCCTCGTTCAGGAACGGGGCCGGGGCCTCCTCGACCAGCTTCTGGTGGCGGCGCTGGAGGGAGCAGTCACGGGTGGAGACGACGACCACGTTGCCGTGCTGGTCGGCCAGGCACTGGGTCTCCACGTGCCGGGGCTTGTCCAGGTAGCGCTCGACGAAGCACTCGCCGCGGCCGAACGCGGCGACGGCCTCGCGCACCGCGGACTCGTACAGCTCGGGGACCTCTTCCAGGGTGCGGGCGACCTTCAGGCCGCGTCCGCCACCGCCGAAGGCGGCCTTGATGGCGATCGGCAGGCCGTGCTCCTCGGCAAAGGCGACGACCTCGTCGGCACCCGAGACCGGGTCGGGCGTACCGGCAACGAGCGGGGCACCGGCGCGCTGCGCGATGTGCCGGGCGGCGACCTTGTCACCGAGATCGCGGATGGCGTGCGGCGGCGGGCCGATCCAGATCAGCCCGGCGTCCAGGACGGCCTGGGCGAAGTGGGCGTTCTCGGAGAGGAAGCCGTAACCGGGGTGGACGGCGTCCGCGCCCGAGTCCTTGGCGGCCTGGAGGACCTTGTCGATGTCCAGGTAGCTGGTGGCGGGGGTGTCACCGCCCAGGGCGAACGCCTCGTCGGCCGCACGGACGTGCAGGGCATCCCGGTCCGGGTCCGCGTACACGGCCACGCTCGCGATACCGGCGTCACGGCAGGCCCGGGCGACACGGACAGCGATTTCGCCACGGTTGGCGATCAACACCTTGCGCACGATGGCTCCCTCTCCTTGAAACAAGCCGAGTTTAGGGACTGCCGACACGACGTTTCGACCCGTTCCCAGTGGTGAGCTTGCCCACACGGAGCGTGAAACCAGGCTCACTCGATCCGCGAAACCCCTTGTCGCACCGCCGCACAGGGGAATCCACCGGAAAACCCTAGCCCTCCGATGTGGTCAAGGTCTCTATGAAGTAGTCCCGCTACGGGTCGTGTTTCTTTGTGGAGTCCCTACTAATGGCCCAATGAATCTTTGCCCCTGCCAAACCTCTTGTCCCGTCGTTTACCCGTTAGTAGCGTTCACGATGGCTCGAACGTACTGGCAGTAACAGGCAAGCGCGTACGAAGGTGGGTGGGGGCGGGTGATCCGCAGACCGGTGGCTTGGCTCGTGGTGGTCCTCCTCTTTGTGGAGGCGATCGGCATCACGTTGCTGAACTGGATCCTCGGTACGGTCGTGGACCGGCAGCAGATGTCCCTGGCCGGGCTCGACCCGGACATGATGTCGCGGTCGTCGAAGGCGGGCGGAGTCGTCTTCGGGCTCTACTTCGCGCTGTGCGCGTTCGCCGCCCTGCTGGTCGCGCTGCGCGGCCGGCCCCCGTCCGGCATCTGGCGCATCCTCCTGATCAGCGCGGCCGTGGTGCACGCTCTGCTCGGCGCCTTCACCGTCGGCCTGGTGGGCTGGGGGGCGTTCGCGTTCATGATGGTGGTGCTCGGACTGATACTGCTCACCCTGATGACGTACGACCTCCCGCAGGGCCCGGCCGACGCGCCGCCTGCGGACGGCGGCGGCCCGGGGGAGGGCCAGGGAACGGTGCAGAGGGCCGTGGAACAGACCGGGCCCGAGACCCCCGAGAACGGCGGCCCGGCACCGGTCACTCCCTGAACGCCTCCACCGCCACCCGGGAAACCAGGTTCCCGTTGCTCACAGAGCACTCATGGGGCACTCAGGACCCTCTGGCCACTCCTCGCCCACGGCCCTCACCGGACGGTCGGGGAACGCGCCGCGCGCCCGTCGCTTCCGGCGTCCTGCTCGCACCGGCCGCCCGGCCGGCGTTCACTTCGCCTGCGGGGCCCACAAGTCGGTGATGCCGACGCCCAGTTCGGCCAGCAGTCGGCGCACCAGGGGCAACGAGATGCCGATCACGTTGCCATGGTCGCCGTCGATGCCGTCGATGAAGGGTGCCGAGCGGCCGTCGAGGGTGAACGCCCCGGCGACGTACAGGGGTTCGCCTGAGGCCACGTACGCGGCGATCTCCTCGTCCGTGGGCTCACCGAAGCGGACCACGGTGGACGCGATGGCGGACGCGTACCGGCCGCTGAGAGTGTCGTAGACGCAGTGTCCCGTCTGGAGCGTGCCCGCCCGGCCGCGCATCGACTTCCAGCGTGCCGTCGCCTCCTCCTCGTCCGCGGGCTTGCCGAGGGCCTCGCCGTCCAGGTCGAGTACCGAGTCGCAGCCGATCACCAGCGCACCCTTGAGCTCGGGCTTGGCCGCCACCACGGAGGCCTTGGCCTCGGCGAGCGCGAGCGCCAGTTCGGCGGGCGTGGGAGCGGTGACGGCGTCCTCGTCGACCCCGCTCACGACGACCTCGGGATCGAGTCCGGCCTGCCGGAGCAATCCGAGCCGGGCGGGGGACTGGGATGCGAGCACGAGACGGCGACGCGGCTGATCGGTCATGGGCTCAGCGTATCGGCGCGCCTCACCTGATGCCGATGACGATCATCGCGATCACCATCGCCAGCGCCATGAGGACCCCCAGCCGCCGCAACATCTCCTGCGTCTCGCGCAGTTCTTCCGGCGGCTCGTTGTCGGGGTCGGACCAGAGCATGCCTTCGATCGTGCGTCGACGGCGTACTCCGGCGCCTGAGTACGGGTACTCAACTCGGCCGCGGGGTCGCCCGGCTCCGGCCGGGCTCCCGTGCCGGCCGGTCGCGAAGGACCGGCCGGCACGGACCGGCCGCTAGCCGGGCCAGTACGTGCGCGCCCACGCCGTCGCACCCGGCTGGGGCAGCCGGTGGGCGGCGATACGGGAGGGGTCGGCCCAGGAGTCGCGTTCCCGCGCCGCGCCGGGCGGCAGCGCGGCCGCCGCCGCGGCGCGGGCCCTGACCACCGCCAGTGCGGCGGCCAGCTCCTCCGGGGTCGGATTGCCCCGTACGACCTTGATCGTCATGTCCGCTCCAGGGTCCGGGGTTTACAGGGGGATGTTGCCGTGCTTCTTCGGGGGCAGGGATTCCCGCTTGGTGCGCAGCTGACGCAGCCCGCGGACGACGTGGCGGCGGGTGTCGGACGGCATGATCACCGCGTCGATGTAGCCGCGCTCGGCCGCGATGTACGGGTTGAGGAGGGTGTCCTCGTACTCCTGGATCAGCCGTGTGCGGGTCGTCTCCGGGTCGTCCGCCTCGCCGATCGTGCGGCGGTGCAGGATGTTGACCGCGCCCTGGGCGCCCATGACGGCGATCTGGGCGGTCGGCCAGGCGAGGTTCAGGTCCGCGCCCAGGTGCTTGGAGCCCATGACGTCGTAGGCGCCGCCGAAGGCCTTGCGGGTGATGACCGTGATCAGCGGGACGGTGGCCTCGGCGTAGGCGAAGATCAGCTTGGCGCCGCGGCGGATGATGCCGGTGTGCTCCTGGTCGACGCCGGGCAGGAAGCCGGGCACGTCGACGAAGGTGATCACGGGCACGTTGAAGGCGTCGCAGGTGCGCACGAAGCGCGCGGCCTTCTCGCTCGCGTCGATGTCGAGGCAGCCGGCGAACTGCATCGGCTGGTTGGCGACGATGCCCACCGGGTGGCCCTCGACCCGGCCGAAGCCGGTCAGGATGTTCGGCGCGAACAGCGACTGGGTCTCGAAGAACTCGGCGTCGTCGAGGATGTGCTCGATCACCGTGTGCATGTCGTACGGCTGGTTGGCGCTGTCGGGTACGAGCACGTCCAGCTCGCGGTCCTCGTCGCTGACGGAGAGGTCCGCCTCCTCCGGGAAGACCGGGGGCTCGGACAGGTTGTTGGACGGCAGGTACGACAGCAGTTGCTTGACGTACTCGATGGCGTCCTTCTCCTCGCCGGCCATGTGATGGGCCACGCCGGAGGCGGTGTTGTGGGTGCGGGCGCCGCCCAGCTCCTCGAAGCCGACGTCCTCGCCGGTGACCGTCTTGATCACGTCGGGGCCGGTGATGAACATGTGCGAGGTCTGGTCGACCATCACCGTGAAGTCGGTGATCGCCGGGGAGTACACCGCGCCGCCCGCGCACGGGCCGACGACCAGGCTGATCTGCGGGATCACACCGGAGGCGTGGGTGTTGCGGCGGAAGATCTCGCCGTAGGCGCCCAGCGAGGCCACGCCCTCCTGGATACGGGCGCCGCCGGAGTCGTTGATGCCGATGACCGGGCAGCCGGTCTTCAGCGCGAAGTCCATCACCTTGACGATCTTCTGGCCGTAGACCTCGCCGAGGGCGCCGCCGAAGACGGTGAAGTCCTGGGAGAACACGGCGACGGGCCGGCCGTCCACGGTCCCGTACCCGGTCACCACACCGTCCCCGTAGGGGCGGTTCTTCTCCAGTGCGAAGTTGGTCGAGCGGTGCCGGGCGAACTCGTCCAGCTCCACGAACGAGCCGTCGTCCAGCAGCAACTCGATCCGCTCACGGGCCGTCAGCTTGCCCTTCGCGTGCTGCTTCTCCACGGCACGCTCCGAGCCGGCGTGCGTCGCCTCCTGGACGCGGCGCTGGAGGTCCGCGAGCTTGCCCGCGGTGGTGTGAATGTCGATCTCTTCCGGCTCGGACATCGGGATGCGGCTCCCTGCCTGCTCAGTGGGGACGTATGACGTGCTACGAGAATGCTCAGAAGAACGAACGGTTACTCATCCGTAGCGTAGTGGTGCGCCTACCGATCGGCAGTGCGGCGTTGACCACACCTAGGGTGGCTTGCATGATGCCGCGAGATCCCTCAGACGCGAACGACCCGTCGAACGACGCCACCGGTGGCGGCAGCCGCTGGTCCGACCTGGACCGCCCGCCCCTGAACGGCGCCGCGCTGCGCCGGGGGCTGGTGCGGGAGGGCGGACTGTGGTCCGGGGTCGAGGTGGTGGCGCGCACCGGGTCCACCAACTCCGATCTCGTCGCTCTGGCCGCGGAGGGCAAGGCGGCCGAGGGCACCGTCCTTGTCGCCGAGGAGCAGCACGCCGGTCGCGGGCGGCTCGACCGCACCTGGACGGCCCCGGCCCGGTCCGGACTGTTCTTCTCGGTCCTGCTGAAGCCGGCCGAGGTGCCCGTCGCTCGCTGGGGCTGGCTCCCGCTGCTCGCCGGGGTGGCCGTCGCGACGGGGCTCGCGCGGGCGGCGGGCGTCGACACGGCACTCAAGTGGCCCAACGATCTGCTGGTCACGGTGGGCGAGGAGGAGCGCAAGACCGGCGGCATCCTCGCGGAACGCGCGGGCGAGAACGGCGTGGTGGTCGGCATCGGCATCAACGTCACGCTTCGTGAGACCGAGCTGCCGGTGCCCACGGCCGGCTCCATGGCCCTGGCGGGCGCCCGCACCACGGACCGCGACACGCTGCTGCGGGCGGTGCTGCGCTCCCTGGAGGACTGGTACGTCCGCTGGCGCGGTGCGGGCGGCGACCCGGCGGTGAGCGGCCTGCAGGAGACGTACGCGGCCGGGTGCGCGACGCTGGGGCGGCTCGTGCGGGCCGAACTCCCCGGCGACCGTTCCATCACCGGCGAGGCGGTGGCGATCGACGGCGACGGCCGCCTCGTGCTGGCGACCGAGAACGGGGTACAGGAGCCGGTGGGAGCCGGGGACATCGTGCATCTGCGGCCCGCGTAGGCAGTTGACGGCCCTGTCCGGTATCCGGTGGGGCGCGCTGTGTGCGACCGTGCCGCTGAGGGAGTGAGCTACCGCACACCTGCCGTAGAGTTGACCGCGGTCGATACCTGACCGTGGCAGATCGGAAGGGCAGCACGCGTGACCGTCGACGACACGGGCTCGGGCACGGGCGTACACCCCGCCCCCGACGGTGAACCCGGGCGGGACGCACACGGCGAGTCCGACGAGAACCCCCTGACGCTGCGCCTGGAGCAGCTCATTCTGGGTGCGGAGCGCCGCTACACCCCGTTCCAGGCGGCGCGCAGCGCGGGCGTGTCCATGGAGCTGGCGTCCCGTTTCTGGCGGGCGATGGGCTTCGCGGACATAGGGCAGGCGAAGGCGCTCACGGAGGCCGACGTCCTGGCCCTGCGCCGGCTGGCCGGTCTGGTGGAGGCGGGCCTGCTGAGCGAGGCGATGGCGGTGCAGGTGGCCCGGTCGACCGGGCAGACCACCGCCCGACTGGCCGAGTGGCAGATCGACTCCTTCCTGGAGGGCCTCACCGAGCCCCCTGAGCCCGGCATGACCCGTACCGAGGTCACCTATCCCCTGGTAGAGCTGCTGCTGCCGGAGCTCGAGGAGTTCCTCGTCTACGTCTGGCGGCGCCAGCTCGCCGCGGCGACCGGCCGGGTCGTGCAGGCGGCGGACGACGAGGAGATGGTCGACCGCCGGCTCGCCGTCGGCTTCGCGGACCTGGTCGGCTTCACCCGCCTCACACGCCGCATGGAGGAGGAGGAACTCGGCGAACTCGTCGAGGCCTTCGAGACGACCGCGGCGGACCTGGTCGCCGCGCACGGCGGCCGGCTCATCAAGACGCTGGGCGACGAGGTGCTGTACGCGGCGGACGACGCCGGGACGGCCGCGGAGATCGCGCTGCGCCTGATCGAGACGATGGCGAACGACGAGACCATGCCGGAACTGCGCGTGGGGATAGCCTTCGGCACGGTGACCACGCGCATGGGCGATGTGTTCGGTACGACGGTGAACCTGGCGAGCCGGCTCACCTCTATAGCCCCCCGGGACGCGGTCCTGGTCGACAGCGCCTTCGCGGAGGAGCTGACCCGCACGAGCGAGGCGCCCGCCTCCGAGGCGGAGGCCGCCGAGGCCGCGGCCGCCGCGGAGAAGGAGGGCGAGGAGCCCCCCACGTACCGCTTCGCGCTCCAGCCGATGTGGCAGCGTCCGGTGCGCGGCCTCGGCGTGATCGAGCCGTGGCTGCTGACCCGACGCGAAACGGCGTCGGCGTCGTAGACCGCACGTGAGCGGGCGGGCCCGTGCCTGGCGGGCGGGCCCGTACCGGGCGGTTGGGCCGTGCCTGGCGGGTGAGGCCCGCATCGGGCGGTTGTGCCGTGCCAGACGGGTGGGCCCGCATGCGACCGGTCGGCCCCGGGCGGAGTCGGCCTCGTCTCGTGCGGCTTGGTCCTCCGCCGGTGGCGGGCAGTCGCACGTGCGGGCCGATGATCGGCACGGAGTCGACTGGCGGGTCCCGGGCGGTGTTCGCACATGGCCGGTCGGCCCCCGGAGCGGGGCCGGTCTCGTTCCGTACGGTTCGGTCCGTGGCCAGGGCGGGCAGTCGCACGTGCAGGTCGGTGATCGGCATGGAGTCGACCGGCGGGTCCCGGGTGGTGTTCGCACATGGCCGGTTGGCCCTCGGCGGGGCCGGTCTCGTTCCGTACGGTTCGGTCCGTGGCCAGGGCGGGCAGTCGCACGTGCAGGTCGGTGATCGGCATGGAGTCGACCGGCGGGCCCCCGGGTGGGGCGCGCACATGACCGGTTGGCCCTCGGCGGGGCTGGTCTCGTTCCGTACGGTTCGGTCCGCGGCCGGGGCGGGCAGTCGCACGTGCAGGTCGGTGATCGGCATGGAGTCGACCGGCGGGTCCCGGGTGGTGTTCGCACATGGCCGGTTGGCCCTCGGCGGGGCTGGTCTCGTTCCGTACGGTTCGGTCCGCGGCCGGGGCGGGCAGTCGCACGTGCGGGCCGATGATCGGCATGGAGTCGACCGGCGGGTCCCGGGTGGTGTTCGCACATGGCCGGTTGGCCCTCGGCGGGGCCGGTCTCGTTCCGTACGGTTCGGTCCGTGGCCGGGGCGGGCAGTCGCACGTGCAGGTCGGTGATCGGCATGGAGTCGACCGGCAGTCCCCCGGGTGGGGCACGCACGTGACGGGTCGGCCCCCGGCCGGGGTCTGTCTCGTCTCGTACGGCTCGGTCAGCCGCCGGAGCCGGGCAGGCCCACGCACAGGCCGATGATCGGCCAGCACAGGCCCGGCCAGTCCGGGGACGGCGAGGGCGCCTGTGTGGTGGGGTCCGGGGGCTCGGTCGGCGTGGGCCACGACGCGGAGGGCGTCGTGGACTGCGGCGGGTGGGACGAACGGGAGGCCGTCGGGGTCCAGGGGGCTTCCGGGATACCGGTCGCGGGGTCGGTGGCCCGTGCGGTGTGTGAGTACGAGGCCCGCGACGTCCCGAGGTCGGCCATCGGCGCGGAGGCCGGCCTCGCCGCGCGCGTGATCGTCGTCGCGGAGCGGCTCACGCCTTTCGTGTGCGGCAGGGTCGTCTCGACCGTCACCGCCGTGTCGGTGGCGTCGATCCGGGGCTCGGCCGCCGCCGTCCCGCCCCCGGCCGTCGCCGTCTCCGGCGCCAGGCGGACGAGGCTCAGACCCCCTGCCGCGAGCGCGATCCCGCCGACGGCGAGGAGAACCACCCGCCGCGGCCGGGGCTTGCGGTGCCGGCCCGCTGGACGGAGCAGTCGGGGCGCCGCGGCATCCTGCGGTGCCGTGGTCGTCCCGGTCGTCTCGGTGGTGGCCGTGTCCGTCGTCATCCAGTCCTCCCCGGTGTGCGCCCCGCACTCCCCCAATGCGCCGCAGCGGTGGGCAGATTATGTGGCGATTACGGGCGGGTGAGGAGGAGACGGCCTGGATGTCACCCGAACGAGGAGGAGTGGCCGTAAATGGCCCGCATTCGACGACGGCTCGTGGCGGCTTTCGTCGGGCCGCTTCGGCTGCGATGATCGGGACGTCGGTAGTTAACCCGCGTTAACCGGGAGGGTGTCATGGCGGAGCAGGAGGACGAGCGGCGGTTCGGCGAGCACGTCGTCGTACGGCGGCACGGGTACGTCGCGGAGCTGGCGCTCGACCGGCCCAAGGCGATGAACGCGGTGTCCACGGAGATGGCCCGCTCGATCGCCTCGGCGTGCGCGCACCTGGCCGCCGACCGGGACGCCCGGGTGACGGTCGTGACCTCGACGCACGAGCGGGCGTTCTGTGTGGGGGCGGACCTCAAGGAGCGCAACTCCTTCACGGACGCCGACCTCGTGCGCCAGCGTCCGGTCGCGCGCGCCGCGTACACCGGCGTACTGGAGCTGCCGATGCCCACCGTCGCCGCCGTGCACGGCTTCGCGCTGGGTGGCGGTTTCGAGCTGGCGCTGTCCTGCGATCTGATCGTGGCGGACCGCACCGCGGTGGTCGGCCTGCCCGAGGTCTCCGTCGGGGTGATCCCGGGAGGCGGAGGTACCCAGCTGCTGCCCCGCCGGGTGGGCGCGGCGCGCGCGGCGGAGCTGATCTTCACGGCGCGGCGCCTGGAGGCGGCCGAGGCACGGGAGCTCGGTCTGGTCGACGAGCTCGTGCCGGAGGGCCGGGACCGGGAGGAGGCGCTCGCCCTCGCGTCCCGTATCGCGGCGAACTCCCCGGTGGGCCTGCGCGCCGCGAAGCGTGCCCTGCGGCTCGGCCACGGCCTCGATCTGCGGGCCGGGCTCGAGGTCGAGGACGCGGCGTGGCGCTCGGTGGCGTTCTCCGGGGACCGCGCGGAGGGTGTGGCGGCCTTCAACGAGAAGCGCAGCCCGCAGTGGCCGGGCGAGTGATCCACGCGTGACCCGGGAGCCACGCCGCCCCGGCGGCGGCGTGGCCCGCACCCTGATCGCCGCACTGATGTCTCACATTGTCCTGATCGTCCCTAGCCTGTAGTCGTGGGTGAGGACAGTCGGCTGGCGGCCGTGGTGGCACTGGCGCAGGGGATGGCGGCAGCGCACAACCCGCGGGAGTCATGGCGGGCCGCCGCGCTCGGCGCGTGCCGGGCGCTCGGGGGGAGCTTCGCCGCGCTCTCGGTCTGGGAGCGCGAGCGCGGACGGCTGCGGGTCCTGGTCAATGTGGGGCAGCGGGCGTCCGATGAGGAGGAGTTCCCGGAGGACGAGACCTATCCCGTGCACCAGTTCCCGGAGATCACCGAGTTCCTGCACGAGCGCTGGGCGGGCGGCGGCGGGCCGAGCGCCTGGGTGGAGACCGCTCAGGGCCCGGCCGCGGGGCATGCCGGGTACTGCCACCAGCGGGTCGCCGCCCTGCGCCGGCGCGGGCGCGGCTGCTGCGTCGTCGCGCCCGTGCTGCTGCACGGTCTCGCCTGGGGCGAGCTGTACGTCGCCCGCGAGGCCGGCGCCCCCGCCTTCGGTGACGCCGACGCCGACTTCGCCACCGTCCTCGCCTCCGTCGTCGCCGCCGGCATCGCCCAGACCGAGCGCCTGGAGGAGGCCCGGCGGCTCGCCTTCACCGACGCCCTCACCGGTCTCGCCAACCGCCGTGCCGTCGACGCGCGCCTCGACGAGGCGATCGAACGGCACCGAGCCGACGGGGTCGCGGTCTCCCTCGTCGTCTGCGACGTCAACGGGCTGAAGCGGGTCAACGACACACGCGGGCACGCCGTGGGCGACCGGCTGCTGGAGCGTTTCGGATCGGTTCTCTCGCTGTGCGGCGCCATGCTGCCTGGTGCCCTGGTCGCCCGGCTCGGCGGCGACGAGTTCTGCCTCCTCGCGGTCGGCCCGTCGGCCGACGAGGTCGTGCGGGTCGCGGACGAGATCTGCCGCCGTGCCGCGCAGCTGGAGTTCGGGGACGGGGTGGCCTGCGGGGTGGCCTCGACCCAGGACCGGATCGGCACCGTCCGCTCGGCCCGCCGGCTGTTCCGGCTCGCCGACGCGGCCCAGTACCGGGCCAAGGCCCTGCGTTCGGCCAAGCCCGTGGTCGCGGGCCGTGAGGGGCCCGACGACCCGGTCGTACGCCTGGCCGACACACCGCCGCCGGCCACCGGGGAGCGCCGCCGGTTCCGCGGACGCCACTGAGACGGGCCGCGGATTCCGGTAAGGGGTCAACCCGCCATCCACTAGTGACACGATTGAATTCACTGCGTACGCTCCTGAATATGGATATGCACACTGTGGTGGTGGGAACGTCCGGCGTCACCGCGTCCGACGTTCTCGCCGTGGCGCGCGCGGACGCCCGGATCGAGATCTCCCAGGAGGCCGTGGCGGCCCTCGCGGCGGCCCGCGAGATCGTGGACGCACTGGCGGCGAAGCCGGACCCCGTGTACGGGGTCAGCACCGGGTTCGGTGCGCTGGCCACCCGGCACATCAGCGAGGAACTGCGCATCCAGTTGCAGCGCAACATCGTCCGCTCGCACGCGGCCGGAATGGGCCCGCGGGTGGAGCGCGAGGTCGTGCGGGCGCTCATGTTCCTGCGGCTGAAGACCGTCTGCTCCGGGCACACCGGTGTCCGCCCCGAGGTGGCGCAGACCATGGCCGACATACTCAACGCCGGTATCACGCCGGTCGTGCACGAGTACGGATCGCTCGGCTGCTCCGGCGACCTGGCGCCGCTGTCCCACTGTGCGTTGACGCTCATGGGTGAGGGCGAGGCGGAAGGACCCGACGGGGTCGTCCGGCCCGCCGCCGAACTCCTCGCCGAGCACGGCATCGCCCCCGTCGAACTGCGCGAGAAGGAGGGCCTCGCGCTCCTCAACGGCACCGACGGCATGCTCGGCATGCTGATCATGGCCCTCGCGGACCTGGAGCAGCTGTACAAGTCGGCCGACGTGACGGCGGCTCTGTCGCTGGAGGCGCTGCTCGGCACGGACAAGGTGCTCGCGCCGGAGCTGCACGCCATCCGCCCGCACCCCGGACAGGGCGCCTCGGCCGCGAACATGCTGGCCGTGCTGAGGGATTCGGGCATGACGGGCCATCACCAGGACGACGCGCCGCGCGTCCAGGACGCCTATTCGGTGCGCTGCGCCCCGCAGGTCGCGGGCGCAGGCCGGGACACCCTCGCGCACGCCCGCATGGTCGCCGAGCGCGAACTGGCCTCCGCGGTCGACAACCCCGTCGTCCTGCCGGACGGACGGGTCGAGTCCAACGGCAACTTCCACGGTGCCCCGGTGGCCTACGTCCTGGACTTCCTGGCGATCGCGGCGGCGGACCTCGCGTCGATCGCGGAGCGCCGTACCGACCGCCTGCTCGACAAGAACCGCTCGCACGGCCTGCCGCCGTTCCTCGCGGAC
Source organism: Streptomyces sp. NPDC046900 (assembly GCF_040644975.1). NCBI lineage: Bacteria > Bacillati > Actinomycetota > Actinomycetes > Kitasatosporales > Streptomycetaceae > Streptomyces > Streptomyces sp. NPDC046900. The sequence goes on along the minus strand of NZ_JBEYXD010000093.1, from coordinate 8,754 downwards.
GACGCGGGCGTCGACTCGGGCCTGATGATCGCCCAGTACACGCAGGCGGCGCTGGTGAGCGAGATGAAGCGGCTGGCCGTGCCCGCCTCCGCCGACTCGATCCCGTCCTCCGCGATGCAGGAGGACCACGTCTCCATGGGCTGGTCGGCGGCGCGCAAGCTGCGCACGGCGGTGGACAACCTCACCCGGGTCCTGGCCATCGAGCTGTACGCGGCCGCCCGGGCCGTGGAACTCCGCGAGGGCCTGACCCCGGCTCCCGCCACGGGGGCGGCGATCGCGGCCCTGCGCGGGGCGGGCGCCCAGGGGCCCGGTCCTGACCGCCTCCTGGCCCCCGACCTGGCCGCCGCGGACGCCTTCGTCCGTGAGGGCGGACTGGTCGCGGCCGTGGAGGCGGTCACCGGGGCGCTGCGCTAGGCGTACTCCGCCGGGGGAACGGCCACCGGGGTCCTGCCGTCGGGCGGAGCCCCGGTGGCCGGGCGCCTCGCGGGTGCGGCGGGCGGATCAGAACTCCATGCGCTCCCTGCGCACCGAGTACGTGACGAAGCCGGCCCCCAGGCACAGGAAGAGAGTGCCCCCCACCACGTAGGGCGTCGTGTCGACGCTTCCGGTGTCGGCCAGTTGGGTGCCCGCGTCCGTGACGCCCGTCTCCTCGGAGGCCCGGGTGGACGCCGTGCTCTGCTGCCCGGAGGTGTGCGTGGTCGCGTTGGCGGACGGGACGAACCACAGGGCCCCGAGCAGGCTCCCTGCGGCGGTGGCGGTCAGCAACGTCCGGCGTGCGGTGGACGTCGATCGACGTGCGGCGGACACGAAATACCGATCCCCCTGTGGCGCTTGCGAATTGGCCGTCTGGGGCGATGCTAGTGAAAGGCGCGGGTCGTGGGAAAGTCGCGCCCCCTCCGGGCCGTACGCTGCCCGCCATGAGCACTTCTGAGACATCACGTTTTGTCCGGCTTCGCGTGGAACTGGTCGTCGAGGTGGGCGACGCGGACGCCGTCGCCAAGAGCGCGCTGAGCCGGATCGCGGACGATCCGGACATGCCCGAGGGCGAACGCGCGTACACGGAGAGCGCTGTGACGGAAGACACAGCCGAGGCCCTGGCGTACCTCGTCGACCCGTCCTACCTGGTCAGCGACGTGCCGGGGGTCGAGGTCGCCCAGGCGTCCTGGAGCAGCGAGGAGATCGACTACGACCCGGAGTCGCCGGACTGGGCATTCGGCGAGGACGATGAACCGGACGACGACGAGGAGGACGAGGAGGTCCGACTCGGCTGACGTGTCTTGGGAAAATCGTGACCCCGGGCGGCAACCGACGCCCGGGGTTCAGTCGTCTCAAGAGGTGTTTCCCGCCTCGCGAGCAACGCGGGGGCGGTATGCGCACCCGTCGCACCAACGTGGTACGGCCCACACATCGCAAGTATGTGGAACGGAGCCGACCGGTCGTAGCGTTGATGGTTCGCGCGGGGGCTCTCGGGGTTTTGGGGATTCGGCAACGATGGAGAAGTGTGTGATGACGAACAGTAAGCGGCGCAAGGGTCTGGCGACCGCGTCCGCACTGCTCGGCGGAATGCTCGTGCTCACCGCGTGCAGCGGGGGCAACGATGCGGCCGGCGGCGGCGAGTCCACCGCGCAGGCCAAGGCCGACGAGGCGGCCGCCAAGAAGGCCTCCGAGGCAGATATCAAGATCACCCCAGCGGACGGTTCGGACGACGCCTCCATCAACAACGCGGCCAAGGTGACGGTCAGCAAGGGAACCCTCACCGGGGTCACCATGACCACCGCGTCCGGCACCGCCGTCGCCGGGCAGATATCCGCGGACAAGAAGAGCTGGGCGCCCAGCGGCCAACTGGAGCGGGCGACCACCTACAAGGTCGCCGCGACCGCCAAGGACTCCGAGGGTCGCGACGCCCACGAGAACGCCTCGTTCACGACCGTCGCCCCGGACCACTCCTTCATAGGCAACTTCACGCCGGAGAGCGGCTCGACCGTCGGCGTCGGTATGCCGGTCTCGATCAACTTCGACAAGGCCATCACCAACAAGGCCGCCGTGCAGAAGGGGATCACCGTCACCTCCAGCAGCGGCCAGGATGTGGTCGGGCACTGGTTCAGCCCCAACCGGCTCGACTTCCGTCCCGAGCAGTACTGGCAGGCAGGCTCCACCGTCACGATGAAGCTCGCCCTCGACGGCGTCGAGGGCACGAGCGGTGTGTACGGCGTGCAGCAGAAGACGGTCACCTTCAAGATCGGCCGCAACCAGGTCTCCTACGTCGACGCGAAGACCAAGCAGATGAAGGTCACGCAGGACGGCAAGACCATCAAGACCATCCCCGTCTCGGCGGGCGCCCCCGACCACACCACCTACCAGGGCCAGATGGTGATGTCGGAGAAGTTCACGCAGACCCGCATGAACGGCGCCACGGTCGGCTTCAAGGACTCCGACGGCAAGGGCGAGTACGACATCAAGGACGTGCCGCACGCCATCCGGCTGACCACCTCCGGCACGTTCATCCACGGCAACTACTGGGGTGCCCCGTCCGTCTTCGGCAGCGTCAACACCAGCCACGGCTGTGTGGGCCTGCAGGACAAGAAGGGCGCGAACGACCCGAACACGCCGGCCGCGTGGTTCTACAACCACTCGATCGTCGGTGACGTCGTGGTCGTCCAGAACACCGGCGACCGGACCGTCTCGCCTGACAACGGCCTCAACGGCTGGAACATGAGCTGGGCCCAGTGGAAGGCCGGATCGGCCATCTGACCCGGAGGGCCCCGCGCCTCATCCCCGCTTCACCCAGGCGCCCGCCGACCCCCTTTGGGGCGGCGGGCGCCTCGGTCTTCTCACAGGCCCTCTCACCGCGGTGCCGAGGCCGAACACAGGCTTCTCATCGTTCTCTTATGTCCGGTTTATGGGTTCATCAGGGTGCGTCTCTAGCTTGCGGCCATGTTCTTCACCTACCTGAGGCGCGAACTGCGCCGCCGGAGAAAGGCGGCCCTCGTCGTCGCCTCCGGGCTCGCTCTGGGCATCGCTCTGGTCATCGTGGTCAACTCCGTGTCCTCCGGCATGGGGAAGGCACAGGACGAGGTTCTGCAGTCGCTGTACGGACTCGGTACCGACATGACCGTCACGAAGGCGGCCGCGCCCCCGTCGGGCGGTTCACAGGGGCCGCGCTTCAACTTCGACGCCCGTGGCAACGACTCCAAGGACACCCAGAGCAGTGACCGTGTGATGGTCCAGGGCTTCCAGACCCTGGCGAGCAGCACGGTCGGCAAGGTCGGCTCGCAGAGCGGTGTTTCGGGCGCCGTGGGTGGACTCAGCCTCCGGGTCATCAAGATCAGCGGCCAGTTCACACAGGGTCAGTTCAAGCAGGACCAGAACGGCGGCCGGCAGGGCGGCCGGGGATTCGGCGGACCCCAGGGGCGCGTCGAAGGCGGCGGCGCCAACTTCGACGTGAACAACTACTCGGTCTACGGCACCGACGTGACCAAGCCGGCCCTCGGCCCGCTCACCTCCTCGAAGATCACCAGCGGCCGTACGTTCAAGACGTTCGAGACCAACGCCGCGGTGGTCGTCGCGGACTCGGCGTACGCCAAGGAGAAGAAGCTCGCGGTCGGCGGCACGGTCACCATCAAGGGCGTCAAGTTCACGGTCATCGGCATCGCCACGGCCGACAGCGGTGACTCGGCCGCCAACCTCTACATCCCGCTGACGCAGGCTCAGACGCTCGCCGACTCGAAGAACAAGGTCACCACGATCTACGTCAAGGCGACCGACTCCCAGCAGATCGCGGCCGTCAAGAAGACCATCCAGAAGAACATCTCGGGGACGACGGTCACCACCTCCTCCGACCTCGCCTCCACGGTCTCCGGCTCGCTGTCCACCGCCTCCAGCCTCGCCACCAACGTGGGCAAGTGGCTGTCGATCGTGGTGCTCGTCGCCGCGTTCCTGGTGGCCGGCCTGCTCACCTCCTCGGCGGTCTCGCGCCGGGTGCGCGAGTTCGGCACGCTCAAGGCGCTCGGCTGGAAGTCGGGCCGGGTGACCCGGCAGGTGGTCGGCGAGGCCGTCGTCAACGGCCTGGTCGGCGGTGTCCTCGGTATCGCGCTCGGCCTGGCGGGCGCGTACGCCGTCACCGCCATCAGCCCCACGCTGCAGGCCCAGCTCGGTGGCGGCGGTGGCGGTGGTGGCGGCTTCGGCGGCGGTGGCGGTGGCTTCGAAGGCCCCGGCCGACGGGCCGCGAGGACCCTAGAGGTGGCGCTCACCGCACCGGTCAGCGCGACCACCATCGCCCTCGCGGTCGCCCTCGCGGTGGCCGGCGGTCTGATCGCCGGCGCCTTCGGCGGCTGGCGTGCCTCCCGGCTGCGCCCGGCGGACGCCCTGCGCCGCGTCGAGTAGCACCCGCCCCGCACTTCTCGTCGCCGAGCGCGGTCCGCATCCGGGGCGCACCGGCGCACCCCTTCGGCCCTCCCGCGTACGCGGCCCCGATCTCACTTCCATTCCCAGGAGTTGGACCCATGTACGAACTCAGAGGCGTCACCAAGCGCTATACACGGGGCAAGGAGACCATCAACGCCCTGGACGGCGTCGACCTCACCATCGGCGACGGCGACCGGCTGGTCATCCAGGGCCCCACCGGCGGCGGCAAGTCCACGCTGCTGCAGATGCTCGGCGGACTCGACAAGCCGACCGCCGGCCAGGTCGAACTCGACGGCGTCGACCTCGCCAGGCTCTCCGAGGCGAAGCTCACCAAGGTGCGCAGCGAGAACATCGGCTTCGTCTTCCAGTCCTTCAATCTCATCCCGACACTCACCGCGCAGGAGAACGTCGAGACCGCCCTCGTCCCGCTCGGCCTGAAGGGCAAGGAGCGGCGCGAACGGGCCGTCGAGGCGCTGAAGTCCGTCGGCCTCGGCGAGCGGCTCGGGCACCTGCCGGGCGAGATGTCGGGTGGTCAGCAGCAGCGTGTCGCGATCGCCCGCGCACTGGTGAAGCAGCCGAAGGTGCTCCTCGCCGACGAACCCACCGGAAACCTCGACGAGTCGATGCGCGACGAGATCATGGACGTGCTCGAGCGCATGTGGAAGGAGCGCGGGCTGACCTTCATCATGGTCACCCACGACTCCACGATCGCGAAGAAGGCCCCGCGCCTCGCGACGATCCGCAAGGGCAGGATCACCGTGAAGGAGAACGCGGTCTCATAGCCCCCGCGGGCGCTCCAACTCGTTATCCCTCCCTCTATTGAGGCAGTGATCAACCCCCCGGCATACTGCGTAGTCCGGGGGGTTGACGTGCATGTGTGCGGAACTACCCCCGGCCGGGTGAACGGGGAATTCGCCCGGTACCTCATCTCCAGGGGGAGTTTTGCGCAGACAAGTGAAAAGAGCATGCGCGGCGACCGTCGCCACGGCGGCCGCCGTGGCGTTGGCGGCGGGTATGACCAGCCCGGCGTCGGCGAAGCCGGAGCGCACGTCGCGCACGGCCGCGTCCGGTTTTTCGGCCCAGCACCGCATCACCCTGATCACGGGCGACCGCGTCGTCGTCGACGCCAAGGGCCGCGTCGTCGGGCTCGAGCGGGCCAAGGGCCGCGAGAACGTCCTGGTTCAGGTCCGCAAGGCCGAGGGGCACACCTATGTGGTGCCGGCCGACGCGGCGGGCCTGATAGCCAACGGCAAGCTCGACCGGCGTCTGTTCGACGTCACCGAGCTCAACACGGCCCGCGCCCGCAAGGACCAGAAGAACGGCCTGAAGGTCATCGTCGGCTACCGGGGCACGGCGAACTCCGCGAAGGCGGACGTCCGTGAGGCGGGCACGCTCCGCCGCACCCTGAAGTCCCTGAACGCGGACGCGGTGCAGACGCCCCAGCGACACCAGGCCGAGCTGTGGAAGGCCCTCACCAACGGCGACACCGCCGCCGAGGGCGTCGCGCACGTCTGGCTCGACGGTGTCCGCAAGGCCAGCCTGGACAAGTCGGTGTCGCAGATCGGCGCCCCCAAGGCCTGGGCGGTGGGATACGACGGCAAGGGCGTCAAGATCGCCGTACTGGACACCGGTGTCGACGGCGATCACCCGGACCTCAAGGGCCAGGTGATCGAGGCCAAGAACTTCTCGACCGCCGCCACCACCGCCGACAAGGTCGGCCACGGCACGCATGTGGCGTCCATCGCGGCCGGTACGGGCGCGAAGTCGAAGGGCAAGTACAAGGGCGTCGCGCCCGGCGCCAAGATAATCAGCGGCAAGGTCCTGGACGACGACGGGTACGGCGACGACTCCGGCATCCTCGCGGGCATGGAGTGGGCCGCCCAGCAGGGCGCCGACATCGTCAACCTCAGCCTGGGCGGCATCGACACGCCCGACATCGACCCGCTCGAGGCCGAGGTGAACAAGCTCTCCGAGCAGAAGGGCATCCTGTTCGCCATCGCCGCGGGCAACGACGGCGAGCTCGGCGACCGGACCATCGGCTCGCCGGGCAGCGCGGCCGACGCGCTCACCGTCGGCGCCGTCGACGACAACGACAGGCTGGCGTCCTTCTCCAGCCGCGGCCCCGGCCTCGACGGCGCCATCAAGCCCGATGTCACCGCCCCCGGTGTGAACATCACGGCCGCCGCGGCGCCCGGCAGCCTCATCGACAAGGAGGTCGGCGAGAATCCGGCCGGCTACCTGACCATCTCGGGTACGTCGATGGCGACCCCGCATGTCGCGGGCGCCGCCGCCATCCTCAAGCAGGAGCACCCCGACTGGACGTTCGCCGAGCTGAAGTCGGCGCTGACGGGCTCCGCGAAGGGCGGCAACTACACCCCCTTCCAGCAGGGTTCGGGCCGGATCGCCGTGGACAAGGCGATCAAGCAGACCGTGCTCGCCGACCCGTCGTCCGTGAGCTTCGGCGTCGCGCGCTGGCCGCACACCGACGACACGCCGGTCACCAAGCAGGTGACGTACCGCAACGTCGGTAAGACCGCCGTCACCCTCTCGCTCTCGATGACGGCCACCGGCCCCACGGGCCGGCCCGCGCCGGCCGGCTTCTTCGCGCTCGGCGCGACGAACGTCACCGTTCCGGCGGGCGGCACCGCAACGGTCCCGCTGAGCGTCAACTCCAAGCTGGGCGGCAGCGCGGACGGCTCGTACTGGGCGTACGTGACGGCGACCGGCGGCGGCCAGAGCGTGCGCACGGCCGCGGCGGTGGAGCGCGAGGCGGAGTCGTACGACGTCACCTTGAAGTACGTCAACCGTGAGGGGCAGACGCCCGTCCATCTGACGGACCTCTTCAACACCTCGGCCGACGACGGCCGGGACTACCCGTCGCAGAGCAGCGCGGACACCGTGACCGTCCGGGTGCCCAAGGGCACCTACGCGCTGGACTCCGTCTCGGTGAAGGACCCGACCTCCATCGAGGGCGGCGCCGACTGGCTGGTCCAGCCCCAGCTGAGCGTCACCAAGGACACCACGGTCACCCTGGACCTGACCAAGGCCCAGCCCGCCGACATCACGGTGCCGGACGCGTCGGCCAAGCCGCTGTCCGGGATGGTCTCCTACACCTACGACCCGGCGGGAGTCGGCGGCGGCATCTTCGCGCCGTCCTTCCAGGACGTGAGGGTCGCGCACGTCGGCCCGGCGGTCTCCTCGGGTCTGTCCCAGAGCTGGTTCGGGCAGTGGACCAAGGGTGACGCCGCGGAGTACGACGTCTTCACCGGGGCCAATGTCAAGAAGCTCGAAGGCGCGCACGTCCAGCACTACAAGCCGGGCGATCTCGCCACGCTGAAGGTGAACCTCGGCTCCGCCTCCAGCGGGAAGACCGGCGCGGTCGGCCTCTACGGCTTCCTGCCGAACGACTTCGCCTTCAACTCCCCGGTCGAGCAGAAGCTGCGCGGTACGCGCACGCTGTACGTGTCCACCGGCAACGCGGTGGAGTGGCTGCTCGACTTCTCGCAGTTCGGGGGCAAGAAGGACCCGCAGGGCCTGCCGATCCCCGAGGCGTACTACACGCTCGGCAATGTTGAGACCTACAAGCCGGGCAAGAGCTACACCAGGACCTTCAACACGGCCGTGTTCGGGCCGCTGGTCACCTCCGAGTACGGCCTCTTCCGCGACGGCAACGAGATCTACGGCTATCTGCCGCTGTTCGCGGACAGCCAGTCGCACGCCGGTTCCTCGGACTTCATGTCGGTGAAGACGACGCTGTACCGAAACGGCGCCAAGGTCGGCTCCAACGACGACCCGCTGTTCGGCGCCAAGTCCTTCAAGGTGCCGTCCGGTGAGGCCACGTACAAGCTGACGACCTCGGTCATCCGCAGTGTGAAGGTCGCCGCGGCGTCCACCCGCATCGACGCGAGCTGGACGTTCAAGTCCAAGAAGGCCAGCGCCAAGCTGCCCACCTCCTCGGTCCGCTTCGGCGCCGCCACCGGCCTCGACAGCCGGGTCGCGGCCGGCAAGAAGGTCACGATCCCGGTCACCGTCCAGGGCTCGGCCGCGGGCCGCAACCTGCAGTCGCTGGGCGTGTGGGTGTCGTACGACTACGGCAGGACCTGGACGAAGCTGACGGTCAAGAACGGCAAGATCACCTACCGGAACCCGGCGAAGGGCCAGGGTCTGTCGTTCCACGCCAAGATCGCCGACAAGAAGGGCAACAAGTCGACGATCTCGATCTACAACGCGTTCTACGCGAAGTAAGCCGATAGCGGACGGCCCGCCGGAAGCAGCGTTACCGCACAGCGGATCGCGCCCTTCTCGGTCGCGGAGATGTCCTCGGCAGGCTTGCTGACATAGCTGTTGATC
>NZ_JBEYXD010000092.1:0-30819 GCF_040644975.1 Streptomyces sp. NPDC046900 | reverse complement strand
GCTGTCCGCCGTTGCGGATCGCTCGCAGCACATCGGCGTATTGCCGGGCATGGCCGGCGTGGTCGGCGGTCGGGTCGGTGGAGCTGCAGCCCCTCCTCCAACTCCCCGTCGACCAAGGCGTACCCCTGACTCCGCACCCGGCCGAGCAGGGCCCTCAGCTCCGCCGGATCCGTGACCGTTCTCGGTGTGAGTGAGACCGGCTTCGGCAGCTTCGGCTCCGTCTGGTCCGCCAGCATGACCCGGCCCAGAGACGTGGCATACGCCGGCAGCCGGATCCCGACCGTGAAGTTGACGCTCATGATGCGGCTCGGGGCCGCCCGGGCCGTGTACTGGATGTCGTCGCCCGTCAGCACCGCCAACGAGGTCGACTCGTGCAGGAGCTGGGACAGCTCGGTCAGGTGCGGGACGGCGATGTCCGGAAGCGACACCCTGGACAGCGGCGGGAAGCCGAGGCCCAGGACGCGCGGGGTGAGCCGGAAGGCGCGGTCGTGGGCGGTGACGTAGCCGAGGTGCTCCAGCGTGATCAGCGCGCGCCGGGCCGTGGCCCGCGCCAGTCCCGTCGCCTCGGCCACTTCGGACAGCGTCATCGCAGGGCGGCCCTCCCCGAAGGAGGTGATCACCGTCAGTCCGCGCGCCAGTGACTCCACGAAGTCACGCCCCAGCTCCTGCTTGGACGCCCCGGTCCAGGTCGCGAGCCCGGACGGCGCGGCGGGGTCGGCGGGCGGGGCCTCGCGCAGCTCCCGCTCCATCGCCTCCACCGCCGTGCTCAGCCGGGGCAGCAGGGCCCGGCGCAGGTCGTCGGCAGAATGCCGGCTGGTGTGGCTGACCACGCTGACCACGCAGGCGATCCGGCCGCTCTTCTCGCGTACGGGCAGGCCGAGGGCCACCAGACCCGGTTCGATGAGCTGGTCGTCCAGTGCCCACCCCTGCACCCGCGCCTGCTCGGTGCGGGCCTCGAAGTCGTCGCCGAGGGTGCTGCCGTCCGATCCGTCGAGCGGGCGGCTGCGGGCCGGCACCGCGGGGAAGCCCCGGTCCTCGGGGTCCGTGGCCCGGCGCTCGCGCCAGCGCTTCCAGTCCGCCTCGTCCCACTCCGTCGCGAACAGCGGGCCTGGAGCGGTCCGCTCCGCGGGCAGCAGATCACCGATGCGGAAGCTCAGTGACATCGCGCGGCGGCGGGTCGCCTGATGGATGAAGCGGATGCCGTCCCGATCGGGGACCGCGAGGGACACGGACTCGTCCAGTTCGTCGGCGAGCGCGTCCGCGTGTGTATCGAGCAGCGTCGGAAGCCGCAGCGCCGCCAGGTAGGCGTTGCCCAGCTCCGTCAGCCGCGGGGCGAGCAGGGCGTCCCGGCCGTCGAGCCGTACGTACCCCATGCGGGCGAGCGTCGCCGTGATCCGGTCGACCGTGGACCGGGCGAGCCCGCTGGCCCGCTCGAGAGCGCTGAGGCTGCAGCTGCCGTCGGCGTCGGTGAGCCGCCGCAGCACGGTGAGCCCGCGCACGAGGGGGGTGACGGCTTCGGCGGGGATCGCCGTGGCCGCGTTGACGTTCGGGAGCATGAAGTCACGGTAATGCCGGGCCGGGCGCATCCGCCGTGTTCGCCCGCGTCGTGCGCCGTCCCGGACTCCGTACGGCCCGAGGACCGGTCACCGCCGGGTCACGTGTACCCGGTAGTCGCCGGTGGGCGTCGTGCCCACGACGGTGACGACGATCCCCGTCTTCGGGTCCGTGAAGGTCTGCCCGGGCTGGAACGTGGCGTCGGACAGTTCGGCCTGCACGTTCGGGCTTCGGGTGCAGCCGCCGCTGTTGCGCTGGGAGTCGTAGACCGTGATGGGCCCGCTGCCGGTGTCGACGTCCGCGTCGACCCGGTAGATGAGGATGCCGGGCCTGCACACCTCCGCGTCGTTTCCGGCGTGGGTGCGCAGTTCGAGGGCGTACCCGGCCCTGGAGCTGATCGGTATGAAGACGAGCTTCCGGCCGCCGGCGCGGCCGAGGGGGGTCAGCGTGTACTCGGTGGTGCCTCGTGTGACCGCACAGCTGACCTGGGAGCCCTTCAGCCAGCCGAGCTTCCACTTGTGCCAGCCCAGCAGGTCGTTGTTGGCACCCCAGTCCTCGCTCATGATGTCCCAGTGCCCGACGGCCGTCCCGCCCTCCTGCGTGTAGAGGTCGGGCAGGCCGAAGGTGTGGCTGTTCTCGTGGGGCAGGACCCGGTAGCCGGTCGTGGGGTAGGAGCCGGAGCCGTCGTCCTGGCGGCTGTAGATGAAGGACGCGTTGGAGATCGGTACACCGTCGGCGACCGGGGCATCGGGGTTGCCCGCGAACGTCACCGACAGGACGGTGTCCAGGGCGGCCGGGCCCGCGTTGGGGGTGACCAGCACGTTCACCAGGTCGTAGCGGCGGAAGTCCACCTGCGGATCGGCGGTGGCCACGATGTCCTGGACGAGCAGGCGGTAGCCGGGGTCGAAGGGCGCGCCGCGCTCCAGCCCGTACGCCTTGAACGGCTTGGGCATCCGCAGCCAGTGACGTATCGGGGCCTCGGGGCGGTAATCGAGGCGGCCGTAGGAACTGGTGGCGAACCACTTCTGGGTCTGCGGGAAGAACTCCCCGTACCGGCTCAGCGCGCTGCCCTGGCCGGGAACGTCAGGGAAGTCGATCATCAGCGTCAGCGCGTGGATCGTGCCGGTGGAGCGGGCGTAGCCACGGGATGTCGGGATGGACTCGGGCATCTGGATGCCCGCACGGCCGTGGATCATGCAGGGGCCGAGTGCCGAGGCACGGGACGGTGCGGCGGATCCCGCCGTGGAGGCCCCCCCGATCAGATATCCGGTGCCCGCGGAGGTGGAGACCGCCAGGGTGAGGACGGTGACCGAGGCGATCGAGGCGACACGGCGCGTGTGTATCCGGCGGCGGGACAGCAGCATGCAGGGGTCCCCTTCGCTTCACGACTGGTCACGGAAAGCGCCTGTGTGCTCACCCTGGGTCAAGATCGGTGTGGGTGCTCGCTGAGGCGGACCGAACGAGGGGTTCCGGGCGTCGAAGGGAGGGTGGGGCGGCCGGTGTGAGGGGTTCGGGGGAGGTGCGGGGCGGCTGGTCCGAGGCGTTCCGCGCGGGGAAGGGCTGGCGGGGGGCGGCCCCGGTTCGAGGTGCGCTCCGGGGCTTTGGGGCGCAAGGCGCGGTGGTGTCGTTCCGGCGCGAATGGGGCGATGGAGGATCTCCTCCGCGATGTGGCTCAGCTCACACGAAAGGGCGCCGGGCGGGGAAATAACCGGGGATCGATTCCCCGTTTAAGCATGTGTCCGAGCGAAACGGGGACTGGGTCCCCGGATCGCGTTCCATTCCAACGAGGAGTGCGCCGTGCAGACCGCGACCCCCGTGCAGCGCCGTGTGTCCCGGCCGCGTGCCGATGCCCTGCGCAACCGGGAGCGGATCGTCACCGCCGCCCGGGAGATGTTCGTCGAGTTCGGCCCCGACGTGCCGTTCGACGAGATCGCCCGCCGGGCCGGCGTGGGCAACGCCACGGTGTACCGCAACTTCCACGACCGTGAGGCGCTGGTCCGCGAGGTCGTCTGCTCGGTCATGGACCGTACGTCCGAGGGCGCCGAGCGGGCGCTCGCCGAGACCGGGAACGCCTTCGAGGCCCTGTCCCACTTCGTGCACGCAGTCGCCGACGAGCGCTTCGGCGCGCTGTGCCCGATGTTCGCCACCGCGTTTCACGAGCACCACCCCGAGCTGGAAGCGGCTCGGGAGCGGCTCGAGCAGCTGATCGAGGAGATCATGGACCGCGCCCGAGCGGCCGGGCAGCTCCGTCCCGATGTCGAGCGCGGGGACCTGATGATCGCGGTCGCGCAGCTCAGCAGGCCGCCGGCGGGTACCGGCTGCCTCAGCCTCGACCGCTTCGTCCACCGTCATCTGCAGCTGTTCCTGGACGGTCTGCGGGCCCCGGCCCGCTCCGAACTGCCCGGCACGGCCGCGACCATGGAGGATCTCCGCCAGGCCTGAGCGATTAGTTCCACGGGCTCCGCCCGTCTTCCCACCGAAGACCCCGTCTCCTACTGACGACAGGGCCTCGGCCGTCACCGGCGACGTGCCGTGCTGCCTGACGCCCTTTTCCGCCTACGAGTTCCGACATTTCCGTCACGAAGTCCCGAAGTGGGTACCTCCATGTCTGAAACAGCCCGAAGCGTCCCGGGCGCTTCCGCTCCCGACTCCAACCGATGGCGGGCGCTGGTCTTCATCGCACTCGCCCAGCTGATGGTCGTCCTCGACGCCACCATCGTGAACATCGCACTTCCCTCCGCCCAGCAGGACCTGGGGATCTCGGACGGCAACCGCCAGTGGGTGGTGACGGCCTACGCCCTCGCCTTCGGTGGTCTTCTGCTCTTCGGCGGCCGGGTCGCCGACCTGTGGGGCCGTAAGCGTGCCTTCGTCATCGGCCTCTCCGGCTTCGCCCTCGCCTCCGCGCTCGGCGGTGCCGCGCAGAGCGGCGCGATGATGTTCGGCTCCCGTGCCCTCCAGGGCCTCTTCGGCGCACTCCTCGCCCCTGCCGCGCTGTCCCTGCTCGCGGTCATGTTCACGGACGCCAAGGAGCGCGCCAAGGCCTTCGGCATCTACGGTGCGATCGCCGGTGGCGGTGGCGCCGTCGGTCTGATCCTCGGCGGCTTCCTCACCGAGTACCTGGACTGGCGCTGGACGTTCTTCGTCAACATCCCGTTCGCCGTCGTCGCCGCGGCCGGCGCCTACTTCGTCATCCGGGAGCCGGAGGGCGGCCGCAACCGCTCGCCGCTCGACATCCCGGGCGTCATTCTCTCGACCCTCGGCCTGGTCTCGCTCGTCTACGGCTTCACGCGCGCCGAGTCGGACGGCTGGGGCGATTCCCTGACGGTCGGCCTGTTCGTCGCGGCCGCCGTCCTGCTCGTGGCCTTCGTGCTCACCGAGTCCAAGGTCAAGGCCCCGCTGCTGCCGCTGCGCGTCATCACCGACCGCAACCGCGGAGGCGTCTACCTCTCCCTCGGTCTCGCGATCATCGCGATGTTCGGCACGTTCCTCTTCCTGACCTACTACCTGCAGGTCGTGAAGGGCTACTCGCCGGTCAAGACCGGCTTCGCCTTCCTGCCCATGATCGCGGGCATGATCACCGGCTCCACCCAGATCGGCACCCGTCTGATGACCCGCGTCCCGGCGCGGTTGCTGATGGGCCCCGGCTTCCTGGTCGCCGCCGCCGGCATGTTCCTGCTGGCCCAGCTGGAGATCGGCTCGTCGTACGCCTCGGTGGTGCTGCCGGCCATGCTGCTGCTCGGCCTCGGTATGGGTACCGCGTTCATGCCGGCGATGGCCCTGGCCACGCACGGTGTGCAGCCGCGGGACGCCGGTGTCGCCTCCGCGATGGTCAACACCTCGCAGCAGGTCGGCGGCGCGATCGGCACGGCCCTGCTGAACACGATCGCGGCATCGGCGACCACGTCCTACATCAAGGACCACATCGCGACCGCCACCTCCAAGTCCCAGGCGCAGCTGGTTCAGCTGCAGGGTCAGGTGCACGGTTACGCGAGCGCGATCTGGTTCGCCGTCGGCATCCTCGTCGTCGCCGCGGCCGCCGCCCTGACCCTGGTCAACGCCGGCCGCCCGGGAGCCCAGTCGGTCTCCGGGCAGAGCGAGGGCGCAGAGGACGAGGTGCAGATCCCGGTGGTCGCCCACTGACGGCCGGTACGTCGGGTCCCGTGCGCGGCGCCTCGCGCACGGACCGTCCACGAGGCACTTCGCTCACGGAACTTCGTGCACGGGACTACGCCCGCGGATGAGAGACGGGTGTCCATTGTCCGCAGGTCTTCCGGCGGTCCGCCCCGGTTCCGCGAAAGCGCGGGACCGGGGCGGACCCGTTCGCGGACGGAGGCGACGGCACGGCCTCTGCGCCGTACGGGGGACGGGGTTCAGCGGAGCCAGGGCAGGTCCGCCCCCGCCTCCTTGGGCTGCAGTCCCTCGGCGATGACCGACATGATCTCGCCGAGGGACCTCTGCTGTTCGGGGGTGAGCCGGTCGAAGATCGCCTGGCGCACGGCGGCCACATGCCCGGGCGCGTGGCGTGACAGTACGTCGTATCCCTCGTCCGTGAGGACGGCGAGCTGGCCGCGCTTGTCGGCGGGGCAGTCCTCGCGCCGCACCCAGCCGTTCTTCTCCAGCCGGGCGATGGCGTGCGAGAGCCGGGAACGTGTGATCTTGGCCTGCATGGCCAGCTCGGTCATGCGCAGCCGCCGGTGCGGTGCCTCGGCGAGCTGGACCAGCAGTCCGTAGTACACGTGCGGCATGCCCGCGTCGCGCTGCAACTGGCGGTCGAGATGGTCCTCGAGAAGAGTGACGGCGTGCATGTACGCACGCCAGGTGCGCTGCTCCTCGTCGGTGAGCCAGCGAGAGTCATCAGCGGGTGCCGTCTTCATGTCCCCACTCTACGAGGCCTCTTCTTGAAAGTTAAACAAATCGGGGGTAGCCTGTCGAGTAACTTGAGAGTTCAAGCAATGCGAAGGGAGCAGCCGCCATGTCGGCCGTCATCGAGGAGCGCACCGCGCCCGAGCGCATGCCCGCCCTCTACTTGAGTCATGGTGCGCCCCCGCTGGCCGATGACCCCGTCTGGCCCGGTCAGCTTGCCGCCTGGTCCGCAGGGCTGCCGCGTCCCCGGGCGATCCTCATGGTCTCCGCCCACTGGGAGGAGGCCCCGCTCGCCCTCGGCGCGGTGCGGACGCTGCCGCTGGTCTACGACTTCTGGGGCTTCCCCGAGCACTACTACCGGGTGACGTACGCGGCCCCGGGCGCCCCCGAGCTCGCCGAGTCGGTGCGCAAGCTCCTGCCCACCCCCGTGCAGGACATGCCGGACCGCGGTCTGGATCACGGCGCGTATGTGCCCCTGGTCGAGATGTACCCCGAGGCCGACATCCCCGTCCTGCAGATCTCCCTGCCGACCCTCGACCCCGTCCGGCTCATGGAGATCGGCCGCAGGCTGGCCCCGCTGCGCGACGAGGGCGTGCTGATCATCGGCTCCGGCTTCTTCACCCACAATCTGGCCGCACTGCGCCATGCGGGTGGAGTGCCGGGCTGGTCGGCGGAGTTCGACGACTGGGGCCACCGCGCGCTGGAGGCCCAAGACGTCGACGCCCTGCTGGACTTCACCCGCAAGTCCCCGGCGGGCCGCCTCGCCCACCCCCGCACCGAGCACTTCGCCCCGCTCTTCGTGACCATGGGCGCGGCGGACGCGGCGGGGGAACTGGACGCGCAGCGGTCCGTGATCGACGGGTTCTGGATGGGTCTGGCGAAGAGGTCGGTGCAGTTCGGCTGACCCGCCGGCCAGAGCTCCTTCTCGTGCCAGGCCACGTCCCAGTAACGTCCGAATTTGAACCCCACCCCGCGGTACGTGCCCACGTGCCGGAAACCGAAGCGTTCGTGCAGCCGCACGGACGCTTCGTCGGGCTGGGCGATGCCCGCGTAGGCGCGGTGGAGGCCCTCCTCGGCCAGGGACTCGAAGAGAGACCGGTAGAGGTGCGCGCCGACCCCGCGGCCCGTCGTGTGCGGGGCGAGGTAGACGGTGAGCTCCACCGAGGTCGCGTACGCCGGCTTCGGACGGAAGGCGCTGAATGTGGCGTACCCGAGAATCTCCTGTGACTCCGGTGCCACGGCAACCTTCAGCAGGTGTGGGCCGTCTTCAGGGTGGGAGAGCAGCCAAGGACGTTGCTCTTCCGGGGTGAAGATCACGGTGTCGAAGGTGATGGGCGTCTCACGTACATAGTGGTTCTAGATGTCCGTGAGGGCTACGAGGTCGCCCTCGACTCCTGGCCTGACCTGCACCTCTGTACGTTCCGACGGCATCCGGCCTCCCTGGTGGCGGCACAGGGTACTGCATGATCAGAAAAATAGAGGGACGGGTTGGGAATTCTGTCCTGATTCCAGTCGTTGTTTCCTTCGGATGCCGGGCACCCGGAAGGGTGTCCGAAGCGTCACTGGACCACCCGCCAGCCCACCATCGCAAGGGAGCACGCATGGCAACCCGTGCCGTCGCCCGTCGCAAGTCCGCCGGAGGCGAGACCGTCGACGCGGCAAACAGTGTTCGCGCCCATGGCGGCGAGATCGCCGATCGCGACCTGGTCGGCATGTACCTCGACGAGATCGCGCGTACGCCGCTGCTCGACGCCGCCAGGGAGGTCGAGCTGTCCCAGGTCATCGAGGCGGGGGTGTTCGCGCGGCAGATCCTCGACGGGGAGGAGGAGGCCAAGGCCGATGCCACCCGTGAGGAGCTGGAAGCCCTGGTCGCGGAGGGGGAGCGGGCCAAGGACATCTTCATCCGCTCGAACCTCCGGCTCGTCGTCGCCGTGGCGCGCCGCTATCCGCGCAGCGGTCTCCCGCTGCTCGACCTGATCCAGGAGGGCAACGCCGGTCTGGTGCGAGCGGTCGAGAAGTTCGACTACCGCAAGGGCTTCAAGTTCTCGACGTACGCGACCTGGTGGATCCGTCAGGCGATCACCAGGTCGATCGCGGACCAGTCCCGGACCATCCGGCTGCCCGTCCACCTGGTCGAGGAACTCGGCCGGATCCGCCGGGTGCAGCGCGAGTTCAACCGTGAGAACGGGCGCGACCCCGAGCCCGCCGAGATGGCCGCCGAGCTGGACACCACGGCCGAGCGCATCAGTGACGTGCTCGACTGGGCCCGCGACCCGGTGTCGCTCAACATGTCGGTGGACGACGAGGGCGAGACCCAGTTCGGGGACCTGTTGGAGGACACGTCGGCGGTGTCGCCGGAGCAGTCCGTGCTCACGCTGCTGCGCAGCGAGGAGCTGGACGACCTCATCGGGCGGCTCGACGAGCGTACGGCCTCGATCATCAAGATGCGGTACGGCATCGAGGACGGCCGGGAGCGCACGCTGACCGAGGTCGGCAAGGAGCACGGCCTCACACGTGAGCGCATCCGGCAGATCGAGAAGCACGCCCTGCTCGAACTGAAGAAGCTGGCGCGGCAGACGGGCTTCGACGCGGCGGCGTGACGGTTTCGTACGGCCGGTGTGCGACACCGGCCGGCAGATCCCTTCTCGCCGGACGACTTGGCGTGTTCCGTCGCTTCAACCCACCGGGTCCGGGGCACAACCCCTCCGGGTCCGTCCACAGCACGGGCCGGACCGCATGGTCCGCGCCCTCCAGAGCCGAGTCCCGACGCACTCCCCCCGGCGCCGGGACTCTCCCCAGCCGGGTCCCGGTGCCACTCCCCCCTAGGCGCCGGGGCCCGGCCCTTTTCCTGCCTGCTCCGGACAGGGCGAGCCGATGGGCCGCCCCGTACCTGAACCCCGGGGCGGCCCGAATGGCAGATTGTGCCACAGCGGCATAACCTGCCGTCGTGACCAGTACGAAACGTATGAGCGGGACATCTCCCGCCCGTACGGCGCAAGAACCCGAGGGAGCTTCCCTCACCGAGCGGCGCAAGGCGGCGACCCGGATGGAGATCGCCCAGGCCGCGGCAGGACTCTTCATGGCGAACGGCCTGCGCGCCACCCGGGCCGAGGACATCGCCCGCTCCGCCGGGGTGGCACCGCGCACCTTCTACCGCTATTTCGCCACCAAGGAGGAGGCGCTGGCCCCGCTGTTCTCGGCGGGTGCCCGCAGGTGGTCGCAGGCCGTCCGCGACGCCCCCGCCCACCTCACCGTCGCCGACGCCCTGCACCACGCCGCGGTCCACACCCTGACCCCCGGCGCCGGCGTCTCCGCGAGGTCCCTCGAGTGGGTCCGCGCCCTGCTGCGTCTCACCGGCACCAACCCCGCGCTCACCAAGGTATGGGCCGAGATCTGCCAGGCCTCGGAACACGAACTCGCAGAGGTGCTCGCGGCGCGGACGCGGAGTGGTGACGATCCGTCGGATGCCGTGACGCCGGCGCTGCGTTTCACCGCCGCCGTCGCCTCCGCCGCGGTACGCGTGGCGGTGGAGAGCTGGGCCGCGAGTGACGAATCGGCAGCCGGTCCGCACGGGCCCGCCGCTCTCGCCGTACGCAACTTGGAGGCCCTGCGGGACTTCGTGTGGGAGATCGGCTGATTTTCTGCGGGAGGCCGGCCGCGCAGCGCTCCCCGTGCCGGCCCTCTCGCGCGCTGCGGTGCCGGCCTCCCGCGCGCTGACCGGCTCGGCGGCCGGCACAACTCCCGCCGGGCCGTACCCGTTTTCGGTGCGGCCGCCCAACTTCCCCCGAGCCGTACTCCTCAGTCCTTCGGCGCCTGAGCCGCCCGGCTCAGTCGTTCACCCAAGTTCTTTGCGCAGGCGACCAGTTCGGCGGGCCGGTGCACCGTGAACTCGCAGTCGGTCATGGCGAGCCGTACCGCGAGCCATTCCACGGAGTCGCTCGACGTGCCGCGCAGCCGGCAGCTGTGGTCGCCGAGCGGCTCGGGCTCCGCGAACCAGCGCGGCAGGCGCGCCGCGACGACGTCCGCGGGCGCGGCGAAGGTCGCCTCGAACTCGTACGCCTCCTGGCGCCGGTACATCGACTGCCGCAGATATTCCGCCGCGCTCCCCGCAGGCAACTCCCGCGGGGCGAACCTCGCGCCGGTCGCGAACGGCTCGCTGACCCGGTCGACCCGGAACGTACGCCAGTCGTCGCGCTCCAGGTCGTAGGCGACGAGATACCAGCGGCGTCCCGTGGACACCAGCCGGTACGGCTCGGTCTGGCGCCGGGACGGCGTTCCGTCCCCGGAGCGGTAGGCGAACCGCAGCCGCTCGTGCCCCGCGATCGTCGAGGCCATCACGGTCAGCGTCTCGGGAGCGATACTCGCCCCGTCGCCGCTGGTCAGGGCGCTGGTGGCGGCCTGGAGGGTGGTGACCCGGTGGCGCAGCCGGGCCGGCAGCACCTGTTCCAGCTTGGCCAGGGCCCGTACCGATGCCTCGTCGACACCTTCGACCGCGTGCCCGGCGCCGGCGCGCAGCCCGACCGCGATCGCCACGGCCTCCTCGTCGTCGAGCACGAGCGGCGGCATCGCCTTCCCGGCGACCAGCCGGTACCCGCCGTCGGCGCCCTTGCTGGCCTGGACCGGATAGCCGAGCTCGCGCAGCCGGTCGACGTCCCGGCGGATCGTGCGCCGGGACACCCCCAGCCGGTCGGCGAGCTCGGCACCGGGCCACTCGCGTGGGGTCTGCAGGAGGGAGAGCAATTGGAGAAGGCGCGCCGGAGTGTCGGTCGTCATGAATCCGAGGATGCCGCAGAACTAGGACACGATCTGACCTATTGCGGCCCTAGCTTCGGACCATGACCTCCACGGAGACCACTCTCAGCAGCAGCACCACCGACCCCGGCGACCGTCGTCGCTGGTTCGCGCTCGCCATCGTGATGACCGCGGCCTTCATGGACCTGGTCGACGTCACGATCGTCAACATCGCCATCCCGTCGATCCAGCGGGACGCGGGAGCATCGTTCAGCCAGATCCAGTGGATCACCGCCGGGTACGCACTCGCCTTCGCCGCCGGGCTCATCACCGGCGGCCGGCTCGGAGATATTCACGGCCGCAGGCGGCTCTTCCTGATCGGCATCGGCGGATTCACGATCGCCTCGGCGCTGTGCGGCTTCGCCGCGAACCCCGAGATGCTCGTGGCCTCACGGATCCTGCAGGGCGCGATGGCCGCGATGATGGTGCCGCAGGTGCTGTCGATCGTGCACGCCACCTTCCCGGCGCACGAGCGGGGCAAGGTCTTCGGGCTCTTCGGCGCGATCGTCGGACTGGGGGCCGTCTCCGGACCGCTCCTCGGCGCCCTCCTCACCGAGTGGAACCTCTTCGGTCTTGAGTGGCGGCCCATCTTCCTGATCAACCTGCCGGTCGGCATCGGGGCGTTGCTGCTGGGCCGGCGCTACATCGCGGAGTCCAAGGCACCGCGGGCCCTGCGCCTCGACCTCGTCGGCGTCGCCCTGGTCACCCTCGGTCTGCTCATGCTGCTCTACCCGCTCACACGCGGCCGGGAGCTGGGCTGGCCGCTGTGGGGGTACGCGTCGATGGCGGGCGCGCTGGTCGTCTTCGCGGCGCTCGTGGCGTACGAGAAGCGGAAGGCCGTGCGGGACGGGTCCCCGCTAGTGGAGCTCTCCCTGTTCCGTGTGAAGAGTTTCGCTGCGGGTATCGCGGTGCAGACGGTCTTCGGTGTCGGTCTCGGTGTCTTCTTCCTGGTCTGGACGCTGTACATGCAGGTCGGGCTCGGCTGGAGCGCGCTGCGCGCGGGCCTGACGGGCGTGCCGTTCTCGATCGCGGTCTCGACGGCGGCCGGGCTGTCCGTGCAGAAGCTGGTGCCGCGCTTCGGCCGGGGGGTGCTGCAGGCGGGTGCGCTGGTGATGGCGGCGGGTGTGCTCCTCTACATCGGGGAGTCCGCCCGGTACGGCCTCGCCATCGCCTCCTGGCAGATGGCCCTGCCGCTCGTGGTGATGGGCGCGGGCATGGGGCTGATCGTCGCTCCGCTGACGGACGCGATCCTGTCCGAGGTGCCGAGGGAGCACTCCGGTTCGGCGTCCGGCCTCATCAACACGGTCCAGCAGATGGGCAACGCGCTCGGCCTCGGGCTGGTCTCGGTGGTCTTCTTCGGCGAGATCGGCGACCGGCTGACCCCGGCGCAGGTGGGGCCCGCCTTCGTGCACGCCTTCGAGCACGCCCTGGGCTGGGTCGCCGCGGTGCTGGTGGCGATCTTCCTGCTGATGTTCGCCCTGCCCAGGCGGCCCGCGCAGCATGTGGAGGGCGGGCAGGCCGAACCGGCGCCGAAGGGGGTCGAGGAGCCGGTGCTCGCCTCCTGAGCCGTGTTCCATTCCTCGCCTCGACGGCGAGGCCGATGGCGCCCGGCGGGTCGCGTTCCGCGCGACCCGCCGGGCGCCATCGTGTTGCGGGGCGGACGGGGCGCGGGAGGCGCCCGCGGGATCGGTCGTGTGTCCGGTCGGGCGCGGTCCTGTATTGCGTCGTCTGCCCGTCTGCCCGTCTGCCCGTCTGCCGGTGTGCGGGTGTGCGGGTCTGCGGGTCTGCCCGTCTGGGCGTCCTGCGCCCCTGTCCTGCGTGCTGACGTCGCCCGGGGTATCGACGCCCGTTTGTGTCCGTTCTGGGGCCCGGTCCTGTTTACTTTTCGGAAATCCAGACGTAGCCTCCCGAGGAAACCACACGTTCGGGCATGAGTTGGAGGCGAACGGACATGTACGCACCGGAGCGGCAGCAGGAGATCCTCCGGCTCGCCCGTGACGGCGGGCGGGTGGACGTGGTGTCGCTGGCCGAGGAGTTCCAGGTCACGGCCGAGACGATCCGCCGGGACCTCAAGGCCCTCGACCGGGCCGGCCTTCTGCGCCGGGTGCACGGCGGGGCGATCCCCGCAGGACGTCTGGACTTCGAGCCGGACCTCGCCGAGCGGGAGTCCACCGCGGCCGACGAGAAGGACCGGATCGTGAGGGCTGCCGTCACGGAGCTGCCGAGCGAGGGCACGATGATCCTCGACGCCGGCTCGACCGTGGCCCGGCTGGCCGGGGCCATTCCCCTGGACGCCGCGCTCACCGTCGTCACCCACAGCCTGCCCACCGCGGCCCGTCTCGCGGACCACCCCGGTATCCAGCTCCATCTGGTCGGGGGGCGCGTACGCCACCGTACGCGCGCCGCGGTGGACGCCTGGGCGCTGCGCGCGTACGGCGAGATCCGCGCCGACGTGGTGTTCATCGCCGCCAACGGCTTCTCCGCCGACCATGGACTGACCACGCCCGACCTCGCCGAGGCCGCCGTCAAGCGCGCCGCGATCCACGCCGCGCGCCGCGTGGTGCTGCTCGCCGACTCCTCCAAGCACGGCCAGGAGCACTTCGCCCGTTTCGGGGGTCTCGGCGATGTGGACCTGCTGATCACCGACAGCGGTCTGAGCCCCGAGGACGCCACCGCGATCGAGCGCGGCGGCACGGAAGTAGTGCGCGCATGATTCTCACCGTCACCCCGAACCCGTCCCTCGACCGCACCTACGAGGTCCCCTCCCTCGACCGCGGCGAGGTCATCCGGGCCACCGGCGAACGCGTGGACCCGGGCGGCAAGGGCGTGAACGTCTCGCGTGCGGTCGCCGCCGCCGGGCGGCGCACGGTCGCCGTGCTGCCCCTGGGCGGCGCGCCGGGCGCCCTCGTCGCCGAACTGCTGCACGCGCAGGGCATCGAGGTCGCACCGGTCCCGGTCGCCGGAGCCACCCGTTCCAACATCTCCGTCGCCGAGCCCGACGGCACCCTCACCAAGATCAACGCGCCTGGCCCCGAGCTGTCGACGGCCGAGGCGGAACTCCTCCTGGAGACGGTCCGCGAGCAGTACCGCGCGGCCCGGATCACCTGGATCACCTGCTGCGGCAGCCTCCCGCGCGGCCTTGCGCCGTCCTGGTACGCGGATCTGGTCGCCCGAGCCCACGCCGCCGGTGCCCGGATCGCGCTGGACACCTCCGGGCCCGCGCTGCTGGAGGCCTTGCGTGAACGCCCGGACGTGGTGAAGCCGAACGCCGAGGAGCTCGCGCAGGCCGTCGGACGCCCCCTCGCCACGGTGGGCGACGCGGTCAAGGCGGCCGAGGAACTGCGCGGGATGGGTGCGGGCGCCGTACTCGCGAGCCTCGGCGCGGACGGCCAATTGCTGGTGTCCGACGAGGGCGCCTGGTTCGGCAGCGCACGCGTCGACGTCGTGCGCAGCAATGTCGGCGCCGGCGACTCCTCCCTCGCCGGTTTCCTGATCGCGGGCGGCGCCGGCCCGGAGGCCCTGGCCTCGGCCGTGGCCCACGGAGCCGCGGCGGTGCAGCTGCCCGGCAGCGTGATGCCGACCCCGGCCGATCTGGACCCCTCCGCCGTGACGGTCACCTCGGCGGTACCCGTGGACCGTGTCCTGACGGAGCCCGTGTCATGACCGCGCGCGTAGCCCATGTCATCACCGCGTGGCCGGTCCGTGTCGTCGACACGTGCGCCACACGCCTCGAACCGACGTTGACGTGGCGGAGTCTCCCCGGCCTCGCCGCGGCCACGGAAGGGCGGGGTCTCCCCGGCCCCGCCACGGCCACGGGAAGGCGGGGTCTTCCCGGCCCCGCCGCCGCTTCCGTCCCTGCACCACCCTGCATCCCCGTCCCCACCCGCGCCCACCGAGAGCCCCGGGCGATACGCGTGCGAAGGAGCCCGCGATGAGCGAGATGATCAACGCGGACCTGGTCGATCTCGACCTGTCCGCCGACACCAAGGAGGCGGCGGCACGCGCCCTCGCCGAGCGGATGGTGGCCCAAGGCCGGGTGACCGACCTGGACGGCTTCCTCGCCGACGTCGCGGCACGGGAGGCCCAGATGCCGACCGGCCTCGACGGCGGCATCGGCATCCCGCACTGCCGCAGCGAGCACGTCACCGAGCCGACGCTGGCCTTCGGGCGCAGCGCGCGGGGCATCGACTTCGGCGCCGCCGACGGTCCGGCCGATCTGATCTTCCTGATCGCCGCCCCGGCGGGCGCGGACGACGCTCACCTCACGATCCTGTCGTCGCTCGCCCGCCAGCTGATGAACGCCGAGTTCACCTCCGCGCTGCGGGCCGTGGACGACGCGGCGCACGCGGCCGCGCTCATCCGCGGGGACGAGGCCCCGGCCGCCGGCTCCGAAGACTCCGTGGTGGCGTCGACCGAGGCGGCCTCCTCCGGCGCCACCGCGGACGGCGCGGCCCCGGCGAAGGCGGCGTCCGCGGACACGTCCGCCCCGGCCGGCGACACCGGCAGCTCCGCCGAGCGCCCGTTCCGTGTCGTCGCCGTCACCTCCTGCCCGACCGGCATCGCCCACACGTACATGGCCGCCGAGTCGCTGGAGAACGCGGGCCGTGAGGCCGGCATCGAGGTGGTCGTCGAGACCCAGGGCTCGGCCGGCTTCACCCGGCTCGACCCCGCCGTGATCGCTGCTGCGGACGGCGTGATCTTCGCCCACGACGTGCCCGTGCGGGACAAGGACCGCTTCGCCGGGAAGCCGACCGTCGACGTCGGTGTGAAGGCCGGTATCAACCGCCCGGCCGAGCTGATCTCCGAGGTGCGCGACAAGGCGGCACGCGGTGTGGTCACCGCGGCGGCCCCTGGCGGAACGCCCGTCGAGCGCGCCGGTGACTCCGGCGAGGGCTACGGCACCAAGCTGCGCAAGTGGCTGATGTCCGGCGTGAGCTACATGGTTCCGTTCGTCGCCGCGGGCGGTCTGCTCATCGCCCTCGGCTTCGCGATCGGCGGCTGGCAGGTCAACAAGGCGCCGTCGGTCATGGACCACTTCGTGTGGACCCAGACGGACAGCTGGGGCGCCCTGCTGTTCCAGATCGGCGGTGTGGCCTTCGGCTTCCTCGTCCCGGTCCTCGCCGGCTACATCGCCTACGGCATGGCGGACCGGCCCGGTCTCGTCCCCGGTTTCGTCGGCGGCGCGATCGCCCTCACCATCAACGCCGGCTTCCTCGGCGGTCTCGCGGCCGGTCTGATCGCCGGTGGTGTGGTGATGGCGATCCAGAAGATCCACATCCCGGCGACGCTGCGCGGCATCATGCCGGTGGTGGTGATCCCGCTGGTCTCGTCGGCGATCGTCGGGTTCCTGATGTTCGTCGTGATCGGCAAGCCCATCGCCTCCGCCCAGAAGGGCATGACCGACTGGCTCAACGGCCTCTCCGGCGCCAACGCCGTCCTGCTCGGCGCGCTGCTCGGCCTGATGATGTGCTTCGACCTGGGCGGACCGGTCAACAAGGTCGCCTACACCTTCGCCACGGCCGGCATCGCGGTTTCCAACCCGAGCGACTCGGCGATGAAGATCATGGCCGCGGTGATGGCCGCGGGCATGGTCCCGCCGCTCGCGATGGCACTGGCCACGACGGTGCGCGGCAAGCTCTTCACGCAGACCGAGCGTGAGAACGGCAAGGCGGCCTGGGTGCTCGGCGCCTCCTTCATCTCCGAGGGGGCGATCCCGTTCGCGGCGGCCGACCCGCTGCGCGTGATCCCCTCGTCGATGATCGGCGGTGCGGTCACCGGCGCCCTGTCGATGGTCTTCGGCGCCACCCTGCGTGCCCCGCACGGCGGCATCTTCGTGGTCCCGCTGATCGGCAACCCCCTGCTCTACCTCGTGGCCATCGCCGCCGGCGTAGGTGTGACCACGGTCCTGGTGGTGGTCCTGAAGGGCATGCGCAAGCAGAGCCCGGAGGGCGCCGCGAAGGAGGCCGCCGGAGGGGCGATAGCCGCCCGCGGCGACTCCAAGCAGCCGATCGCCGCCTGACGAGCAACCGCCCCTCACATGCCGGCCGCAGCCCCGCGACGGGGCTGCGGCCGAAGTGCGTTGGAGGCTGCGGCAGACCGGGCCACGCGTTTCTGACGGCGCGCAGGGACATGCTGCGGGCCTTGTGACGAGCGTCATGGGCGCGAGGCCGGGCCGGACCGTGGCTGCTTGGGCAGATCTGACCCCTTCGTACCGCTCGTCGTATCTGCGATATGCATCACGATCCAGGGTCAAAAGCCCGGATCGTGGTGTCTACTTGGGGGCATGCCTGCGCACGTGTCGACCTTCCAGCTGTTGGGTGTGCCCCTCCTCGCCCTGGCCACCGCCGTCTGGATCGTCTGTGTGGGTCGCGTCGTGCATCAGCGCCGCCTGGAGGAATCGGTCCGGCGCCACCGCACCGCGCTCCGCGCCCTCCCGCCCCAGCAGACGAGCCCGGCCCTGGAATCCGTGGAACTCACCCCGGCCGAACGCGACGCCTTCGCGGGCCTCATGCGGCAGTTCGACGAGGGCCGCTCCTAGAACGGGTTGCGGCGAGGCCGCCCCTGAAGCGGGTTACGACGAGGGCGTTCCTGGAACTGGAACGGGTGCCGAGGGATCGTGCGGTGTCAGCCCAGCGCCGCCGCGCGTCGTTCCATCGCTTCGCGCGCCGCATCTTCGGAGGCGTACACCTCGCACATGTGCCGGCCGTCCGGCGTCGCCGTGTGCTCGACCTCCCACAGGGACAGCTCCCGGCCGTCCCGCAGCAGGAAGGCGTGCTCGTAGAGCGAGAAGCACAGTCCCGCCTGCCCGGCCCGGTTGGGGCGCCCGAAGGCCTGCGTGATCTCGTGCGCGAACGCCGAGCCCAACAGTAAGGTCGCCAGCTCCGCGTCCGGCCGGTCCGGGTTCTCCGCACGGCGCAGCAGCCGGCGTGCGTGGTCAGCCGAGTCGTCGGGCACATAGGCGTGTCCTGGCTCGGGGACGGGCGACATCTGCACCACGACGGGCAGCTCGAAGTCGGGCGCGTCCGGCGGCAGCGGGAGCCGGGCCGTGGCGGCGCGCAGCTCCTCCTCGTCCGCGTACAGCTCGTGCTCCAGGTGACCGTTCGCGCCCGTGTTGTGGACCAGTTCCCACAGGGTGACCGCCGAGCCGTCCGCGAGCAGCCAGGTGTGCCGGTACGTCTCCCTGTGCAGTCCCGCGCTGTGGTGCGCCGAGTGCAGCGAACTGTCGTACGCCAGCGCGCAGTCGAGCGTTCCTATCGTCTCGTCCGGCAGCTCGAAGGAGTTCAGGGCACGACCGAGGAGCCGCTCGAGGTGCTCCTCAGGAGACTCGGGCGACTGGGCTGACTCGTACGCTGCCGTCTCGTACGGAACGCTCAAGGTCTCTCCCGGCGTTGCTGCATGTCACCTTGTGGGTGCATACCGTAGCCCCTCGATCGGACATCATGTCCGGGAACCGAGAAAACGTACGGTGGGAAAACACTCGGGCCGCGGGGAAAGTTCCCGCGCGGCCCGAGTGTTCGTCATATGACCGGAGTCAGACGGTACTTCCCGCGGTCCAGGCGCTCCACGGCATGTTCCAGCCGTTGAGGCCGTTGTCCGGAGCGACCGTTGTGTCGGGGGAGTGCTGGACGATCACCACGTCCCCGATCAGCGAGTTGTCGTAGAACCACTTGGCGGAGGTGTCCCCCTGGGCCCCCTGCACGTCCGCGAGTCCGACACAGCCGTGGCTGGTGCCCTCACGACCGAAGGGCGGGTTGGCCTTGTTGTACCAGTAGTTGCCGTGGATGAACGTCCCGCTGCCGGTCAGCCGCATCGCGTGCGGCACGTCCGGGATGTCGTACTCGCCGCCGAGACCCACCGTCTGGCTGTTCATACGGGTCTGCACGAACTTCTCGGAGATCACCATCTGCCCGTTGTACGTGGTGTGCTGCGGGCTGCCCGACGAGATCGGGACCGTCTTCAGCGTCCTGCCGTCCCGCACCACCGTCATGGTCTGCGTGTTGACGTCGACCGTGGAGACCTGTGAGCGCCCGATGGTGAAGGACACGGTCTTCTTCTGCACGCCGTAGACGCCGTTCGCGCCCTCGACCCGGTCCAGGTCGATCTTCATCAGGACCTTGGAGCCGGCCTTCCAGTAGTCCTGGGGGCGGAAGTCCAGCCGCTGCGACCCGAACCAGTGCCCGACGACCTGCTGCCCGCTGCTGGAGGTCACGGTGATGTGGGACTGGACGGCCTTCTTGGCGGTGATCGCCTTGTCGAAGGTGAAGGACACCGGCATTCCGACGCCGACCGTCGTCCCGTTGTCGGGCGTGTACGTCCCGATGAAGCTGTTCGCCGACGAGACCGTGGTGAAGATGGAGTTGGCGGCCGCCACACGGTTGTCCGCGTCCTTGGCGGTGGCCGAGATCTCGTACTTGGTCCCGCGTTCCAGCTGCTGCGCGGGCTTCCAGGACGTCCCGTCCGCGGACACCTTGCCGGGAACGGCCGTGCCCGTCCCCGCCACGGTCATCTTCACCTCGGTCAGCTTGCCGTCACTGACCCGCACCCCGGTCGCGTTGATGGACGCGTCGGTCGAACCGTCCTTCGCGGAGATGGCGATCTTGGCGGCCGAGGTCTTGGCGGAGTCCTGTCCGTTTTTGTTGTTGTCGGCATTGGCACTGCCACCGCAGGCCGTCAGGGTCAGGGCGCCGACCATCAAAGCGGCACAGGCCCCCAGTGCGCGCCGCGCTCGCCTGTCCGGCGTTGTCACAAGCTTCTCCAGGTCGTTGTCATGTGGGTGGTCCGCTCGAG
This sequence comes from Streptomyces sp. NPDC046900, assembly GCF_040644975.1. NCBI lineage: Bacteria > Bacillati > Actinomycetota > Actinomycetes > Kitasatosporales > Streptomycetaceae > Streptomyces > Streptomyces sp. NPDC046900. Next base: position 10,824 of record NZ_JBEYXD010000092.1, on the reverse strand, counting down.
TACGTGGAGAGAGAGCTGACACTGCGGCAAAGGGTTCCCTTCCACCGCGTTGAACACCATCACGTGACAGAACCGGGACAATCGTCCCGCGCCGGTGTCTAACGGCCGTACAACTCTTCGTACGACGGCCATGTCCCGCCCGGCCCGGCCACCGACTCCGCGGCGCGCACCGCCCGTACGATCGCCCGCGTCACCAGGTCCGCGCCCGCCGCGAGTACTTCGTTGAGCGCGAGGGGGCTCGCGGACGCCGGCCGATGCGTGCCGGTCGCCAGCGCGAAGACCGTGTCCCCGTCGTTGAGCAAGTGCGCCGGACGTACGGCACGCGCGATCCCGTCGTGGGCGACGCCTGCGAGCTTCTGCGCCTGCGCCTTGGTGAGCTCGGCATCGGTCGCCACGACCGCGAGGGTCGTGTTCATCAGCGAGCGCGGCATTTCGGCGGCGAGCTCGGCGAGGCGCCGCCCTGCGGCCTCGTGCACGTCCGGCGACGGGTGGTCGAAGTGGCCCTGGAGCAACTCCCCGTACAGAGCCCCCGATTCCGGGTCGATCACCGAGCCCACCGCGTTGCACACCACCAGAGCGCCCACCGTGATCCCTGAGTCCAGCAGGACGCTCGCGGTGCCGACTCCACCCTTGACCTGCCCGATCGTCGCCCCCGTGCCCGCGCCCACGCAGCCTTCCGCAACAGGCGCCCCCGGCTCGCCGGCGGCTGCCGCTTCCACCGCCGCCCGGCCGACCGCCGCGTCCGGCCGGGCCTTGAAGTCGCCGCCGCGGCCCAGGTCGAAGATGCAGGCGGCCGGTACGACCGGCACGACGTGCGTCGCCTCGGGGCCGACCCGCACCCCGCGACCGCGCTCCTCCAACCACGCCATCACACCCGACGCCGAGTCGAGCCCGTACGCGCTGCCTCCCGTGAGGACGACGGCATCGACCTTCTGCACGAGGTTGCGTGGATCGAGCGCGTCGGTCTCCTTCGTGCCGGGACCGCCGCCGCGCACGTCCACCGCCGCGACCGCGCCGCCCTCCGGGGCGAGGACGACCGTGGCCCCGGTGAGCCGGCCGTCGCCGATGCGTGTCGCGTGCCCCACGCGCAGACCCATGACATCTGTCAGAGCGTCAACTGTCATGTGCCCATGATCCTTCGTCCTCTGCCACTCAGAACCTCCCGTGCGCCGATCCCGGCGGTGGCCCGTCCTGGCCACCGTGGTCGTCGGTGGCAGGGAGGAGCGGTGCCGGGGGGGGCCGGGGCCAGCGGGGAGCCGCGGATCTGGGCGACGCCCCGTGGGGCGCCGCCGTGGACGTACGCTGGTGGTATGAGCACCACCCCCTCCCGCGAGCAGCGGGATTCCCAGTCCGAGCCCAAGGACGCCCTCGTCTTCGACGACCCGCTGAACCAGCAGTCCTCGGACGACACGGACCGGGGGTGGGGCGAGAAGCCCGCGTCGAGCGGCGACAGCGCCGCCGACCTGGCGCGCTTCCTCGACGAGAAGCCGCCCCACCACCTGTGACGGACGCTCCCCCTCGCGGGGCGCGCGCCTGTGAACGGATCCTTTGGGGCGCCGCCGGGCCGTCGGACGGCTAGGACTGGCTCCGGCCGGAGCCGCGCTCGGCGACTATGGCGTCGCGGATCTCCTTGAGCACCTCCAGCTCGGTCAGCTCCACCACCTCGTGCGTGCCTTCCTTCGCCCTGCGGCGAGTCTCCTGGCGGGCCAGGAACTTGGCCATGGGCAGGACCATCAGGAAGTAGACGACCGCTGCCGTGATCACGAAGTTCAGCGTGGCGCCGAGGACCGAGCCCCAGAAAATGCGCACGCCTGTCTCGGTGTCGCCGGTGCCCGTGCACGGCGCTTTGAGGCAGGAGCTGTAGCTGTCCAGGCTCTTGGTGCCGAGCGCGCCCACCACCGGGCTGATGACCCCCTTCACCACCGAGTTGACGATGTTGGTGAAGGCGGCACCGATGACCACCGCGATCGCCAGATCGACGACGTTTCCTCGCATCAGGAAGGCTCTGAAGCCCTGCCAGATGCTCGGCTCCTTCTTCTCGACCACCAGTGGGCCCTTTCTTGATCGCGCATGCTGCGGAGCGAACCGGTCCGCAACCTACGTCAGGGCTTCCCGGGCTTGTCCAGCCCATGCCATGAGGAAGGGCACTTCGTGACCGGTCGGTAAGCTTCGCCCGCCCGCCCGCCCGCCCGCCCGCCCGCTCAGCACAGCGTCACCGCCAGCCGTGAGGTCGCTCCGGCGCCGGCCAGGCGCGCCGCCGTGGTGCGCGGCAGGGAGAGCACGACCAGCGCGCCGTTCTCGGTCGGGTCGACGTCCGGGACCCGGGTCACACGGGCCCCGGCCGCGACGACCTTCGCGCCGCCGCCCCCGTCGGCCGCGATCACGTCGACCCGGGCGCCGGGACGCAGCATTCGGACCGTGGCCCCGTCCGCGATCCGTACCGGCGCCGTCACCATCTCGACCGCGCGCCGTTCCCGTCCGGGGCCGACCGCCGCAGTCGGGCGCCGAGCGGCGTCCGGATGTCCCCGGGCACCCTCGGAGCCGCCCGGCCCGGTCGCCACGAGCGCGGCCGCCGTGACCGCCAGGCCCATGGCCACGGCCCGCCTTCGGTGCCGCACCAGACGCCGCAGTTGATGGCGGCCGCCGCGCACCCGTACGGGAGCGAAATGCGGCACTGAGCACGTGGGAGGGGTGTCCGCGCGGACCGGGACGTCGGCGTCCGGTGGGTCGGCGAGCACGTCCAGATCCGGCCGGAAGGCGCATGCCTGGGCTGAGTCCTGCCGGTGGATGGGCCACGCGGAGGTCTCCCCGTGCGGTGGGTACGAGAAGGCGTCCCCAGGTGGTCGGTCCGCGACGACGGGCTCGTGAGGCCGGTGCACGTAGGCATCCCCTCGCGGTGACGCCGCCCAGGAGGCCCGCCTGTGCGTACGCATCACAGCGTGGGCCGGGGGTGCGAGGCGTGCGGAAGGAGAGGAAGCCCAGGTCGGAGGGGAAGAAGCCGACGTAGGAGAGGACGGGGCGTAGGCCGAGAAACGGGTCATGCTGATCACCACCTGCATCGCGAGATCGGAACGCGATCCACGATGAGGCTTCGCGCCGGAGTCCGCTGACGACCGTGGACTACCGGACGGTTGTGGACAACTCGCCCACCCGAACGGGAAGTTCCGCCCGCCGGGGCCGAGACCTGCGCCCAGGCACTTCCCGACGCAGAGACCCGTGCCCACACCGGCACCGAGGCCCACGCCCACGCCCATCCCAAGGCCGGGACAGTCGCCTACCCCCCATCCCGACGCCGACGCCGACGCCCCCACCCACACCCACTCCCGTCGCCACGCCGACGCCCGCGCCCCCACCGACCCCCGTACCGGCCCAGCCGGCGTCCGCGCCATCGATCAGGGCAGCTCGAACCCCGGATCCATCCCGCCCAGCGCCGTCCGGCACAGGCAGTCCCGCTTCTCGTTCGCCGGCAGACCCGCCACCGTGTCGAACAGCACGCCCCGCAGCCGGTCCACGTTCGCGGCGAACACCTTCAACACCTCGTCGTGCGAGACGCCCTCACCGGTCTCCGCTCCCGCGTCGAGGTCCGTGACCAGGGTCAACGACGTGTAGCAGAGCTCAAGTTCACGGGCGAGCACAGCCTCGGGATGGCCGGTCATGCCCACCACGGACCAGCCCTGCGCCTGGTGCCACAACGATTCGGCGCGAGTGGAGAACCGCGGGCCCTCGACCACGACCAGCGTGCCGCCGTCCACCGCCTCCCAGTTGCGCCCGCGCGCCGTCTGGAGCGCCGCGACGCGGCCGGTGGGGCAGTAGGGGTCGGCCAGGGACACGTGCACCACGTTCGGCACGGCGCCGTCCGGCAGCGGCAGCCCGTCGAAGTAGGTCTGGGTCCGGGCCTTGGTGCGGTCCACCAGCTGGTCCGGTACGAGGAGCGTCCCGGGACCGTACTCGGGGCGCAGCCCGCCCACCGCGCAGGGCCCGAGGACCTGCCGTACGCCGACGGCGCGCAGCGCCCACAGGTTGGCGCGGTAGTTGATTCGGTGGGGCGGCAGATGGTGTCCGCGGCCGTGGCGGGGGAGGAAGGCGACGCGCCGGCCGGCGATTTCCCCCAAGAACAAAGAGTCGCTGGGCGCCCCGTACGGGGTGTCGACCCGGACCTCGGTCACATCGTCGAGGAAGGAGTAGAAGCCGGAACCGCCGATGACGCCTATCTCTGCGTTCTCCATGGCGAGCACAGTAGCTGGCCCCGGACAGCACCAAGACCCCGCTGTCCCATGAGACGGCGGGGTCCGGTCGGCAGAGCCTTACGCGGCGGAGGAGGTGCTGCTCGTCGACGACGAGCCGGAGTCCGACGAGGAGCTCGACGGCTTGGACGTCGCCGGGCTGCTGCTCGAGGACGAGCCGCGGCTGTCGTTGCGGTAGAAGCCGGAGCCCTTGAAGACGATGCCGACCGCGGAGAACACCTTCTTCAGGCGGCCACCGCAGTTGGGGCACTCCGTCAGTGCGTCGTCGGTGAACTTCTGCACCGCCTCGAGGCCCTCGCCGCACTCGGTGCACTGGTACTGGTAGGTCGGCACTAGTCTTCCTCCTGGCACTCTCACTCAATGAGTGCTAACGACCATCAATAGTGTCGTATTCCTTGGGATCAGTCCACCGTGAGCGGCACGCGGTGACCGACGCCACGTGCCACGGTGCGGCCGGCCGGGTGTGTCGCCAGCCGTGACCGCAGGGTCACGAGGGTCGCGAGTGCCAGCACCGTCCCGGCCATCGGGACCAGGAATCCGGCGCCGCCCCACAGGCGGTCCTCCAATTGTCCGGCAACCGTGACCGCTGCCGCCTGGCCGAGCGCGACGGCGCCGGTCAGCCAGGTGAAGGCCTCGGTGCGGGCGCCGGCCGGGACCAGGCCCTCGACCAGCGTGTAGCCGGTGATCAGGGCCGGTGCGATGCACATGCCCACCAGAAGACCGAGGCCGGCCAGGACGACCACGGAGTGCGCGGTCCACAGACCCGAGGCTGTCAGTGCGAGGGCCGCGTAGCCGATGACCAGGCGGCGCTGTGGGGTGGCCTTCCAGGCGACGGCGCCGCACACGATTCCGGAGAGCATGTTGCCGGCGGCGAAGATTCCGTACAGGGCGCCGTTCAGGCCGGGCTCGCCGATCGACTGCGTGAACGCGGCGAGCGAGACCTGCATGCCTCCGAAGACGGTGCCGATGCCCAGGAACGTCACGATCAGCACTCGCACACCGGGGACCCGCAGGGCGGAAGTGTGCTCCACGCGCGCGTGCCGCACGGCGGCGACGGGCGGTTGCGTGCCCTTCTGGGCGGCGAACAGCACACCGCCGACCAGGGTCAGCGCGGCCTCGGTGAGCAGGCCCGCGGCCGGTGCCACGGTGGTGCACAGGGCCGTCGCCAGCAGCGGCCCGACCACGAAGGTCAGCTCGTCGGTGACGGACTCGAAGGCCGCCGCCGTCGCCATCAGGGGCGAGTCCTGGAGCTTCACGCCCCACCGGGCGCGCACCATGGGACCGATCTGCGGTACAGAGGCCCCGGTGGGGACGGCCGCCGCGAACAGGACCCACAAGGGTGCGTGCACCAGCGCGAGCGCCGTCAGGGAGGCAGCGGCCAGGGTGTGCGCCAGGACGCCGGGGAGCAGTACCGCGCGCTGACCGTGGCGGTCGGCGAGCCGGCCGCTGTAGGGCGCGCACAGTGCCATGGAGACACCGGTGACCGCCGCGACGGCGCCCGCGGCGCCGTACGAGCCGGTCGTGTGCCGCACCAGCAGCACGATGGAGAGGGTGAGCATCGCGAACGGCTGACGCGCCGCGAAGCCCGGGATCAGGAACGTCCAGGCGCCGCGCGTGCGCAGCAGCCGGGTGTAGCCCGGACGGGACGACTTCGAGGTGACCGTGGATGCCACGGCCCGTGCCTTTCTGCCGCCTGGTAGCGCGGCCCCCGTTGGGCGCGTTGGCCGTCGGGGCACGCCGAGAGCTGTCCTCTTGCGCGTACTGCGGTAGATACCGGCGCTCGCAGGGGGAGCGTCCCGGCCGCCATACGGTCGCGCCAGCTCTGCGTCAGGCAGAGTTGGTTCGATCAGGGTGCGCCTTGAGTGTACAGAGGTGACGGCCGAACACACCTGTGAAAGCGCGCACCATGCCCTCCTTCACCTGGGATTCCGCGCGGTGTGAGGTACCGGAAGCATGCGCTTAACGCCTGCGGCCCGGCCCCTCGTCGCCGGTCATGCCCAGCCATCCGGCGAGCTTGCCGCCCTGACCGACGGCCCGAAGGCGCTTCTCCGCCGCATCGCGGACCTGGTCGGTGGCGACCACGAGGAGTTCGTCCCCGCGCCGCAGCACCGTCGTCGGCAGCGGTACGAACGACTTCCCCTCGCGGACGACGAGGGTGACGGCGGAGCCCGCGGGCAGCCGCAGTTCGTTCACCTCGACGCCGTGCATCCGTGAACCCTCGGGAATCGCGACGGACAGCAGATGTCCGCGCAGTCGTTCCAGAGGAGCCGACTCGATGCCCAGATCGGAGGCTCCGGGGCCCTCGCCGAGGCGCAGCTGACGGGCCAGCCAGGGCAGGGTCGGGCCCTGGACGAGGGTGTAGACGACCACGAGGACGAAGACGATGTTGAAGATGCGGTGGCTGGCGTCGACGCCGTTCACCATGGGGATGGTCGCCAGGATGATGGGCACCGCACCGCGCAGCCCGGCCCACGACAGCAGCGTCAGCTCCTGCCACGGCATCCGGAACGGCACGAGGCTCGCCACCACGCTCAGCGGCCGCGCCACCATGGTCAGCACCAGGCCGATGACGAGGGCCGGCAGGACGTCGTCGCCCAGCTCGTGCGGGGTCACCAGCAGACCGAGCAGGACGAACATGCCGATCTGGGCGATCCAGCCGAGCCCGTCGGCGAAACCGCGGGTCGCGGGCCAGTGCGGCAGCTTCGCGTTGCCCAGGATCATCGCGGCGAGGTAGACGGCGAGGAAGCCGCTGCCGTGGGCGAGCGCGCCGGCCGCGTAGGCCGCGACCGCGATGGCCATGACGGCGATCGGGTAGAGGCCGGAGGCGGGCAGCGCCACGTGCCGCAGGCCCCAGGAGCCCAGCCAGCCCACCGCGAGGCCGATGGCGGCGCCGACGGCCAGCTCCGCGGCGATCGTCAGCAGGAGCATGTACCAGTGCTGGACGGGTCCGGCCGTGGAGAAGGCGACCACGAGGATGACGACCGGGGCGTCGTTGAATCCGGACTCGGCCTCCAGGACGCCCGTCACGCGCGCGGGCAGGGGGACCCTCCGCAGCACCGAGAAGACCGCCGCCGCGTCGGTCGACGACACCACCGCCCCGATGATGAGCGACTGCCGCCACCCCAGACCGGTCAGGTAGTGGGCGCCGGCGGCCGTGACGCCGACGCTCACCGCGACGCCGATGAGGGCCATCGAGGTGGCCGCGGGCAGGGCCGGCCTGATGTCCTTCCATTTCGTGCCGAGACCGCCCTCCGCCAGGATCACGACCAGGGCCGCGTATCCGATGACCTGGGTGAGTTCGGCGTTGCTGAAGCGGATGCCGCCGATTCCGTCCTGGCCCATGGCGATGCCGATGCCCAGGTAGACGAGCAGGCTGGGGAACCCGCTGCGCGAGGAGATCCGGACCGCTGCGACCGCGATGAGCAGAACGAGCGAGCAGGCGAGCAAGAGTTGGTTGAGGTGGTGGACAGTCAGCGGCTGTTCCCTTCTCGCCGATCCGGGCGCCGCGGTGCGAACGCCTCCATCCGAGCACCCGAAGCCCGGTGCGGGTGCGGGCTTCAGTGCAGGTACTTCATTACCTTACCTAACTCTTGACGCTTTCTTGACGATCGGGGGCGGATGATCGAACTTCGGTCCGGGCCTGTTCCCGACTCCGCGTCCAGACGCGTCGGGCCCTGCGCCTATGGTTGCTCCAGCGCTCAGTAGAAAGCACAGCCCGCCCTGCCGCTCGTGTTAGGACAGCAAGGACAGCGATGCCCCCCAACACCACCGCCTCTTCCGGCCAGAAGCCCGGCAAGTCCGGCAGGAAGAAGGGGCGCAGAGCCCGTCTGCTACTGATCGTCCTGGTTGTGGCCCTCGTGGGAGGTTTCGGCTACGGGGGGTACTGGTCCGTCAGTACCGTCCGCGCCTCCTTCCCGCAGACCAAGGGATCGATCACCCTCGAAGGCCTGACGGGCCCCGTCGACGTCAAACGTGACGGCTACGGGATTCCGCAGATCTACGCCTCGTCCGACGAGGACCTCTTCATGGCGCAGGGCTACGTCCAGGCGCAGGACCGGTTCTACGAGATGGACGTGCGCCGCCACATGACATCCGGGCGCCTGTCCGAGATGTTCGGCAAGGGCCAGGTCGCGAACGACGAGTTCCTGCGGACCCTCGGCTGGGAGCGGGTGGCGCAGAAGGAGTACGACACCACGCTGTCGGCCTCGACCAAGCAGTACCTCCAGGCGTACGCCAAGGGGGTCAACGCCTACTTGAAGGGCAAGGACGGCAAGGACATCTCCCTGGAGTACGCGGCTCTGGGCTTCGCCAACGACTACACGCCCGAGCAGTGGACCCCGGTCGACTCGATCTCCTGGCTCAAGGCGATGGCCTGGGACCTGCGCGGCAACATGCAGGACGAGATCGACCGCTCCCTGATGACCAGCCGCCTCGGCCCGAAGCAGATCGAGGACCTCTACCCGGACTACCCCTACGCCATCCACAAGCCGATCGTCCAGGAGGGCCGGTACGACAGCCTCACCAAGACGTTCGAGCCGAGCGGCTCGAAGGGTTCGCAGTCGGCGACCGGGACGTCCACCCCGACCTCGGCCTCCTCGGCCCTGCAGAGCCAGCTGTCGGGCCTCTCCAAGGTCCTGGACAACGTTCCGACGGCCGTCGGCGTGAACGGCAACGGCATCGGCTCCAACTCCTGGGTCGTGGCCGGCAGCCACACCATCACCGGCAGGCCGCTGCTGGCCAACGACCCGCATCTGTCGCCCTCACTGCCGTCGGTCTGGTACCAGATGGGCCTGCACTGCACCGAGATCTCCAGCAAGTGCCAGTACGACGTCACCGGCTACACCTTCGCGGGCATGCCAGGCGTGATAATCGGCCACAACCAGAACATCGCCTGGGGGATGACCAACTCGGGCGTCGACGTCACCGACCTCTACCTGGAGAAGCTCTCCGGCGACGGCTACCTCTACGACGGCACGGTGAAGCCGTTCACCACCCGCGCCGAGACGATCAAGGTCGCCGGAGGTGCGTCCAAGAAGATCGTCGTACGTGAGACGAACAACGGCCCGCTGCTGTCCGACCGCGACGACGAGCTCGTCACGGTCGGCAAGAAGGCGACGGTGGCGACCGCGGCACCCGACCGGGGCGACGGCTACGGCATCGCGCTGCAATGGACCGCCCTGGACCCCGGCCACTCCATGGACGCCGTCTTCCAGATCGACAAGGCGTCGAACTGGGACGAGTTCCGTGCCGCCTCCCGCTTGTTCGACGTGCCCTCGCAGAACCTGGTCTACGCCGACACCAAGGGCAACATCGGCTACCAGCTGCCCGGAAGGATCCCGGTGCGCGCGCCGGGCGACGACGGCCGGTTCCCGGCGCCCGGCTGGAGCTCCAAGTACAGCTGGACGGGCCACTACATCCCGCAGCAAGCGCTGCCCTACGAGTACAACCCGCAGCGCGGCTACATCGTCACCGCCAACCAGGCCGTGATCGACAAGGCCAAGTACCCCTACACGCTCACCACGGACTGGGACTACGGCGCGCGCAGCCAGCGGATCAGCGACCTGATCGACTCCAAGATCAAGGGCGGCGGAAAGATCTCGACGGACGACATGCGGCAGATGCAGCTCGACAACAGCAGTGAGATCGCCAAGATGCTGGTGCCCAAGCTGCTCAAGATCGACGTCTCCGACAAGAACGTCCGCGAGGCACAGAAACTGCTCGAGAGCTGGGACCGGACCCAGGACGCCGACTCCGCCGCAGCCGCGTACTTCAACGCCGTCTGGCGCAACATCCTCAAGCTCGCCTTCGGCAACAAGCTCCCCAAGGAGCTGCGGGTCAAGGGTCAGTGCCTGTGGGTGGAACCGGCCGACAGCACCGGGCCCGCGGACGCCGACCAGAAGGTGCGCGAGTGCGGCGAGCGCGACGCGGACCAGGCGCAGCCGGACGGCGGCGACCGCTGGTTCGAGGTGGTGCGCAACATCATCGACGACCAGAAGAGCGACTGGTGGCAGCTGCCCCAGACGCGCACCCAGCCGGCCACCACGACGCGCGACGCCCTGTTCAAGCGCGCCCTGACGGACGCGCGCTGGGAGCTGACCGCCAAGCTGGGCAAGGACATCGACACCTGGAGCTGGGGCCGGCTGCACCGCCTGTTCCTGAAGAACCAGACCCTGGGCAGCGAGGGACCGAGCGTCCTGCAGTACATGCTCAACCGCGGTCCCTGGAAGCTCGACGGAGGCGAGGCCGCCGTGGACGCCACCGGCTGGAACGCGGCGGGCGGCTACGGCGTCATCTGGGTGCCGTCGATGCGGATGGTGGTCAACCTGGACGACCTGGACAAGTCCAAGTGGATCAACCTCACCGGCGCCTCCGGGCACGCCTTCAGCGCCCACTACACCGACCAGACGGACAAGTGGGCCGCCGGCGAGCTGCTGTCGTGGCACTTCTCGAAGGCCGACGTCGACAAGAACACGGCCGACACGCTGGAGCTCAAGCCCTGACGGACTCCGTGAACGCGGACCGGCCCTCCACGCGCGCCGGGGGGGGCCGGGCGCCGTGGGGGGGGGGGCTGCTGGCGCCC
>NZ_JBEYXD010000091.1:0-30914 GCF_040644975.1 Streptomyces sp. NPDC046900 | reverse complement strand
CGGCACCGCTGGGCCAGGGCCTGCGCGGACGTCGCCCGCCTCGACCAGCGCAGCAGCGTCTCGCGCTCCTCGTCGGTCAACGTCACCTCGGCCATAGGCCGTCCCATACGTGCCATGCAAGCAAGACTACATATATTCATCGAACTCCAGGCGCAGGACACTAGCGCGACGTCCAAGAAGTCCGCTGCAGCACACGCCCGGTCGGAGAGCACCGCCTGCATGGCCTGCAGCACACCAGCCCCCGGACCGTCAGGGCGGAACAACGGGACGACCTGCTTGTAATCGATGGAGACGCTGAGCAGGGCAGGCGCAAGGCAGTCCAAGGGGCTCAAACCATGCGGATCCCCCTGCCTGTCATACGTATTGAACGCTCTCGGGCCCAGCGGATCTGTGTAGGCATGCAGGTGCCTGGCCGCGCATCCGCGCAGTGCTCCGATACTTTTCATGTCACCCCTCCCTGAAACCCGGACGCTTGGGGATCCGGGCATCTATCGCCGTGCGCGGCTGGGTCCTCCTGCACCGGGCCGATGCATGTGAGCGGGACGACCGGCTGACTGCGACGAGCTGAATCAACTCCGCGAGGAGAACGCCGAGCTGGCGGACGCACGAGATTCTCGTGGCCGCGTCCGTGTTCTTGCCGAGATCGACCGTCCCCAGAGCAAGTGATCGATCCTGTGGAACGCCGACTGCCGGGTCCTCGGCTGTCCCTGTCGACGTGCTCGTCGGCTCCGCAACGAGCAGCTCATGACCCTTGGCCGGGCTGCCCGGCTATGCGAGTTCCCCGGTCTCCAGCAGTTCCTGGACGGCGTCCTGCTGGCGCCGCAGGACGATGCGGCCGTCGCCCCGGCTGTAGGCGAGGATCCGGCTGCCCGGGGACAGGCCGGCTTCGGCGAGGAGTCCGAGGGGCAGGGAGACAGTGCCGTCGTCGGCGATGGTGAGCTCGGCTGGTTCACGCAGCATGCCGATCACCCTCTCACGAGGCGGCACTGCCAGCCACGGCCCGGAACGGGTGCCGCCCGCGGCCGCAGGGGGCCTCCGGCTCCAGGGGGCGTGGTCTTCGGCTGGTACGGCAGCACGTGCCGCAGCCGAGAGGCCCGCTTCCCGGTACCGGGAAGCGGAGAGCCGCCTGAGCATCAGGCATACGGCGGGCCCCTGGCCAGCGGCGTCGCCCCGCACGCGGAAACGGGCGCAGAGGGCCGGATCGCTGCAGGTCCGAGCGGCCCCACCGGCGCTGCGCCTAGACTGCCAGAGCGATGAGCATTCAGCCTCCACAGCCATACCCCCGACCCTGGACGCCCCCGGAGGGATCGTGGGCGTCGTCCGCTGCGAACCGGCGCAGCATGCTCGGCAACCGCAACCGCGACACCTCCCCGGAGCGGGCCCTGCGCTCCCTGGTGCACGCCGCCGGCCTGCGGTACCGGGTCGCCGCCAAGCCGCTGCCGGGGATGCGCCGCACTGCGGACCTCGTCTTCGGCCCGGCGCGCGTTGCCGTGTTCGTCGACGGCTGCTTCTGGCACGGCTGCCCGGACCACTTCGTGGCGCCCAAGACCAACCCGGACTACTGGCGGGAGAAGATCGGGCGCAACGTCCGGCGCGACCGCGACACCGATGCGCGCCTGGCCGAGGCGGGCTGGCTGGTCCTGCGGTTCTGGGAGCACGAGTCGGCGCAGGCCTGCTCCCTCGCCGTCCTTGAGGCGGTCTCGTCGCGGCGGGCCGCCCTGGCCGGGCGCGGCGGCGCGGGCGGGCGCGCGTAGAGCGGGTCCGTCCGGGCCAGGGCCCGCAGGGTCGCTGGGACGCAGCCCTGGGGCTCGGCTGCCCTGCGGGGATCCCGTGGGCGGCTGTCCTACCCCTCGCATAGGGTGTCTTCTTGCTGCGGCAGGGGGGCTTCCAGCGCCTGAGGGCGTGCTGCAGGTTTCGCAAAGGCACGGTGGGCGGGACTGGCCCAGTCAGTCCGCGTTCGGGGATAGGGCCGGGGGGCCAAGGTATGGCAGTTGAGCGTACGAACCGGGATGTCCGGACTCTGGTCGCGCAGATCGCTGCCGGGGAGATCATGCTCCCGGAGATCCAGCGCGGCTATGTGTGGAAGGCGTCGCAGGTCGCTCGGCTCATCGAGTCGCTGTACCGCGGGTATCCGGCGGGCTCCCTCCTGTTCTGGAAGACCGGGCAGGCGGCCGAGACCCGGGAGGCCGCACTGGGAGCTTCCCAGGCGCTGCCGAGCGTGATGCCCCTGTACCTGCTGGACGGGCAGCAGCGCCTCACGTCGCTGTTCCGGGTGCTGACCGACCATCCGGAAGCCCAGGTCGTCTTCAACATCGAGACGGAGGTCTTCCAGAACCAGAGCGCGGCCACCCGGCGCGACAGGAAGTGGATCAAGGTCTACGACGTCGTCGGGCCGGAGTCCGACGTGTTCGCCGTCCACGGCGAGCTCAAGGCTGCCGGGCTCGCCATCCCGGACGCTGAGATCGGGCGCCGCCTCAACGCGCTGCAGAAGATCACGCAGCGCGATTTCCACATGGAGGTGCTCCACGACTTCGAGTACGAGGAGGTCGCGGAGATCTTCGTGCGGGTGAACAGCGGCGGCCGGGCGCTGAAGACGACCGACCTTGCGCTGGCGACGCTGTCTGCGCGCGCTCCGGGCTTCCTGGGCCAGTTGGAGGCGGAGTCGGCCCGCTGGAGCGAGAGCGGGTACGCACTCGACGTCAACTTCCTTATCAAGGCCCTCACCCTGAGCCTGTCGATCTCCGGCAAGCGGCTGTCGTCGGTGGCCAAGCTGACGGCGGCGAGCAAGGAGTCGGTCGAAGCCGGATGGGAGCAGGTGCGCCGCGGCCTCGCCCGGGTCGTGCCCCTGCTCCAGGACAGGCTCCTGATCCCGACCACGGCTGTCATCCCGTCGCTGGCCGCTCTGCACCCCCTGGTGGTCTTCTACGGCCGCCAGCCGCAGGGAGCGCAGGTCGCGCCTGACGTAGAGGACGGGCTGCTCTACTGGTTCATGGCGGCCACGGCCCGCAGCCGCTACGGCGGTGTGACGGACACGTTGCTGACGCAGGACATCAGGGCGCTCGACGGCGAGGAGCCGGTGCGGGCCCTGCTCGCCAATCTCGGTATCCGCGAGAGCGGCATCTCCGTGAGCGCTGACGACCTGGCCGGGCGCAACCACCAGAGTCCGTACCTGATGTTCTGCTACCTGGCGGCGGCGCACGCCGGTGCGAGCGACTGGTGGGACGGCAGCCCCGTCTCGGCTGCGGCTGACGGGTCCGGCAAGCCCCAGTACAGCCTGGTGCATCCCGCGGCGACGCTGCGAGGCCACCGCAGCAGGTATTCGACTGCGGAGATCAACGAGCTCGCGAACATCGTCTTCGTCTCCCAGGAGACGGCGAAGAACATCATCGGGAACCGCTCTCCGGACGCCTACGTCCGCGATGTGCCTGCGAGCGACCTCGCCGCGCACTCGATCCCGCAGGCCCAGGAGGTCTTGGACGCCGGCAGGTACCGCGACTTCCTCGGTGCCCGCAGGGCCCTGCTCGCAGCGCGGATCACGGCGCTGCTCAACGGCTTCCGCCCGGGCTTCCTCGGGGGGAGCACCCTGAGGGCGCGGGCCGCCGGTCCGGACCGGTCCCTGGCTCTGGGCGGGTATGCGGGCGCCGGGCGGAGCCTCCTGGTGGCCCGTGCGGAACTCGCCGGGCAGAGCTGGGTGGGCTGGATCGGCACCGCCGAATTCGATGCTGCGCTGGATGCCGCTGCTGCCGGCCTTGCCAGCGATGTCGCCGTCGGCGGCGAGTCGGCCCCGATGCGGGTCGACGATGAGGGCAGCGTCTCCTTCGGCCTCGGGCCCTTCCTCGTGCGCGGTTCGCTCGACCAGTGGCGCTCTGCCCTCAAGGATGCGTTCGAGGATGCGCAGCCCCTCAGCGAGTGCCCTGAGCCCACCGACGAGCCATGGCCTGCGGACACCGAGGAGTTCCTGCTCTCGGATGCCGGGGTGCGGGCCCCCTGAGGCCCGGGCGCCAGGCAGGGCCTGCGATCCGGCTTCTTGCTACCCGCGCAGGGGGCTAGCCGGGCCATCCCGCCGTGCCGTCGAGCAGGTGCGAGGCGTCCTGGGCGAGCAGGGGGGCTATACGCGGAATGCCCGGTAGCGGCACGTCAGGGGGTACGTCGAGCCGGTAGGACTCCCAGCGCCCGTGCGGGCCCCGGTCGGCCGGCGCCTGCGCTGCGATCCAGTCCTTGGGCACGGTTGCGACGGCCAGCGGCTGCAGGTCCGGCGCGAGGCGGACGGCGACGAGCTCCCAGTGCGGGTCGCGCAGCATCGTCTCGTACTCGTTGCGGGAGAGGTAGACGGTGAGGCGGCTGCGGCGCAGCGTCGTCTTCACTTCCAGGTGCGAGCGGTGCTGGGGTGCGTGGACAGCGATGTCGTAGCCGTAGCCGTCCGCCCAGGCTGCTACGTGCTCTACGGATGCTTCGGCGGATGCGGTCAGCAGCTCGGCGAGGGCGAGTTCCCCGGCTGCTCCGATCCGGGCCCGCTCGCCGGCGTCGACCTTGCCCCAGACGGCTGCGATCTGCGCGCAGGCCTCGCTCTCGCCCAGGCCCAGTGCCTGGGCTGTGCGCACGGCGTCGTCCGGGAGCTCGTCCGGTCCGCGGACCAGGAGGTCGGCGTCGGGCAGCCACAGGGCCCCGCTGTGCGCGATGGCGGCGTCGAAGACCCGGCGGTGCGCGGGGATGCTGCTGCGCGCGCCGTCCAGCAGGCCGGTCCGGCCGAGCCAGTCGTAGGCGGCGTCGTACTGGGTGGGGGTGAGGTCGCTGAAGTCGCTGTGGGCGGTGAACAGGGCGCGGATGCGGGCGGGTCCGCTGGCGGGGAGCCTCTCCAGCCAGCGGACCGCTGCGCGCAGGACGGGGTCAGGCGGTGCGGGCACGCAGGTGGCCCATCAGTGCCTGCAGGTCGCGCTGGTCGAGGCCTCCCCCGGCGGCGGGCTCCTCATCGAGGTCGGCGAGCTGCTGGACGGCGGGGTCGTCGAGGATGCTCCCCATGAACTGGAGCTTGTCGGTCAGCCGCTGGGCGACGACCTCGTCGATGGTGCCTTCCGAGGCGAGCACGGTGATCCGGGTCTGCGTGTCGGGGGCGAGGCCGAGGCGGTGGATGCGGTCCAGGCTCTGCAGGAAGCGGCCGGCGGCGAAGTCCCGGTCGACGTAGACGGCGTCGTGGCAGTGGTGGTGCAAGCTGATCCCCTCGCCGAGGGTGGCGGGGTTGGACAGCAGCACCATGCAGGCGGGGTCGTTGCGGAACCGGTCGATCTCGGCCTCGCGGTCCTCTGTGCCGCCGTGCACCATGGCGGGCGCGAACTCGCCCAGTATGCGCTGCAGGGTGTTCAGGCTGCGGATGAAGGTCGACCAGACCAGCGTCTTGCGGCCCTGGGCGGCGTTCTGGGCGACGATCGCCAGGGTCTCCTGGTACTTCGGCGACATCTCGTAACTGGGCAGGTCCCGCATCAGGTCGAACAGCGGCGTGCCCTCGGGGACGGGCAGCGGCGGCACTTGGTAGGCGAGCGGCTCGTACCGGGTGGTGCCGACAGCCAGCAGCGCCGGGCTGGTCGCGGCCATCAGCATGTAGACGATGACCTTCCCCAGCGCGAGGAAGTCGCCCTCGGAGCCTGCAGCCCGGGCAGAGAAGCGTCCGGCGAGCGCTTCGTACACCTCCTGGTGGGCGGGCGGCAGCGGGACGGGCCGCAGGGTGGTCGTCACGGGCGGCAGGCCGAGTTCGCCCTTGGTGGTGCGGGTGAACAGAGGGCGCAGGACCTGGCTGGCTTTGGCGAGGTCTCCGCCGGCGACGGCCTGGGTGACCCTCTGCCGTCCGTGGCCGGGCCAGACGAAGCCGAAGAGGTTCTCCAGGTCCTTGACGCCGTTGGGAGCCGGCGTACCCGTCAGGATCAGACGGCGGCGGCTGCGCGGGCCCAGGGCGAGGCAAGCCGCCCCGTAGGTGCCGTCAGCGCCGAGCTTCATGCGGTGCGCCTCGTCGAGCAGCAGCATGGACGGGCGGGCGGCCAGCCACTGGCCCAGCTCGTTCACGGCCCCGCCCAGACGCTCGTAGTTCACGATGAGCGCGTCGGCGGCCGGATCTGCGTCCCGGGAGAGCACGTCCATGCGCAGCGGGTCTTGCAGGCACTGCCGGTTCTCGTCCTGCCAGGACTCGTAGCAGGACTTGGGGCCGACGATCAGGAGCCGCTCGATGCCTTCGGTGCGCCTAAGGGCGTGGAAGACGGCGAGGCCGACCCGCGTCTTGCCGGCGCCGGGGACCGAGAAGTTCGCTCCGTGGCGCAGGGACAGGAGTTTGGCGATGTCCCGGCGCTGGAACGCGGTCAGGTCCGCCGTCCACTGCGCGCCGAGCAGGCGGCCGACGTCAGCGGGGTCGAATTCCCCGTCCCGGGCGCCAGCAGGGTCCAGCCGCTCGGCGACAGTCTGCGCGTCCCGGGCGGAGTCGGTGGCCAAGGCTGCCAGCTGGGGGTCCCAGGCCACGCTGCTCGGCTCGGGCCACGCAGCCAGGGCCACCAGGTTGGTCAGGAGGTCGTCTATCTCGACCTCCATAGTGCCGGGCGAACGCTGGAGGCTGCTGCGGAAGCGCAGGGCGAGGCTGCGCAGTTCGTCCTCGAAGCCGGACCCGGCGCGCAGCCGCGCCCGGGTCACCCCGTCGCCGAATCCGATCTCCAAGCTGGGGCGGCCGGTTGCTGCCGCCATCACTTGACCTGCGTGGCGTCGAGCAGCCAGGCGACGCCGTCGCCGGGCGAGCTGAAGGTGCGGCCCGCCTGCTTGGCCAGCCGCATCAGGCTGGCCCGCAGGGTGATGAGGGCGTCGTCGAACGCGTCCTCGTCCAGGGCGCGCTTGGCCTTGGCCTCGGCGAACTCCGCAGCGCACTGGTTGACGTAGTCGGCGGCGTCGGTGAGGCGCTCGGGCACGGCCACCTGGCGCTTTTGCAGCTGGGCGTTTTGCCCGGCCATCTTCACTGCCACGTCGAAGGTCTTGCGCGCCGACTTGATGAGCGCGTCGGCCTCAGCGACGGCCGGGGCCTCCAGCTTGCCGACGGCCTGCGACGCGGCTTTCGCCTGCAGCAGGGCGTCGGTCAGCGCGCGGGTGGTCTTCACTGCGGCCGTGGCGTCCGGGATCTGCACCCCGGCCAGCCCCGGGATGGACACGGCGGCCGACTGCTGGGCTGCGGGCCGCAGTTCGTCAGGCAGCCGCTCGTCCAGGTAGCGGCGGTGGAAGTCGGCCTCCGCCAAGCGCACGGTGGTCTTAGGGTAGTTCAGGACCACCATGGCCAGCCGCGACTCCTTGAGCTGATCGGCGGCGTCCGGGTCGGTCTTGGACAGCTTGGTGTAGTCGCGGTGCAGCTCGCGGAGCTTCTCCTGGTGGTCCTCGAAGTCCACCAGCCGCAGTTCGGCGCCGCTGCCGGTCCTGCTGCGCCCTATCGCGTCATTGATCAACTGGTAGACCCAGCGGTCCTGGTGGAGCGTGGTCTTCTTGATGTTGAAGTCGCGGGCCACGTCCTCTTCGCGCCGCCCCTCCCTGAGCTCCTCCTCGATGGCCATGAGCCGGTTGATGTAGGAGTACTCGCGGCGCTTGTCGCGGCGCAGCTGCAGGGCCAGTTCGACGCTGTTGATGTCGCGGCGGGAGGTGTCCGCGGGGAGCACCCCGACCCGGATGTCCTTGATGCCCAGGTCCTTCAGGGCGGCGCAGCGGGTGTTGCCGTCGACGAGGATGCCGTCGGGGCTGATGATCCCAGGCTCCTTCTGCCCGAAATCCGCCAACTCGTCCCGCAGGGCGATGTAGTCCGGGTCGGTCTGGTTCGGGTTCGAGGGGCGGCAGCGCAGAAGGCTGTGCAGGTAGGTCTGGGCCGGCTCGCTCCAGGGCTCCTCCTCCAGAGCCCGGTTGCGCTCGGGGTCCAGGGTGCGCTGCGCGCGGATCCGGTGGGTGTCCGGGTTGAAGTAGAGCATGTCGACCGGCATGGAGATCACATGCAGGTGCTTCTGCTCGCCGCGCCACTCGACAGTGACCTTGCCTCCGCCGTCGGCCATGGCCTGCTTCAGCCGCTCCTCCACCAAGGAGCGGATCCTCACGCCCTCGGGCGGGACGCCGAACTTCACAGCCATAACCAGAGCCTCCAGCAGCCGAAATGCACCTTGTCGCCTGCATCATGGCAGGAGGCGCTGACAGCGGGCGCCGAGATCATCCACAATCAGCGTCCTAAGCACCTGGAGAACGGAGCAGGAAGTGCCCCTCCCCGCCTGGAACGACCCCGAGCTGGACGCCGGAACCATGATCCGCGGAGCGCTCTGGCTCGTCCAGGAGATCGGCGAGGGCAGCACCTTCACCAAGGAGCAGATCCGCGAGGCCTTCCCCGGCATCTCCCAGGCCGACCGGCGCATCCGCGGCCTGCGCGACTACGGCTGGGTCATGCTCACCAACACCGAGGACGCGACGCTGACGGCCGAGGGCCAGCGGTTCGTCAAGGCCGGGGTCCCCGTCTGGGACCCGGCGGCCCGCCGCGCTGCAGCACCGCAGAAGCCGGTCTCCGCTAAGAAGAAGCAGGGAGTGCTGGCCGACGACGACTACATGTGCACGGTATGCGGCATCTCCGGCGGCGAGTCCTACATGGAGGACTCCAATCAGACGGCCGTGCTGTCCGTCACCCGCCGCACCACCGTCCTCCCCGACGGGAGGGAGGACGTCCTCCTCGTCACGGAGTGCAAGCGCTGCCGCTCAGGTGCCGACGGCAGCCCCGCCCGCGCCGACGAGGCCCTCGCGCAGATCAGAGGACTGGATCCCGGCGACCGGCAGCGGATCCAGCGGTGGATGGAGCGGGGCCGACGCGGATCGACGCCGCTGGAGCGGGCATGGAACGACTACCGGAGGCTGCCCGCAGACGCCCGGGACAGCGTCCGGGCGGCACTCGAGAGCTGACCCCCTCTCCCCCGCACCCGCGATGCGCGCGCAACGGCCGTGTCAGCAGTTGTCAGTGGGACGCCGTAGACTTCCACAGCCTTGCCCGGCTCCTCGCACAGATCGGCCGCCCAGCCCGGGACCTGCGGCTATCGTGCCTGTCGGGCCCCGGTGTTAGGGAAGGACCCGGTGTGCTTGCGGAAGCGGGAAGGCACCGCTGCCCCTGCGCCGGCCTGGCCTGCGCGTCTGGAAGGAGATCGGAATGTCGGCGTCGGAGCGCGAAGAACCGCTCGAGGTCGTCGAGATCTGCGCCGGCGCCGGGGGGCAGTCACTGGGCCTGCACCGCGCGGGGTTCACGCACCGCCTCGCCGTCGAACTCGACCCCCAGGCCGCCCTGACCCTGGACAAGAACCTCCGCAGGCTGCTGGAGGAGGACGGCGTGGAGGCGCCCACCGGCCTCGTGGAGGTCGGCGACGTAGCCGACCCCGAGGTCTGGAAGCCGGAGGACCACCCCGGCATCGCGCTCCTGGCAGGCGGAGTCCCCTGCCCGCCGTTCAGCATCGCCGGCAAGCAGCTCGGCACCAGCGACGAGCGGGACCTGTTCGCCTGGGCCATCGAGGCGTGCGGCCGGATGAGGCCGAAAGCACTGCTGCTGGAGAACGTCCGCGGCCTGAGCACGAACCGGTTCTCCGGCTACCGCCAAGCCGTCCTCGACAAACTCCACGACCTGGGCTACATCGCCTTCTGGAAGGTGCTCCAGGCCTCGCACTTCGGCGTCCCCCAGCTGCGCCCGCGGTTCGTCCTCGTCGCCCTCCTGCCCGAATACGCGCCCTACTTCCACTGGCCGAAAGGCACTCCCGGCAAACCGACGACCGTCGCCGACGCGATCGCCGACCTGATGGCCGAGAAGGGCTGGGACGAGGAGCAGGTCACGGACTGGGCGAAGAAGGCAAGCCGCATCGCCCCCACCATCGTCGGCGGCTCCAAGAAGCACGGCGGCGCCGACCTCGGCCCGACCCGCGCGAAGAAGGCCTGGGCGGCGCTCGGAGTGGATGCGATGGGCGTCGCCGACCACGCGCCCAAGCCCGGCTTCCAGCCCGAGAACGGCGCCGCCGGACCGAAGCTGACAACGGCCATGGTGGCCAGGATCCAGGGCTGGCGCGGCGAGTTCGGCGGCTGGCAGTTCGAAGGGCGCAAGACGGCCGTCTACCGGCAGATCGGCAACGCCTTCCCCCCGCCCGTCGCCAAGGCCCTCGGGGAGGCCATCCGGGACGCGCTGCACCGGAAGGGCGAGCCGCAGCCCCTCGTCGAGGCCTCCAGCCCCGTCCACGACCCCGTGTACAAGGTCCTTAAGGGCAGCACCCGCCCGCTGACCGCCGAGCAGATCATCGTCAAGCTCGCGGCAGACGGCGTCGCCATGGACCAGCCGGAGGTCGAGCGCCGCCTGAACCACTTGGGGCACGACTTCGAGCTGGAGACGGCCGAACGCAAGTCCGGTCAACTCGCCTACAGCCTCGGCGCGTTCAAAGCCTTCGTCGGTCAGGCCGACCACCAGCGCCACAACCTGTTCAACCAGCACCGGGCCAGGATCAGCTGAGCCTTTGCTGAGAGGCGTCTGAGCTTCCGCGCAGCCTCCGTTCCAGGCCCGGGCCGGTCCAGCCAGCTTGCATCGCCCAGCTGGACCAGCCCTGCGCAGCGTCCGCGAAGAGGAGCAGACCCGCTCGGCGTGGAACGCTCACAGCCGCTGCTGCGGCACGCCGTTCACCGAGAGGTCGGGGTCCTCAGCGGGTTGCGGCGGAGCCTGCGCAGGCTGTCCGCCTCCGGTTTCCTTCCGCAGACCCTCCTCCTCAGGTGAGGGGGCGCCGGCGTCCAGGAAGGGCACCTCGGTGTGCGACAGGAGCCGCACCAGCTCGTCGCCGAGTCCGGCTTGGAGCGGGGTGCCGTCCTTGCCGAACGAGTCGATCTCGCCGTCGAACAGGGGCTTCTTGGTGGCCTCGTGGGTGACCTTCACTCCGAGGATGCCGCTGTGGTCGTAGCGGAACTGCACCAGTACCGCGTTGCGTTCGGGTTCGCGCTCCGGCTTGGGCAGCGGGACTTCCAGATGGGAGAGGGGGAAGGCCCGGTCGCTGTCTGCCAGGTAGCCCGCTTCGCCTTCGATGATCTCCACGTTGACGGAGACCGCGTCGGGCCGCGACGGAGTGAAGCGCCGCTCCCCCCTCGCGATCAGGGTGCGGTTGCGGCGGATGATGGGCTGGAAGCCCTTGCGGGGCCCGGCGTCGAAGGCGGTGCCCAGGTCGTAGTTGGTGACGAGGCTGAAGCGGTCTTTTTGGTCGGGGTCGTCCAGGGCCGCCGAGTAGATCGCCGCGCCCCGTGCGACTGCCGTCATGGGGTGGCACAGCTCTGCCGGGACGATCCGGTCGGCGCCCAGGATGCGGCCCACTGCCTCCCGCGCTTCTGGGATCTGCGACGTGCCGCCGATCATGAGCACGGTGTCGATCCCACCGGGGGCGATCCCGGCGTCGTCCAGGGCCTGCTCCAGCGGTTGCATCGCCCGCTCGATCAGCGGCGAGACGGACGCCAGGTACTCGGCCCGCGACACCGTCAGCGTCGTGCCGAGCGCCGGGAGGTCGAAGGGCACCTCGGCTGCGTCGCGACGCGACAGGGCGATCTTGGTGAGCTCGACATCGCGCCGCCACCGGTTGCGCTCTTCAGGGCTCAGGTGCTCGGGCACCTGGCCGAGCTTGGCCAGGAAGATCCGGGCCAGTGCTTCGTCGAACTCCAGTCCGCCCAGTGCGGCGATGCCGCGCGAGGACAGCTCTTCGAAGTACTTCCCGTCGTAGTACAGGACGGTGACGTCGATGGTGCCGCCGCCCCAGTCGAAGATCAGGAAGCGGCCCGGGATGTCGATCTCGTTGGCGTAGGAGACGGCTGCCGCCGTGGGCTCGTTGAGCAGCGCCTTGACCTTGATGCCGGCCAGCCGTGCGGCCGCGCGGGTCCGGTACCGCGCGCCGCCGGTTGCGTTGGCGGGCACGGTCACGACGGCTTCGGACAGGTCGAGGAAGCTGCGCTGCGCGGCTGTCTTCATCTGGGCGAAGAGTGCTGCGGCGGCGGCCGTGGTGCGGAAGGGCTCACCGCCCAGCCACACGTGGTGCTCTTCGAGGGCGGGCGCTCCCGCATCGCCCTCCTGCGCTCCGGCGGAGCGCGTGCCCAGCATCCGCTTGACTGCGTCCACGGGCTCGCCCGGCGCTGTCTTGGCCGCCCAGCCGAAGCAGAGGGTGCGCTGCAGGTCGCGGACGGCCAGGACGGAGGGGAAGAGCTCCTCGAACTCCGGCTGGCGCCACTGGGCGGGGATGCCGTGGCTGTCGATGGGCAGGGTCTCGGTGTGGGTGCCGTCGGACCGGGCGACAACCGAGTTGCTGGTGCCGAAATCGATGCCGAATGTCAACTCGTGCTCCTGGGCGGCTGGTTGTCCTGTTCCGGTGCCGTGCCGACCTGCTGGGGGCGGTACCGGCGGGGCATGGCGACGCCGCCGACGGCTCCCGGCGCGCGTGCGGCGGTGCGGCGGGGCTCGCCGGCCCCGTCCGCGGGCGCAGTCTGAGGCAGCGGGTGCCCGGGCTCCTCGGCGGCATCCCGTCCGCTGCGGTCAGCTGCTGGGTCGGGGGCCGCAGCGCGGCCCGGGCCGTCAGCCTCTGCATGCTGCTGCTCTGCGGCCGGTTCGGTCTGCGGATCTGCGGCCGGCCTGAGGTGCGGCAGTGCGGGGCGGGTTCCGCTGCGCGGTTCGGGGGGTCTGCTGTGGCCTTCCGGCTGCGGTTCCTCGCGGGCGGTCTGCTGGGGCGCGGCGCGGTGCTCGCCCTGGCGCGGCTCCTGGTGGTGGGCGGTCTGCTCTGCGGCTGCAGCCGGCCGCGCGGCGGGCTGCTCCGCGGCGCCGCCGGGGCCCTGCCTGCTGCTGTGCGGAGCAGGGTCCTCCTGCGGGCCTTGCGTCTTGGGCTGGTCTGCTGAGGCGGGCCCGTCGGCGCCGGCGGCGGTCACGGGCCGCTGGCGGTCCTTGTGCGTGCGCGAGACAGATCCGTGGAGCTTGCCTGCAGGTGCGGGAGCCGGTCCTGCAGGCAGGGAGCGGATCCACCCGCGCTCGATCATGCGCCCGGTTTCAGCGTCGACGTATGCCGGACTGACCAGTTCGTAGGCGTCGCCGCTCAGGGGGCTGCCGTCAGGGGTGCCGCTTGCGTCGGCCAGGTTGAACGCGGCCAGGTCGGAGAGTTCCGAGATGCGCCGGACCCCGACAAGGGCCAGTTCCCGGTCGATGCGCTCCTGGAGCTCCGCAAGGGCGCTGGCCTGGGCTGCAGCGCGGTCGATCACCGCCAGCTGGGCCAGGTGGCGGTCCCGGGATCGCATGCCTTCGATCACGCCCGCCCGCACAGCGTCCGCGAGCTGGCGGCCGACGGACCGGATGGCCTGCGCCACCGTCTCAGCGCCGTCGCCTGCCTCGGCCGCGGCGCCCTGGAGCGAGTGCAGGCCCTCGGTGATCCTCGGTTCGACAGACGCCAGGACGGATGCCAGGAGGGTCGCAGCATCGAAGGTCCCTGCCTCGCAGTGCGGATGGCCTTCTCCGATGTGGACGACCACTGGCGGTCGCGCTTTCCGCCGGGGAGGGGCGGCGGGTGCGCGGCCGGCACGGCTCTGCCGCTCCTGCGGCGCTGTCTGGGCCCGCTGGAGCCGGGTGCCGCGTCCCTTGCCCTTGGCCGGCGGCTGTCCCGTCCTGTCCTTGTGCGCGGAGGACCCGCTGCCGCCTTGGGGCTTGTTGCTCACTGGTTGCTGCTTTCTGGGGAGGAGGCCGGGGGGGCCGCCGGGTCGGCTGGGAGCCCTACATTCTGGCAGGCGGCGCGGATGATGGCCCGTGCTGCCTGGTCGCGGGCGTAGTCCCGCTCCTGCTGCGTCGGTGCGGCCGTGCGGCGCGGCATCGGCGGTGCTCCGGCTCCGGTCGCAGCCGCCCCGGCGGCGGGGTTGGCCCATCGCTGGGGCATCAGGGGGACGAGGAAGGGCTCTACGGGGGCGCGGCCCCGCTCGAGTGCCTGAATGGCGTCTTTGGCCTGGTTGACCGCGGCCTCGCCGTCGTCGTCGAGCGCCCGGCGCAGGGCCCGCCACCTTTCCTTCCACACCTGCTCTGGCGCGCTGTCCGCTACGCCCAGGACGAGGTAGGGGTTCAGGACGTGGTCGTCCTCGCGGTGGCGCTGCAGCTGGCGCAGCACCGTGCGGTTGTGCTCGAGGTGGCTGCGCCCGGCGCCGGGCAGCTGGTCTTCGCGCAGGCCGCGGCCCGGCGCCACCGGGCTGATGGCGTCGAGGGCCTCGTCGTAGGCCTCGTCCCCGGCCGGGCTGAGCACCAGGAGGTAGGCGAGGAGGTTCTTGGCCTCCCAGCTGCCCGGCGTCCAGATGTCCCGCAGGGCGTTGGCCTCGTTGCGCGCGTGCTTGAGCAGCGAGTCGGCCCGCTTGGGGTCTTTGAGCAGCTGCTCGCGGTGCGCGGCCCGAAGAGCCCGGTGCATGCGCCGTACGACGAACCAGCTGCCGAAGGCCTTGTCGCGGCGGAGGTTGACCGGAGCCTGCGGGGCGAGCCGCTCGAGTGCCGGCCACAGCCACTTCATGGCGGACAGCTCGGAGGGGATCCGGCTGGTTGAACGCACCTGCGCCAGGTCCGCCGCGAGCCTGAGCTGCTCGTCCGTCAGCCCGCGCGCTTCCTCGAGCACTGCGGTGTCCCCGCGGGCGAGCCGGAGGCGGAACTCCCGGCGGGCCTGCTCCTCAGCCCACCCCAGTCCGCGCAGGCCCTCCATGTCCACCTGCGAGGGGGCGAGCCGGGCCTGCAGGTAGAGGCGGCGGTCGCCGTCTTCAGGGACGGCTCTGGGCGCGAGGTGCCCGGCGTCGACGAGGTCGTCGACCACGGGCAGCGGCAGCAGCTGCGCGAGCCGCTGCTGGTCTTCGGCAGGCACCCGGCCGTACTGGGTGAGCCGCACGTAGTCCGCGTATACCTGCCAGGCTCCGTCGGCCCCGCTTCCCTCCGCATTGCCGTAGCCGGCGGCTACTTGGCCGGGGTCGCCTGCGAGGAGTGCGCGGGCACGGACGGCCTGGCCGGGCGGAAGGAGGGCGTCCACCGCTCCTGCTGCCTCTGCGAGCGTGCGGACAGCGGTGATCGGCGCCAGCGGCACAACAGCGGCGGCCACGAGCCGCGCCAGCTGGTCTGCTGCCGTATCCGGGGCGAGGGCTTCGAGCTGGGGCGCGGGGTGGCCGCCCGCCCGTGCGGCAGCGGCCACTGCTCGGGCCGCCTGCTGCGCCGCGTGCCAGGCCGACTCGGATGCGAAGCCGTCGGGGACCGCCGCTGGCCAGGGGCGGTGAGCAGGCACCGCGGCTTCGGGCGCCGAGGCGCTTGGGGGCTGCTGCGGCTGCGGGGCATGGCTGTCCTCATCGGAGCGTTCGGCCGCGGCCGGCGAACCGGAGGACCGGGCAGCGATCAGAGCCAGCCGGCGCTGACGCTCGCGCTCGATCAACTCCTCGCGGGTCGGCGCGGGAGTGGAGCGGTCGCCGACGGCGGGGTGGGAGAACAGCGGGCCTGCCATCACAGCTCCCCCTCCTCTGCGAACGCGACCAGCTCGCTGGTCACGGCTGCGGGGATGCGGTCCAGGCAGTAGGCGTCGGCGAAGGCCGTGCGCTCGGCCAGGCCGCTGCTGCGGACGAAGTCGCCCACCTCGCGCAGCCGGGGGGCCATGGCTGTCAGCTCAGCGGACTCCAGCGGGTGCTTGACCACCACGGCGAAGGTGTCCTCGGCGAACTCGCCCTGGGCCAGGGCTATGCAGCCGAAGGGGGTGTCGCATACCTCCGCGCTGAGGTCGGTGCGGTCCTCGGCCCAGCGCTTCAGCAGCGTGCTGTGCGCGGCGGTGTCCACGGCGAGCTGCCGCCCGCGCAGGACGCTGATCAGGTCTTTAGCGAGCCTCCAGTCCAGCAGGGGGTGGAGGCGCATGTTGGAGTAGTCGCGCAGGCAGCGGTAGCAGGAGCCGCTGCACTCTGCTGCGTGGTCCGCGCCGAGCCCTGCGAGGTATCCCTCCACTGCGTCGAGGAAGTCCTCGATGTGCTCGGGCGCTCCCAGGTGTGTGCTGAACCCCGCGCCGTTCTCCAGGCTGTCGGCGAGGTAGGCCAGCACCGGGGAGGAGGCGGTGGCCGAGCCGTGGATGCCCGCCAGGAGTTCCTCCGGCTGCACGTCCAGGAACGGCGCGGCGGCCCGGCGCAGGAGGGCGGCCAGCGAATACCAGGCTGCGCGCCTGCCGTGGTAAGCGTCGCGGAATCCGTGCGGCTGCTCGTAGGAGGAGAGGTCGAACCGCAGCCCGCGGTCCGCGTCGAGGGGGGCCCGGGCGCCGAGGAACAGCATGTCGGTGTGCTCCGTTGCTCCCAGCGCGGTCTCGAGGTCGGCCTGCGCTTTGGGGCTGTCGACGACGTGGTAGCCGCCCCACGAGCCGTGCACTCTCTTGAACCGGTACAGACGGCCGTTGTTGCTGTTGATCGTGAAGCGGTCGCCGCTTCCCGCATGGGCGACGAGCCAGTCGTCGGCACTCCTGTGCACCCGGGGGGCGTCCTTTTCGAGGTCTGCTGCGGTGCGGGAGCTGGCACCCCCCTGGCCCCATTCGCGGACGCCGTCGTAGTCGCGCGGCGTCCCGGCACGGAAGCCTGCCGGCTCGCGCATGGGCAGTGCGGCGTAGTTTCGGCCCGATGCCCCGCATGCGGGGCATGACTTCGGCTCCTCGCCGTCCTCAAGCGGCTTGATGTGCGCGCACAGGCGGCACAAGGCGACCCGGGCCTCTGGACCGAATGGCTCGTCCTCGGCCCACGGGCGGGTGCGCCCCGGGCGGAAGGAGACCACTCCCATCGACTGGTAGAGGCGTCCGTCGCGCGGAGTCTCGGACCCGGGCGCGAATTTGGCCAGCGCCACGGCCAGGTTGCGGTCGATCGCGCCGGGCGGGGGCCAGGGGAAGTTCGTCTCGGGCCGCTCGGTGTAGAGGTAGCGCACGCGCGTGGGGAAGCCGAACATCGGCAGGAGCCCTGCTTCGGCGAGCCGCTGGCTGAGCTCAGCGTGCCCCGTTGCTGAGGCGGCCTTGGCGTCTACCCGGTCCAAGAGCTCCTTCACGCAGGGGATCGGGTCGATGGACGCGACGGGCTCCGGCGTTGCAGCCTGCAGTGCGCGAGCCGCCGACTCGACATCGGCATGGTGCCCGTCCACCCAGCGGCGCACTGCCTCCCGGTGCACTGGCCAATCGGCGGCGAAGCCGAACTGGCCGTGGATGTTCTTGGTGAGGTCGGGGTCGCCCTTGCCCCGCGCGGCGGCCACCGCATCGAAGGCCTGCCGGAGCACTTCGCCGAGCAGAACCCGCTCGAAGATCGGCCTCATGTCGAGGGCCAGGTACGGGGGCGGGGTCGGGGCGTTCGTGATCTCTTCCGGCCTGGCGAAGTAGTGCTCGTCGTGGCTGCGCCCGCGGCAGATGGTCAGGGCCGTGGCCGCGGGGCTGCCGCGGCGGCCTGCACGGCCCACACGCTGCTGGTAGTTGAAGCGGGTAGGCGGCATGTTGGCGAGCAGCACCGTATTGAGGGAGCCGACGTCGACGCCGGCCTCCATGGTCGTCGTCACGGAGAGGACCTCGATGCCGTCGGCGTCGGGGACGTCGTCCTCGCCGATGAAGACGTCCTGGAACCGGGCCTGGCGCGACTGGGCGTCGATGCGGTCGGTCTGCCCCGTGAGCTCCGCTGCTCGGAGGGCGAAGTTGCCTGTGCGGGTCCGGGCCTTCCATGCGTAGTAGTCGTCGTTGAGGGCGCCGGTGAACTGCGCCGGAGTGTCCGGCAGTTCGGCCTGGCACTTCGTGCACAGGCCGACGCCCCTGTGCAGGTGCGGGCGTCGGCAGCTGCCGCAAATCCAAGCGCGCCCGTCCCCCGGCCGCAGGGAGACCTTGGAGGGGTCGATGATGTACTGGGCGACTGCCTGCCCCCAAGCGGCAAGCACGCGGTCCTTGACGGTATCGAAGTCCGTGCCATCGCGCTGGGCGATCTTCTTCCAGAAGTGGAGAAGAGGAGCCGGCGGTTTTTCAGAGCCGGCGCGCAGCTCCGTGAAGCGCCGGAGAAGGCCGAGGATCCGCAGGCTGGCGCGGGCGAGCGCGACGTCCGAGTCCGGCGGCATGTCCAGGGGGGTCCGGTCGCCGGACAGGCTGAGCCATCCGAGTCCGAGCGACTCGAAGTCGCGGCCGGCGCCGGAGAACAGCCCGAAGACGAACTCGCGTCCCAGGCTGTCCTCGATCCGCCTGAGGTACTCCTCCTGCTCCTCGGTCAGGCCGGGCTTGAGGCCGCGGTCCTTCTTCCAGTCGAACAGCGCAGTCCACGGGATGCCGTTGTAGTTCTGCAGCGAGGCTGCTGGGCCGCCCGGGTTGACTCCGTAGTCGAGGAGGAGTCCGCGCAGGTCGTAGCGGAGGTCCTGGAGCGAGGGCAGGGAGCCGAGCACCGACTCCAGTTCGGGCTGCCGCTCGGGCTCCGCGTCGATCTCGTCGTTGAGGATGTCGCGCAGCGCAGACAGTTCGCGCGGGTGGCGGTCGCGCAGCCGCTGCAACGCAGCCCGGACCTGCTCCCGGTCGACGGGCTGGTGTGCGTAGTGCGCCTTGACCAGCTGCAGGTCGGCGTGCGGATCGCCCTGTCTCTCGACGACCTCCGCGGCCATGAGCCGCAGGAGGTCCTGGTAGTGGCGCAGGGAGAGGCCGCTGGCGAGTTCTGCGGCGTCGTCGCGGCTGTCGGAGAAGGCGATGACCTTGCGCTCGCCTTCGGGCATGTGGCCGAGGGCCTCGGTGGTGAGCACCTGGTTGAGCTTGTCGAAGCCGGTGCGCATCCGGCGCACAGGGGTGCTGCGCAGGCGCGCGGGATCCTCCAGGCCGATCGGCTTCATCGCACCGGTCCTGGGGTCGCGCGCCCGCTTCACCTCCCAGTCGTCGCCGCAGGCCGGGCAGCGCGTCGGGATCGCCTTCAAGCCCCGTATGTCGAGCGCCGGTTTTCCTTCCTTGTCCTTGTCTGGGACAACGTGGAATGACCAGCCTGTGTACTCGGCCTTGTCGTTGGCGAGTCGGCCTGTGCCCGGTTGGTAGCGGCTCGGCCTGAACTGGAAGGTGGCCTTGGCGCCCTGATGGGACTGCGAGGCGGTCCACTCAGGGCTCTCGAGGCCGAGTTGCGTCTTGCGCGGCCAGTACACCACGTAGTTGCCGGCGCTTGCCGCGCCCGTCGCGTCGTCCGGCAGCTGGTCGAAGTCAGGGAAGTCGGTGTGCAGTGAGCCTCGGAACGTGGCCTTGCCCAGCAGCGTGGGACTCGTGAAGCCGCCGAGCATGAGATCGCCGCAGTTCTGGCAGTACAGCAGCTCCAGGACCCGGGCCCCGCAGCTGCAGCGAGAGGTGGGTGCCCTGAACAGGCGCCCGATGCGGCGCTGCGGGTGCCTGCCGCCTGGGACATCGGGGCACTGAGGGTCTGAGCAGGCCCAGATGCCGTCGATGTTCCGGAAGAACATGTGGGCGCGCAGCTTGGGCAGTGCGGGGTTTGACGCAGCGCCGAGTGCGCGGAGCACGCCATGGAGTGCTTTTGCTTGCTCGCCCTGTGATGGGAGCCCCGGGAAGAGCTGGGCAGCCGTACGGGACAGGCGCTGGGCCTGGGGCTTGCCGTCCGGCGCCAGGGTCAGTGCCAGTGCGTCGGCCGCACCGGTGGCCTGCAGCAGGCGGCCCGCCGGCTCGGTCGCCAAGTCGCCCTCGGCCGCAGCGGCCAGGTCTTGGGCATGGGCGGTCAAGTCGGTGGAGCCGGGCTCGGGCAGTGCAAGGGTTCCGGGCACGACCACGTGCCGCCCGCGCGGCAGTGCGAAGAACGACTCCAGGAACTCGTCGTCCCTGCCCGCTTCGAGAGAGGCCGATGCGGCCAGCACGCGGAACTTCTCGGGTGCGCTCTCGAGCCCGAGCCGGTGGCGCAGCTTGCGGAGCAGGTAGGCGACCTCTGTCCCTGCGGTTCCGCGGTACATGTGCAGCTCGTCGAGAACCAGCGTGAAGCGGGCCCCCGGGGTGGTATCCAGCCAGCGGCGGGTGGCCTCGAACATCGGGGCCTCCTGCGGGCGCAGGAGCATGATGTTGAGCATCGAGTAGTTGGTGACCAGGACGTCCGGGGCCGCGTGCTGCATGTCCCAACGGGCATGCATTTCGGCACCGCAGACCCGCGGGGTGAAATCGTGGATATGGCCGGCGGCGCGCTGCTCCCGCTCGTCGAGCTCTCTCATGTACGAGCGCATCCGGTCCAGGGCGGGCATTGCCTCAGCGCTCCCAGACACCGGCGTCGCGCTGGTGTAGCGGCCGAAGTAGAAGCGGTGGCCCGACCGGTTCCGCTCCAGCCAGTCGCGGGCGGCGTCGCTGTCCAGCGCTCTGCGCAGGCGTACCAGCTGGTCGTCGGCGAGGGCGTTGGTCGGGTAGAGGACCAGGGCGCGCAGGGCGGCCTGGTGCCCGACCTCGCCGACTCGGCTCGGCTCGTAGCCGCCGTTCCCCCTCCACCACGCGGCCTGAGTGGCGCCGCGGCCCGGCCACCGAGCGGACTCAGCGACCAGATCGGCGATGATCGGCAGCATGAAGGCTTCCGTCTTGCCGGAGCCGGTGCCAGCGGTGACGACGATGTCCCGGCCGTCGCGGCATGCGGCAACGAGCGCGTCGTGCTGGTGCCGGTAGAGCTGCTCTACACCGCTGGGGAGGGCGAACTGGGCGAAATCTGCTGCCTGCGGGTGCGCGCCTGCGGCACGGAAGGACCCGGCGACGGGGACGCCGCTCGGGGCGTACTGCGGACGGAGTTCCAGCAGCGGTTCCCGCCAGGCGCCGCCATCGGTGTCCAAAAGGGCACGCCGCTCCTTCATGACTGAGGGATCCTCGACAGCGAACGGCGTGTCGTAGTACCGCATGAGCGTGTCGCGCAGCGCCTGGAAGCTGCCGAGGATGTCCGCGGCCTCGGGCCGCCGGGCCTGCTCGGTGGAATCAGTCATCACTCCGCCTTCCCGGGCGCCGCATCGGCCTTCTGGACTTCGAGCTTCTGGTGCAGGGACTTGGCCAGCCCCTCGGCGGCCGCGAGGGGGACGTTGTCGTAACGGACGGTCTCAGCCAGCTTGTGGAACCGCGGCTGCAGGCCGCTGCAGAGGACGGCTGCACGGGCGTGCAGAGGCGGCAGGGGTGCTCCCCAGTCGACTGCGAGGCGGCCTACACGCTGGCGTCCCGTGCTTCCCTCGGGCTGCCACCGCATCACGCTGCTGCCCAGCCGCTCGTGCTCGAGATAGACGCCGTACTCGTGCTCCGTGCTGAGGAACCGGCCGCCTCTTTTGACCTGGACGAGTCGTGCGTAGTCTGCGCTCCGCCACCGGTACAGGCCGTCTTCGCTGTGTGAATGGGCAGGCTCGTACTCGCGCGTCCCGAGGTTGTACCGCTCAACGGTGTGGATGTTGCCCATTCCTGGCGGGGCGGCTGCAGGGCCCGCTGCCAGTTCGGGCAGGAGAGACACCGCTTGGAGTGCCGCACAGGGAGCGTAGGCGCATCCCAGCCGCCCGGCGTCGCGGGGCAGGTCCTCTGCCGCGTCGTACTGCAAGTAGAGCGTGTCCGGTACAGGGATGTCGCCGTCGGCTGCTTCGTTTTCGACCCAGAGGACCTCAGCCCACTCATCGACGGCGGCATCGACCGCCTGGTCGAAGGATGCGGTCCGGCGCCCGGCGAGCACGGCGAGGCCGTCAGAGAACGGCACCCGCGTGAGCACTGGAGGAGCCGCGGACCACAGCCCTCGGCGCCAGTCCACGTCCACGTGCCCGAGGGCAGAGACATCGCGCAGCCATCGGCCGTCCGCACCCTCGCGTACGGGGATGCCCCTGCTGCGGGCCGCGTGCAGCACGCCGGCCCTCAAGTCCGCGACCTTGCCGCCCCCGAGCTCACTCGCCCACCGCAGCAGCAGATTTCCGATACTCAGCACTCCGCGGCCTCCCGGGCCATATCGACGAAGGCGTCCCACAGCTCTCCGCTGCCCGCATCCGCGGCGCCCAGTACGGCATCGGCCCACGCGCGGTGCTCCGGGCCGGGAGCGAACGAGGGCATCTCGGGATAGGCCGGTTCGACGCACCATTCGCCCTGCCGCAGCTGCAGAACCCATCCGCCGCCGGCACGGACGTCGACTTCGAAGCGGTAGTCGGAAGGCGCCTGCGGCAGCCTCGACCACCAGGAAGGGGTGGCGGGCTCGGCTATCCGCCAGGCCCGCCCGTCCGAGGAGGCGAAGACGGTCTCCTGGGCCCGGCGGCGGCACAGGACCACGCGGGGCGCGGCGCCCGAGCCGGACGTGCCCAGGCCGGCTCCGCGGACCAGGCCGGCGCCGCTGCCCGGGGAGGCGAATGCCGCAGCTTCAGCGCCGGCAGCGGCGAATCCGACAGGCTGCTCCACCTCCGCCAGGCCCGGGGCGCCGTCAGCCGTGGCGAAGGCCAGGACACTCCCCTCCGCCTCCAGGACGTGGCTGCCCGGCTCGAGTCCCCGCGGCCACAGCGGGATCGGAACTCCCCTGGCCTGGAAGGGCGGATCCTGCGGCTGCCCGTCGAGTACCGCCGCGCCCGAGGCGCCGTCGGGCAGCACGAGGTCCGGCTCGCCCCCGGCCAGGTACAGCTTCCTGCTGAGCTTGGGCGCAAGGAGCAGTCCCCCCTGCAAAGCCGCCTTGAACTGCGGAGCGGGCTGCACCGCAAGCAGCGCCCCCTGGACATCGCGGATGGCCTCTTTGAGGGTCACCGCGTCCTCGAAGACCACCCGGGGGTAGAGGACCCACCCCTGCGGCAGCCACGACAGCGAGGATTTGGGCGCGGGCCTGGGGGAAGCCGCCTTCTCCAGCACAGCCTCGACATCGCGGGCAGCCTCGGGCGCCGCGAGGACCATGTGGTCCTCGCCGGGCACGAACCTGTCCACGCTGGTGCGGCAGTCCAGCGACTCGTTCTGCGTCAGCACGACCAGGGAGGAGGCGGGGCGGCTGACAGCAACCCCTTCCCCGACCAGCTGCACGCCCGCGCGCAGGGAGCGGTCGGCGGGCAGCTCCAGCCCGTCCACCGCGTAGTAGTTCGTCTCCCCCAGCTGCCGCAGCGCGACACCCCCAGCCAGCTGGTATGCGTCCGCTCCCGGGCGCGGGAGCCTGGCCAGCCAGCCAAGGCGCCGGTTCTCGAACCGCACCAGGAGCTCCCCTCGCGGGGTCCCGTGGGCCACGTAGTGCGGGGAGCCGTCCCACACATCGGCCAGGCGGCCCAGCAGCCGCTCGACGAGCGGCCGGAACTCAGGGTGGTCGAGCGCCCTCTGGAAGGCCGGCGTGAATTTCGCGGCCTGGTCCCACAGGCGCGCACCCTGCGCCAGGGCCGCTCCCGGCTGGGGCCACGCCCCCCTGTTGCGCGCTCTCATGACGTCGAAGAACTTCGGCAGCAGCTGCCGGTCGGTCCCCCGCAGCACGGCCTGGGACAGGGCGTAGCCGATGCGCGCCTGGTTGCGGGGCAGGTCGCCCGGCGACGGGATCGTGCACAGGCCCCGGTAGGAGCCCCACTGGACCTGCCAGGAAGCAAGCCGCTGCCACATCTCGGCGACTGCCGCGTAGTCGGCCGACGTGAGCACGCCCTCCCTGCCGGCGAGGAGCTCGGAGAAGTGGCTGTGGTAGTTGCTCGCCCTGCGCATCCCGTCATGGGCCATACGGGTCGCGGCGACCACCGAGCAGGCGAGCAGGGGCAGCACCGCCGGCGCATCCTCGCTGCCTGCGCTCTTGGACGCCTCGTACCGCTCAACGGCCTGGTAGGGCCTGGCCTCCCCGGGCCGGACGACCCGGCGCACGGCCTCCCCAAGCGGCACAGCAAGGCGGAAGTGTTCCTGCAGCTGCTGCGCCACCGGCTCGTCGACATACATGACGACCGGGTGGCCGTCCCAGTCCGGACTGAAGAAGGCCTCCTCCAAAGCCCGCTGCCAGTCCGCATACGGCCCGAAATCCACGTCCTGCCCCCACCTCTTACCCACGGCCCACCCGTCCGGGGTCCCCTATCGCCCGCAGACAGGCGCGGCAGATGCCGCGCCACCCGCGCGGTCCAGCCCGCCCCCAGCGCGCTGCACCCTACAAACCACCACTGACATCGCATGGTTGCACTGCTCTGGCAGTGCAACCAGGCAGCGGAGCTCCTCGATCAGGCGAAGGAGCCCCCCCCCGGCACCTGCGATGCCGGTGCAGGCGCCGTCCCGTCCGCCGACAACACCGGCGCCCGCACAACCGCCACCCCACTCGGCACAAGAGGCTCACTCCGCATCGCTTC
Source organism: Streptomyces sp. NPDC046900 (assembly GCF_040644975.1). NCBI lineage: Bacteria > Bacillati > Actinomycetota > Actinomycetes > Kitasatosporales > Streptomycetaceae > Streptomyces > Streptomyces sp. NPDC046900. Next base: position 6,625 of record NZ_JBEYXD010000091.1, on the reverse strand, counting down.
GCGACTCGTCCCGCAGACGTCCGGGACGTTCCCCACAGCAGCCTCCTGTCGCCCCTGACCTGCACCGCATTGGAAAAGCCCCCGGGCGATGACACAGGCTATCCATGCGACCTACACATAATCGACACCTGTGTCGCAACCGTGATCTTGCCTGGAAGGCAAACAGAACAACCGCCCAGCGGCGAGGCCGGATGCACCTGCCGACGGCACCGGCGGACGACGCCGCTCCAGTCCCCCACCGCGCGGACCTGGAAACGGGAGAGGACACGCACGGACTCAGGGCAGTCGGCAGTGCAGCCGCACTCACCGCATCCACGGCAGGCGCCGATCCGGGCTCCTTCGAGGCGAACTGCACCGCGCGGACTTTGCCGGATGCGTCCGTCTGCAGCCAGAGCCGACTCTACGATCAGGCTCTCGCCGCCTTCCTCACAGGAGGCCGCCATGGGGAAGCGATCATTGATTGCGACCGCGAAATCACAGGGGGAGCACGTGGCTGATCAGCCGGTATTCGTTCTGGGCGCGGATCTGCAGGCCCTGGAGCAGGCCGCATTCGAGACCGAGGCGGAGTTCCAGGAGCTTCTCGCGCGCCATCCCAGGATCCTGGACTTCGGCTCGCTGGCTGACGGCCAGCCGCTCAGACTCGTGCTGGTGGCGCGGGAGATGGGTGTCGCAACGAGCGCAGACGGTGCGCCGGCGTACTGGCTGGACCACCTCTTCGTCGACGCCGACGGGGTGCCGACGCTGGTGGAGGTCAAGCGGGCAAACGACACGCGTATCCGGCGCGAGGTCGTGGGTCAGATGCTGGACTACGCAGCGAACGGAGCGCGCTACTGGCCTGGAGCACTGCTCCAGCGCTCTTTCGAGGAGACCTGCGCCGCGGACGGCCGGCCGGTGGAAGAGGCGTACGGGGAGCTCCTCGGCGACCGCTCCCCGGAAGAGTTCTGGGCAACGGTCGAGGAGCGGCTGGCCGCCGGCCAGATGCGGCTGCTGTTCGTCGCGGACCGGATCCCGCTGGAGCTCAGGGCGATCGTCGAGTTCCTGAACCGGCAGATGCGGCAGACCGACGTGTACGCCATCGAACTGACCCAGTACCGGGGCAGCGGAGACCTCCGGGTCCTGGTCCCGCGCATCCACGGGGAGGTCGCCACCGCAGCCAAGTCCCCTTCCGGCCGCCGCAGCACGCAGAGGACCAAGCGTGCCGACATGGACGCGGCGCTCCGCACGCGTCTCGCCCCGCAGCTGAGGCAGATCGCGACGGCACTGCTCGATCACGCGGCAGCCAGGGGGCGGCTGGAGGGCGGAACGGCCACCTACCCGAGCATGTCCGCCTCCTACCCCGTCGCCGGGCGGCAGGTGCCGATCTGGACGCTGTCCCTGTACGAGACCCCTCCCAAGGAAGAACTCGCCCTCAGCTTCGGATCAGTCACCCACCACCTCGGCCCGGATCAGGCGGCCGCCTTCGCCAAGTCGCTGCCGGCCGTGCCCGAATGGGAGAAGAAACTGGAGGTGCAGCGCCAGAAGGGCTACATAGGCTGGCCCTCGCTCCCCCTGAGCGCCCTCGCTGCCCAGCCCGCCGCCGCAGAGGGCATCCTGGCCGCGATCCAGCAACTCATGGGCAGTCACGAATCCTCCGCCTGACCGGCTCCCGGTGACCGGTACCCCGTCACCGGACCGGTGCGCCTGTCCTGCAGTGTCGAGATCAACCCTTGGCCAAAGCTGCCGGGCTCGGGCGCTGCGAGGCCGGCCGGCACGAGCTGTCGGAGCGTCAGTGTCTGAGCGGCCGTCCCGGCCAGGGCGAGGACAGCGGCAGCAGCTCGTCGTGCCACGCGGCGCGGCCCCGGGCCGCAGCAGGCGGCGGCCAGCGGCGCTGGCCGGCCTCTTCCCGCGCTGCGAGTGGCAATCGGCGCTATCTGCCGCTTGCACTGCCGCACCGCTGATCAGACGTCCGTCGCAGATGTGGCACACAGGGCTCCACGGCCGGGCCCGCTGCAGCTGACGTGCCAGGCGGGTATGTGCTGCTCGCTGCTTTGCGGCCGCGCGGTGCGCGGCGGCCGGGACACAGGCATGCCGGGTTCCTCGGCGGCGGCCCACTGCCGTACGCCGCGCCGGCCTGTCCGCCTTCGGGATGCAGCGTTGGGGGCCGGGGCGTGCGGGGAAGGCTTCTGACCCTGGATTGTCCGCGTGTTCGGGTTCCGCCAGGGCGGCTGGGTCGGCAGGCGGGGCGCAGGGGCAGCGCTTTTTAGCACAGGTGCACCTGGGTGCGTAGGGCGGATTTCAGTCGTGTGTCTTGTCTGGTGGTTCTGGACTCGGGCCGCTTCGGAACCGCTGCCTACTTCTCCGGCTCGCTGCAAACGCAGCGTTGGGCGTTGCTCGGCCGCCATGCCGCGGCTGGCGGGGCGGGTGGGACAGGGGAGGCGGTGCGGCTGCGGGTGGAAGCTTGCATAAAGACGGCTTGCTTTATGCGCTCTTGAGGTCGGCTGATTGCCACTCAGTGATGCGACAATCGGCTATATCGCAGTTGGGGGGATGGATGGCGACGCCGAGCAGAGGGAGCCCCGCGATACAGCGCCTGCAGCTGCGCACAGAGTTGCGCAAGCACCGGACGGCGGCCGGCCTGACGCAGCGGCAGGTAGCGCAGCGGATGGAGTGGTCGCCGAGCAAGCTGCTGCGGATCGAGGCCGGAGAGGTGGGTGTCTCCGTCAACGATCTGCGCCCGCTGCTGGATCTGTACCGGATCACTGAGAGGACCGCCGTGGAGCGGCTCCTCAACCTGGCTCGGGGAAGCCGGAAGATGCCGTTCACCGAGTACCGGGACATCTACGACAAGGACTTCCTCGGCTTTTTGGCCATGGAGTCATCCGCGTCCGTCACGCGGAGCTTCCAACCGCTGGTCATGCCCGGTCTGCTGCAGACCGAGGAGTACGCCATGACGATCATCCGGGCCTACACCCCGGATCAGTTCTCCGAGCAGCAGCACCAACGCATGCTCGAGGCGCGCATGCTGCGGCAGGAGGCTCTCGACCGCGACCACGCGGAGGCCTACTTCATTCTGGACGAGTCGGTGATCCGCCGGCAGGTCGGCGGGCCCGGCGTGATGCGCGCGCAGCTGCGGCGGCTGGCCGAACTGGCCGCCCACCCCCGACGGAACATCATGATCTTTCCGTTCAGCCGGGGTGTGCATGTCGCTTCCCAGGGGCCCTTCACCCTCTTCGAGTTCGAAGGGGACATGTCGCCGTTCGTGTATCTGGAGAATCTCCGCGGCACCGCGACGGTCAGCACGGCGACCGAAGATTTCGTCTCCTACCTCGAGCTGTTCTGGAAACTGGAGGAGCAGGCCATCAAGGGAGACCGGGTCCCGCAGATCTTGCTGCAGATAGCCGAGCACCTGGAGACCGAGCCGCACGACCTGCACGTGCCGCCCGAGGGAAACGGCTGACCCGGCACGGCCACACCCCTTGTGTGCCCCCTCTCGGTGCACGTTCCCGGCGAGCACGGCGCCCGGCCGGGCAGGGCCGGCACACCGCCTGCCGGGCCGTATCGCGGGTGGGGCCGGGCATTTCCAGGGCGGCGGTGGGGCGGCACGCAGGGGCGCACGGAGGCAACGACGGGGCGCACGGCGTATTCGACGCCGACATGACTGTGGCTCCGCACAGGCGAAGCCACAGCGGGAGCGGACCCGCTGCAACGGGTGCGCCCCCATGCTGATCGCCCGGGCCACCGGAGACCAGCGTATGGGCCACGGTCGCGCATCTGGTGCACGTTGGCAATCGCTGCTGGTGAAGACGGCAGCAAGCCGCGCAGACGCAACCGCTCTCAGGTAGGTGTTCTCCGCCAGGAGGCGGGATAAACCACCAATCTGCTACCTAGCGTGTGGCCGGATCGCAATCGGAAGAGCGTCGAAAAGGCGGGCGCAGCGGGACACCTGGCAGCGGACTACCGCCGTGCCGCGACAGCGGCATATCGAACACGCAAGGAATGACCACGTTGCGGCCAGGGCATTCCCCCAGCAGACAGCCGTCCGTCTGCAAGCGGCACGGCAGTTGGCACCATCAAGTCCCGGGCCATCTGGAGCACACCATGTCAGAGCTCAACCCTTCCCCGAGGAAACCGAGGGAAGAATTCCGCACCATTCCCGTCCTGCCTCGCGCCAATGCCGTGGCCGCCACCATCGTGGCGATCGCCACCCTGGGCGCAGCCATCACCATTTTGATCCTGGCTCCCGACGACTCCGGCAAGGCAGCAGCCGGAGCCATCGCCACCGCAGGCTTGGCCCTAGCCGGCCGACTGGGCAGCCCCAACCGCTGAACGAGGGTGCACGCGAAGGCTGCTGGCACTTGACCAGCACCTCATGCACACACCCTGCCAACCGCCTGCGCGCGGGGAGGCGTCGCGTCTGCCCGCTACCCGTGCGCAGGTCCGGCATGCTCCGCGCACGCCGCCGCCACAAACGCGTTCCACGAGCGCGCACTGAACGCCAACAGCCCCGTCGTCGTGGCCTTGGAGTCCCGCACCAGGACATCGCGCCCCGTCCAAGCGACCTCCACGCACTGGTTGCCCGCAGCATCGCTGAACGACGACTTGCGCCACGACCACGAGGCGTTCATGTCTGCGCCCATCCCTCTCGCCCATAGAACATGGGCGCATGTATTCATCAGCAAGACACACGGAAATTGCCGATTTGTCGGCTTTTAGCGGGTCTCAGCATACATGCGTCATAGGTCACAGCGACAGCCACGGCGACTCCAGCTACAGGCAGGCCACATTAGCGCCGCACACCCCGACCGGCCCAAATGGCCCTCCTCCCCACGCTCGCGATCAAAGGCCAATGCTTTTACCTGCGGGATCAAACAGACCCTCCCCCGGTCGTCCAACCGTCAACACCCTTGGGTCGAGCAGAACGCGTGCCGTGCGCGCCCGACTGCACCGGCCGCAGTACCCGGCTGGCCATCGCGGCGCATGCGGGCGCGGCGATCGCTGAAGAGACCTGCCGAACCGGAGTTTGGCCGGTATGAGCTGACGCCCGCAGGCCGCAACTTTCACTGAAAGGCCGGCCGTGCACCTGGGACGCTTCCTTGGTACAGGTCATGCAGCGTGCGCTGCGGGGCGCTTGAAGACCTGCCGCTGGTGCCAGTCGACGTACTGCGCACCGATGGCCGAGTGGCCGGGCCGAGGCGCCGCAACACGCCTGCCGTGCAGGGCGTCGACAGCCTGCCCGGCCGTGCTGCAGGCTACATACCAGCGGGAGACCTGGATCCGCAGGTCCGGCCCGAGTCCGAGCACACCGAGGTCGAAGAGCGCGTGGTGCAGGGAGCACAACGCCAGCCCGTTGCTCACCACGTCCGGACCGCCCTGGCTGTGCCAGCGCACATGGGCGGCCTCCACACCCACCGGATTGCGGCCGATGGCGCCGTCGAACCCGCAAAACGCGCACGCGTAGGCGTAGGCGTGCAGGACGTCCTCGACGAAACCCGGCCGCCGTACCCGCTGCACTCTCTGCCCCGGGACGGAGATCGCATGCGCAGCCCAGCTGGTCACCTCGAGGCCGACAGCGTCACAGATGGGTGCTTCCAAAGCCGGGGTGAAGTGCTGCTGAAGCAGGAGCCCGGCAGCCGCCGCCACGGCGCCCGGGTCGGCGAGCAGCCTCTCCACCTCGGGGCGCATCCGGCCATGGGCGCCGTGGGCGCGCAGCCACCCTCCCCGATCCGGATCGGTCGGAGGTATCGGCCGGCCGCCGCTGTCCCACAGGTCCCACAGGTCCCACAGGGTACGTTCCAGGTGCACGAAGGGCATCGCGGCCCGCTGCTTGGCCTGCGACGGGTTGGTCATCGCCGGACCGAAATCGTTGATCAGCCTGCTGACAGGGCCTTCGGCTTCGTCATAGGTGACCGCAGTACTCCCCAAGGTGACGAACCGGCCCAGCAGCCACAGCACCAGCAACGGCTTGTGCGGCGCGCGATGCGCACCGATCCGCGCCTGCCGCAGCCCCGCAAGGGTGCTCAACAATTCGTCCCGCGTCATCACGACGGCCACCCTGCCATGTCGTCAAGGTCGCGCTCGCCGCGGGCTGTGTGCACGCAACAGGACGTGCGCACACGCCTGGTGTCACAAGGGCGGTTCGCCACTCCAACCGCCGGTTGAGTGCTTCACACCGCCCGGCTGTGAATCTCAGCTCGAGCAAAAGACATCATTCGAGAGAAACAACAGACTCCACACGCTTTACTATCTCTATGCCGGGCTACTTGCAGCAGTTAATGTCGCTGCCCCATATGCCGGCCCGAGAACACAGAGCGCTTGGCTCCGTACGTCTGCGCTCACCAACCTGGCACAACCGGCCAGGCACCAAAGGAAAGGTTCACCACCATTGAGGCGCACCCCGCGGTGTGGACACCTGATAATGGATCTTCTTGGTCCTGGAAGGTGTAGATCTACGTGGCACGGCCCTCGAAGTACAGTGCGGAGTTCCGTTCCGACGCGATCGCGTTGTGGCGGGCTTCGGCGGGCAGGCGGACGTTCAAGGACGTCGCGGCCGATCTGAACGTCAATCCCGAGACGCTGCGGACGTGGGTGCGCGACGCGGAGGGCCGTCCGGCGGCCGCCGGTGCGGTGGAGGGTCCGGAGGGCGAGT
>NZ_JBEYXD010000090.1:0-31822 GCF_040644975.1 Streptomyces sp. NPDC046900 | reverse complement strand
GCCTGTTCCGCAACACCACCTCGACGCCATGGACCCAAGCCACGAACAGTCCAGCTGCACGTCACCCATCACACCGACACCGTGGCCACCGTCGGCGTCCGAGTCGCCGTACGGGCCTGGTCGACGGTCAGGCGCACGGAGACATCACGCGAAGGTGTGCCGTCGTTAGGCATCAGCGCCGTGGGCATCCGGCATCGGCATTTCGAACCACACGGTTTTCCCTCGTCCGCTCGGTGAATTGCCCCATGCCGATGCCAGCGCGGAGACGATGACCAGTCCTCGCCCGCCCTCGGCCTGGTCCTCTTCGCGGGGAACCGTTACGGCCTGCGCGAGATGCGGATCGCTGTCGCGGACCTCTACGCGTATGCGTTCGGGATACCTGTGCACGTAGACGTACACGTCGCTGTCACCGTGGACCAGGCCGTTGGTGACGACCTCCGACACCAGGAGTTCCTCGTCATCGGCCATGGAGGACAGCTCCCACCCGGCCAGCCACTCCCGCAGAAGTCTGCGCGTCTGCTGGGCTCCGTGCAGATCGCGCCGGTGGATCCTCAACTGCCGGACGTTGTGCTGAGCTTCAGCCGAGGGTCCTTCGTAGACGACCAGAAGCAACGCCGCATCGTCGGAGCACCGCAGGGGCGCCTCGCTGAAGCCCCTGATGAGTCGGTCGCCGACGGACTCAAGGTTCCCGGGGTTATCGAAGGCCGCGCTCACCGCCTTGGGGTCCACATCGCCTCCGAGACCGGCCAGACCGTCCGTGTAGAAGGCGAGCAACGTGCCCGGCTCGAGTTGCAGGTCCGCCACTTCGTAGGTCGCCTCCGAGTCGATACCCAGGGGCATGCCTGCGTCGAGGAAGACGGGTGGCATTCGGCCGTCAGCCGTGCGCATCAGAGGCGGTGGATGCCCAGCGGTGGCGATCTGCGCCCTGCCGGTGTCCGGATCGAGCCAGGCGCAGCAGCAGGTGGCGAAGAGATCGGTTTCCAGGCCGATCATGAGCTGGTTCGCCCGGGCGAGCACGACTCCGGGGTCGTGTCCTTCGGTCGCGTAGGCGCGCACGCCGCTGCGCAGCTCGCCCATGACCACAGCGGCGGCCGTGTTGTGCCCCTGGACGTCCCCGATCACCATCATGACCCGGCCCTCGGGGAGCTTGATGAGGTCATACCAGTCTCCCCCGAGTTCGATTCCGCTGGTCGCCGATGCGTACCTGCTGGTGCTCACCACTCCGGCCGGCTGGGGCAGCACGGGTGGCAGCAGTGCGTGCTGCAGGTCATCGGCCAGCGCGTGCTGAACATCCTGCATCTTGGTTCGTTCGACCGCTTGACCGACTGCCGTGGCCAGCGTTGTCAGCGTTCCCTGCTCGGCGACGATGTCCCTGCGCTCGACGCCGAACGCCATCGACAGGGCACCCACCGCCCTGCGCCCGGCAATCAGTGGCAGGACCATCCAGAAGCATTCCTGGTCCGACAGCGGCTCGGGCAACCGGCCGGCTGTCTGTGTGTCCCGAGGCCCGTACAGGACCAGGCGCCGTCGCTCCACCGCCTCCGTCTCCGGCCTGCGCTGAGCGAGCAATGAGCCATGCAAGGTGCGTATGAATTCCCTTGCACAGCCCGAGCTGCAAGCTACGCGGAGCCGATCTCCATCGACCAGGCTGACGACGGCAGCACGGGCCTGGAATCCGTCCAACACGCGCTCCATGGACATCTCCACGACGTCCCGGGTGTGAACCGTCGTTGCCAGCAGCGTGGCGAGTTTGTGCAGATGGTAGACGAGCGGAGCGGTTGATGAGGTCATGCTTTCGACGCCCGCCCCCTCGCCTTCCACAGTGACCACGTGCGGTACCAGGGGTGGAACCATCGATGTCCCATGATCGGCCAACCGGTCCAGGTCGCCGGCCAGCGACGAGGCCGCGACGGCCAGTCGCTCCCGGGCCGACTCAGCGATCTCGCCACCTACGAGCAGCCAGAAAGCCGAGAGCGTCCCGATGCGGCGGGTCGGCGAGAAGAGCGGCGCGGCCGCGGCCTGCAGTGGGAAAGGTGCGAAGACTGCCAGGTCCGGGTGGCTTGTTACGAAGTCCACAGTCGCGGTCTCCACAAGGCCCGACTGCCACGCCCGTGACGACGGCCAGCTGCTGTCATCCAGGGGTATACGTTCGGGCGCTCCCACTCCCGTGGCGGTCACCGCCACGACAGCAGCATGCAGATACGGGGTGTCCGGCACTTTGAGGTAGACCGTCGCGGCCGCCGCGCCCAATTCGCCAACAACGCTCTCGGCCGCCGAAACCAGCAGTTGTTCTCTGTCCCGCGTTGCGAGGGGCAGACGTCTCGACCCCGGCGGGACGGGCCCATACCGTTCCATCTTTTTCGCCGCCCAACTGCCGTTGGCGCTGCTGCTGGCCTCATTTTACTGCCGCTGTCCTGACCTGCTCTGATTTCTTGCCCGATCGTCGGCGCTTCCTGTTCTCAGTCGGCTCGAGCACGGAGTGTGAGGAATCTTCTCGCACACCTGGCGATCCTCGACGCGCTCGGGGTGCGGCATGCCGTGCTGCGATGACCAGCAGTGACCTCGCGGACCCCGAGCCCGTGCGTGCCGACGCCGTCGAGCCCAGGGACATCGTCGCCGAGCAGGGAACGCTGACAACGCTGGCCACGGCAGTCGGTCAAGAGATCGAACGAACCAAGATGCAGATGCTCGGAGATGACCTGCAACCCCACGGCGGTGTCACCCAGCGCAGCGCCCACGACGGGCTCAGCCACTGCGCGGCAGCAGCCGGCTCCCCCTCAGCCGAGCTCTCGGCGGTGGTCCGCTCACGCTGTCGCATCCGTGACGTCGGCGGTGCGGCCTCTGGCGCCCGTCGGCGTTTTCTGCCCGGTGACGTCGCCCGGCCCGGGCAACCACCCCTGTGCCCGGCAGCACTACGGCTATGACAGCAGACGGCCGCGCTCATGTCACGCAGGCCGCCCAGCGATGCCGCCGTGCTCCCCGCCCGGCGGATGCGGGTCAACCACACCCGCGGCGCGGGGGCGCCCTGGCCTACCTGATCGCCTACGACGTCCACCAGGCCAAGGTGCACGGCCGCACCGAACCGCGCACCGGCATCGACCCGTTCCTGAACTTGGTGACTCAGGTCATGGGTCAGGAACCCTAGCGCCAAGCGCGTGTTCTGGATCGACGACAACGGATCTTCCCACCGTGGCAAGAAGGCCGCCGACCGGCTGGCCACAGCGTTCCCGAACGCTGTGATGGTCCACACCCCGATGCACCCCTCCTGGCTGAACCAGGTGGAGATCTACTTCTCCGTAGTCCCGCGCAAGGTCGTCTCACTCAACGACTTCACCGACCTTGTCCAGGTCAGGGACCGGCTCCGGGCCTTCGAAGACCGCCGCAACGAAACAGCACAGCCGTTCCAGTGGAAGTTCACCGCCTCCGACCTGGACGATCTGCTGACCCGGCATCTCCAAGATCACACCCTCGGAATGCGGTCGGGCGTTGCCTAGGGGAAGCTATGGCCATGGCCGTGCGTCGCGTGAACGTGGAGGCGCCCTGTGGATCTGGCGGCCGCCGGGTATGCGTCGATTACAAGATCTTGGGCACGGCGTACTCGCTGCACGATGTGGCGGTGTTTCTCCGATACGCCGGGCTGGTGGGCTGGGACGAGCTGGACGTGGCCGAATCGGACATCATCGAGTGGCACGGCGGTGGTCCGGAAGTTTGGCCGCGCCGGGTTTGTCCAAACGGTTGGGTAGGCCCGGGTGGGCCCGCCTCGCTGGTGTGAGGGAGACGAGGCGGGCCTGATGGGAGCCGACCCGCTGCTGGATGGCGCCCGGGTTCACTGTCGCACCGGCGGCAAGCGGAGGGACGTGCTTGGGTACACGGAAAGCCCTTCGGGCGATGCATGGGTCACTCGTTCTGATACGGAGGCCAAACCGGTCAGCGGTCGTCGGCCTTGCGGTAGGAGCGCCGTTCGGAGCGTCTGGTTCACGGTGGCTCCGTACCAGCGGTGTGCGCGGCCGGAGTGGTGATCCGGCTCCGGCCAACGGCCGCGAGCGAAGGCCGCCCGGCCCGCAGACGCGGCGGGGCGGGGCGCCTGGGCCTTGTCTCACGGTCTCGCCGACCATACCTCTGGCCCTCCGCCGTGCCACTCGATCAGGAGCGACTCGCCCCATACACCTCATCCCAGCCCTCCATGCCGACGCGGTCCAGGAACACCCTCAAGTCGTGCAGGCTGTGCGCGGTGCCCAGGATCTGATCGTCGATCTGGATACACCGACCGCCTGTCTCTTCGGGCGGCGACACGATCACGCGAGGTTCGGCCATTCCACCAGCGTCACTCCTCCCACGTTGGCGCGCATGCTCATTGGGGCCCCTCTGCAGCACGCAGCCCGCCTCGCCCCATGAGGGAGGGAGCGGCGAGGCGGGCCTGAGGGGTGCGATAGATGTCGTGACGAGCTCACTGTGACACGCGAGGCCTGCCTGGCGAGGTAGCTGCAGCTGCGCCGCCCCCTTTCAGGTGATGTGCCTGTCAGGTGGTGAGGCGAACCGCCAGCCGGACAGCCGGCCGTCCTCGCCGACCTCGGCGGTCAGTCGCACGCCCGGCAGATCATGGACCTGGATGCCGATGGCGTCGGCGATCTCGGTGGCCGGGTAGCGCTCAGGCTCGGCCGGCGGGACGTCGGCGACGATCTCCGCCTGGTCGCCGAACAGCAGCAGGACAAGGACACGGACACGCTCAGCGGTCATGGTCTCCATTCCTCTCGGTAGGCAGGGTGGTCGCCGTATGCGGCGGCGAGCGACTTGATCGACCAGTAGTACGCGGTGTCGAAGCCACCGTCCGGGTACTTGGCCTAGGTTGGTCTACTCCCACGCCGCAACAGAGGTGACGTACTGAGCCCCGCTTTAGCTTGATGTTTACCCTCGCTGCTGTTTCAGGCGGATGTGTTCGGTGAGGGTTTCGATTCGTTTCACGGTCTTTCCGGGTTCGTGTCGTGGGGCTGCCTGCGGTTTCTCGAGCCGAGTGCGCGTCCGGGTCCGGGTCGGGCGGGTTTGGGCACGCCGGCGGGGCGGGCGGTTGCCTGCCCCGCCAGAGCACCGAAACCCTCCCGCCCCGGCCCGGGACGACCACCCGGCCGCAAGAACGCCCGGCCCACCTCGCGCTACGACGTGCACACAGTCCGCAAACCAGACGCAGCAAAACAGCGAACGAAGAAGGGTGCAGTTCCTCTGAAGGGAGGGGCCGAGCTGGGGATTGCTGAGCGGGCCTCTCTGACGCTGAAGATTGATCGCGCTGGTCAACGGGCTCTCGCTAGCATTGGCGGATGGCTCGCAGCGATAAGAGGGCACGACGTCTCGTGGTCGAGGGGGAGGGCTTCCTCTGGACCTTGAGCCACACCCACCGCGCCCTGGGCAACGGTCAATACGAGGACTGCTGCGAAACCCTCGTCACCGCCAGTTCAAAGCGAGGGGGCGTCTTGGCATCGTCTTCCAGGCAGGCTCCGACAGGCTTGTCCCTGACGGGTACCTCATGTCATCCGGAGCCGTCGGCACGGAGCTCGGCAGAACGTTGAACCTGCACGAGCCGGGCACTGTCAGGGCCCTGCTCGACGCAGCCCTGAAACGCGGTTGGCGTACCTGCGATCCCGTGAACCGTACCTAATTGAAATACAAGCCCCTGCAGTACCGGAGTACTGCCTTTGCACGCCGGCCGACCTGGTGCCCTTCTTCAAGAATCCGGTGTCGTCACCGATCAGCACCGCGTTCTTGTCACCAATGCTCTCCACAACGAAGTCCCGCACGTCATCGCGGACCCCATCAGCATCCCAGTCAGCCTCGCCCAGCAGCCGCTGCATCCCGATCGGATGTTCCTCACCGGCTCGTTCCGCCAGCGACCAGCCGTTCTTACGCTCCAACGGCGCAACCGGCCCGGCCATGTACTGAAGTGCCCGGTCCCGCGGCTCCGAGCGGGCAAACCGCGCAGCGAACCGCGCATGTAACCCCGCCAACACAGCGCGCCATGACTCGACTTGACACAAACCAAGATCCACATACGCCAGGACGCTCAATCACACCGTACGCCCTAACTGTGATTGCAGTACTAGCCCGTCTCCGTATTATTGGGTCCAGTTTGCCGTCTGGATGGGCTTGAGAAACATTAGACAGCCTGTGGTGTGAGATCTTCGGTAAGTGCTGTGCCGGATCGATGGGTGGCCTCTCCGTCCTCACACGTCTAGCGACGCATAACGAGATACCGACTCCGGGTAGGTGCATCAATGGGCATCGGAATAGGAAAGACCAACAGGCTCATCGCGCTCATCGCAGCGTTGATGGCTCTCCTGGCGATCTCCGTCACCTCGAGCTCCGGAGCGTGGGGCGAGAGTCGCGGGCATAGCTCCATGGTGGCTCCGTCGCCTTACCCGCAATCTCAACCACCCGCTGGTTTTCGGTCCAAGTACGCGGAAGTAAATGGCTTCCGTATGCACTACATGCAGGGCGGCAAAGGCTCGCCTGTGGTGATGATCCACGGGTTCCCTCAGACGTGGGCCCAGTGGCGGCAGCAGATGGGCCCACTCTCCAGGACTCACACCGTGATCGCCGTCGACCTGCGTGGCACTGGCAACTCACAGGTCACGAAGAGTGGTTACCAGGCCGCGCAACTGGCTAAGGACGTGCATCAGCTGCTGAAGCAGCTGGGGCTCAACAACGGCGTCCAGATAGTCGGTCACGATATTGGTGTGTGGGTCGCCTACGCCTACGCGGCGCAGTGGCCGTCGGAGGTGCGCCGCATGGCCGTGATGGAAGCCCCCATTCCGGATGACAGCGTCTACAGCTTCCCCGCTCTGAACGCTGATCCGAAGAAGCCCTCGCCGTGGCACTTCGGCATGTTCCAGCTGCCTCTCGCTGAACACCTCATCGCCGGTAACGAGCGTGTCTTGGTCCAGGATATGATCACTGAGTGGCTGGCGGGCAACAAGTCACCGTTCACGCCGTCGGACTATGACTACTACGCCCACTTTCTGAAGGAGCCCGGCCGCACGACGGCCTGGATGAGTGTATACCGTCAGCTCCGCGCGAACGTTCAGCAGAACAAGGAGTTCTTTGCCCGGGGCAAACTGAAGATGCCCATCCTCGCCGTCGGCGCGCAGGATTCCTTTGGCGGAATGATGGCCGACCAATGGCGTCATTACGCCGTGAACGTCGACGGACGAGTCCTGAAGAATTCGGGACACTTCGTGACAGAGGAGAAGCCACAGGAAGTGACAGCCATGCTGCAATCCTTCCTGCAGAAGTAGCTTTCACAGTCAAGGGATGAACCACGACGGTCCCTACGACATGAGTGTCTAACTGCGTGACAACGCCGACGCACAGCTCCGAACAACCGCGCACATCTGCGGATCGTCGCAGCAGGTGGAAGACAGACCAGCTCGGGGTCAAGCGTCTGTTTGGCGCGGACCGGCCCCGGCACGTCCGCCACCACCTCCACGATGTCCCGGTACACCGACGGCAGCACGTCCGATCCCATCCCGGGCTGCCAGTGCGGCACGGTCAGCACCCCGATCACCTGCCGTGATACCCCGGCATAGGCAGAGACCATCCCGTCACCGGCAGGCGACCGACCCGTGGCGGCGGGGCAGCGGGCGCCTCGGGCGTCATCTCGCCGAGCACCTCGGCGACCGTCTCCCGCGTAATCCGCAGTCGCTCCAGACCCTCCCGGGCCTTCTCCAACCTGGCAGACACCGCCAGCGAGTTCGGCTTCCAGCTCCTCCACCCGCACCGGGGCAGCCGCCTCGCGAGCCTCCAACTCTTCGAACAGCGAACCCATCAGCTGCCCTCCTCCACCCCCACGGTAGAGACGAGCTACCCCGCGCACGGCCCCGAGCAGCGTTCTCCCAACTCAACACATCACTCGAGAAGAGCCGCACCCAACGAAGAAGTCAACGACCCCACGCCCCCGCCGCACAGGTTAATAAGGTGTGGTGGTTGCGGTGCGGTAGAACTCGGTTGCGGCGACGGTGGCGGGGACGCCGAGTTCGGCGGCGACTGCGGTGATCGCGGTGGCGCCGACGGCGAGGTCGGCTTGGCCGTCGGTCGTGAAATACGGTGCGATGAAGGTGTCGTAGTGGGCTCGGGCTTCGCCTGCGGTCTGTCCGTGGAGGAATGTCTGGATGTGCCGCACCGTGGTGTCGGGGTCGGTGCGGATCACCTGCAGGGCACGCCGGTGGGCTCGTAGGACGGCCTGGACTGCGGGGTCGTCCGGGTGGATATAGGTGGGGTCGACGGCCACGCCCACGGTGGGGATCTGGAAGTGGTCGCCGATCCAGGCCAACACCTGCCAGCCGTGCTCGGCGGCTACCGCCTCCGGTGCCATGGTACTGCCGACCAAGGCGGCGTCGATCTCGCCGTTGCGCAGCCGGCGCAGGTCCATGCCATAGTCGCCGGGCGGGCGGACGATGGTGTGGAGGTCGCGGTCCGGGTCGAGGCCTGCCTTGCGCAGCACGATCCGGGTAAAGCACCCGGGTGCGGTGTGGGGGGCGTGGACCGCCAGCCGTCGGCCGGCCAGGTCGGCCAGCGAGGTCAGGCCGGGGCGGGCGAGGAACCAGAACAGCGGGCGGTGGGTGTTGACATTGAGTGCGACCCAGGGGGTGCCGTCGGTCAGTCGGGACAGCAGTGCTCGGCCGAGCCCGATGGTGGCGCCACGGCGCAGCCGCTCCTCGTCCCAGGTGCAGCCGTCGCGCAGCGCGACGTGGACGCCCTCGTCGGCGTAGTAGTCCTGCTGGTCCGCGATGTAGGCGGCCAGTTCCTCATGCAGGCCCCGCCCGACATAGGCGAGATCAATGGTGTGCATGAACCTTTTTCCTTCGTTCGTGTCACGTCATGCGCCCGTGTATCGGGGGCGCTGCGGTCCATGGCGCTGAGGGGTCGGTGTGCCGGGTGCGTGCCGACCGGGACGGTATGCCCGGGCGCGGGGGACAGTGACGCGTCAGTACATGGACATTCCGCCGTTGACCGCGGCCGTGGTTCCGGTCATGAAGGCGTTGTCCTCGCCTGCGTAGAAGGCGACCGCTTGGGCGACGTCGGCCGGGTGCGCCAGGCGGCCCAGGGGGGTAGCGGCCACCTGCCGCTGCTTTTGCGCATCGTCGAACACGTCAGCTGCCATGCGGGACTCCACCGGGCCGGGCGCGACGATGTTGACCGTGATGCCCTGCGGGCCCAGTTCCTGGGCGAGGTACCGGGCGAACTGCTCCAGTGCGGCCTTGGCCGTGCCCAGTGCGATCATGCCCTCCCGGGGCCGGCGGCTGAGGCCGGTACCGAGATAGATGATGCGTCCCCAGCCCTGTTCCTTCATGGCGGGCAGGACGGCTTTGGTGACCGCGAACGCCGCATGCATCTCGGCGTCGAGCTTGCCGCCCAGTTCTTCCCACGTCATGTCCTGAAACGACTTGACCGCATACGGGATGAGCGCGTTGTGCACGAGTACGTCGATGCCGCCCCATGCTGCCTGGACCTGCTCGACCATGCTCTCCACCGCCGCCACTTCGCGCACATCGGCCTGCACGGCCATGGCCTGGCCGCCCGCGGCCTCGATGTCGGCCACGACCTCCTCGGCCGACTTGCTGCTGCGGAGGTAGTTGACCACCATGCGCATCCCTCGCTCGGCCAGAACGCGGGCGGTGGCCGCACCGATCCCGCTGCTGGCCCCTGTCACCAATGCCACCCTGCCGGTTGACCCAGTCATGGGCCCGCCTCCTCCTCATCATCGCGGGCCGTCGCAATGACCGCCCCTAGTTGGTCGTCGTCGGTGCCGGGGCGTGCTGAGCGGATCGTCCCGTAGAGCACGGTGTCGACGGTCGCCCGCAGCAGATCCGCCGCGGTCCAGTCGAGCTCGAGCGGCAACCGCGAGGTGAGCAGCCGCTCCAACGCGCCGCGGATGATCTCACTGAGCAGCTCGGGCGGCGTCGACAGCAGTGCCTGCCGGTGTCCGTCCCGGAGCAGCTCGTCGAGCCGCCGGTAGACCACCGCGTCCGTGCGCTCCTCCACGTACTTGCGCAGCATCGCATCCCCGCCCCGCCCGGTCGCGAGCTGAGCCGCGCCGATCCGCCCGAGTTCGCTGCCGGCCGCGATCAGGAGCCGCTGGACCCGCACATCGAACGGCTGCCCTTCCGCGTCCTCGACCGCCGTCACCAGCGTGCGCTCCACTGCTGCGAACTGCCGCTCCAGCACCGCGGTCAGCAGGCTGCGTTTGTCCGGGAAATGACGGTAGATCGTCTTCTTGCTCATCCCGAGCTCACGAGCGAGATCGTCCATGCTCACCCGCGCGAAGCCCGGCGCGAGGAACAGTCGGCCGGCCGCCTCCACGATCACCTCAGCACGCTGCCCGCTATGTTCCGAAACTGAAGGAACTAGTTTAGTTTCCATGGTTTCCATCATGGCTGCCCTCTTCGTGCTGTCAAGGCACTCTCTCCGGGCGTGCGGGGCTGCGGGGCGGAAGGCCGTGATCTTGGTTGGTGCGCTGCGTGGACGCGGGGCTTCTCCACACGCAGGCCGGAGCGGATCGCGAGGGCGCGCCGACGATGCTGATCGACTCCATCCGCGTGTCCTGCGGCTGCACCGTGACTGGTCGGCCCGTCGGCCGGCCCCGTGGGACCCGCGGGTGCCCTACTCGGCGGTGGTGAGCCCGATGAGCAGCAAGGCGATGTCGTCTGTCCGGGGGGCGGTGTGCCGTGCATGGTCGATCAGGGTTGTGGCGAGCTGGTCCATGGGCTGGGGCCTGGACTGGGCGAGCTGGGCGGCGAGCCCGGCCATGGCGTCGTCCAGGTCGACCCCGGGTGTTTCGACGAGTCCGTCGGTGTACAGGGCGAGGACTGTGCCGGCCGTCAGCGGGATCTCGGTGGAGGGATAGTCCGCGTTGGGGTCGATGCCGAGCAGCAGTCCGGGCGGTAGGGCGAGGACCTCGGCGTGCCCGTCCGGGTGGCGCAGAACCGGCGGGGGGTGCCCGGCAGTGGCGAAGACGGCCCGGTGGCGTGCGAGGTCGAGATGGGCGTACAGGCAGCTGACGAAGCGGCCCGTATCCATGTCGACCAGCAAGCGGTTGATCTGCGCGAGGGCCTGCGCCGGCGTGGCCCCGGCGAGGGCCTGGGAGCGGATGGCGGGGCGGATCCGGCCCATGAGCGCGGCGGCCGTGACGTTGTGGCCCTGGACGTCGCCGATGACTGCGGCCGCGGTGGTGTCGTCCACGCGGGCCACGTTGTAGAAGTCGCCGCCGATGTCCATGCCGCGGGTGCTGGGCAGGTAACGGGCGGCCACATCCAGTCCGGGAAGGTCGGGCAGCGAGGCGGGGAGCAGAGCCGCTTGAAAGGTCTGCGCGAGCTCCTTGCTGGTGTCGTAAAGGCGGGCTCGTTCCAGCGCCTGAGCGATCAGTCCCGCAAGTGCGGTGAAGACGACCCGTTCTTGGTCGGGGAAGGGGTGGGGCCGGTCGAAGGCGAAGACGCACGAGCCCACCGGATGCCCGGAGGCAATCAGTGGCAGAAAGGCCCACGCGTGCTGACCTTTCTGGCGGGGGGCGGGCGGGTAGGCATGGGACAGCTCCTCGAAGGTGGCGAAGAAGGCCGGCACTCCGGTGGTGAGGACCCGGACCGCGGGCGCCGGGAGGGTCAGTGGCGCTCCGTCGAACTGCTCCAGGAGCCGGGGGTGGTATCCGCGACAGCCGATGACACGCATTCTGCCGTCCTCGGCCGCGAGCAGGGCCACGGTCCGGGCTCCGAAGGCCGGCAGCATCTCTTCTGTGACCAGATCGACCACGTCGCCCACGCCCACGGCTTCGGAGAGGGCGGCGGCCAGGTGCAGCACCCGGTAGACCTCTCCCAGGGGGATCGGCTCGCCGTGGGGCGCCCTCGTCCTGGTGGGCGCAGTCTGAGAGGCTCCGCCCGGATCGGTCGGCGAGATACGGACGCTCACCCCGGACCCGTCGGGGTACAGCTCGAATGCGAGCCACCGGTCCGGCGGGAGCATGGCGGCGTAGTAGCCGGGCTTGCGACTGACCACGGCGGCGCGGAAGTGGTCCTCGAAGGCCGAGTCGGTGCACCAGGGCAAGGACTGCCGGGGGCGTGTGCCGATCAGATCGTGGATGCTCCGGCCGAGCAGAGCGGCGGCGGTGGCACTGACGTAGGTGAACCTGCCCTCGAGGTCGAGGGAGCAGCTGCCCCCAGGCAGCCGCTCGGCGAAGTCCGCCGCGGCCAGCGCCTCGGCCGGTGCCCGCTTGAGGGCGGGCGCCTGCAGCAGGCTGCGTGGTGCCGGTCCGGGACCGACGGCGTGGCCGGTGTCGGCGGCGTCGCGCAGGAACCGCCCCAGGCGCCGGCAGACGGCGCGAACCCGCTCGGGGCTCGGACCGGCGGTCCCGGCGGTGTCGGAGCCGGGCCAGAACAGCAGCAGCGCGCCCCAGACCGTCGTGCCGGTGAGGATCGGCGCCGCGGCCGCCGCATGGTGGTACGGCAGGGCGATCGCCGTGCGCGGGTAACGACGGGCAAACTCCTCGGGGTCGCCGAGCCAGACCAGCCGCCGTTCGCGTACCGCCTCGGCCACCGGAACGGGACTCGACAGGGCCACCGCGAACCACGGCGCGAGATACTCCGCCGGTATGCCCGCGGTCACCTCCAGCCGCAGCGCCCGCCCGTCGGACGCCAGCAGGAAGACCGCGCCCGCGTGCATGCCCGTGTCGCGCACGGCCAGCTCCAGCAGCTGGTCCAGCGCGGCCCGGCGTACCAACTCGGTGGCAGGCGAAGGGGGGCGGGACCCGTAGGACTGGGCGGCGCCGTCTTCCCCTATGGCGCACATACCAGCACCGTACGTCCGCATCAGCCGTCCCCGCGCGGGAGGCCTGGCTGCCGGCCCCGAGGGTGCTTCGGGGATGATCGTCCGGGCACCAGGCACACGCTGACATGGCGGGCGCTCTTTAACGCTCTACGGGCCGGGCTGGTCCGTCGCGCAGCTCAACCGGTTCTGGGGTTGTCGCAGCCGGGATCGACGGCGCTGCGGGCGAATCCGTGTCAGCGTTCGAGGACGAGGACGAGGGCGAGGCCCTGGCCCACGCCGATGCAGAGGGTGCCGGTGCCGGAGCCGTGGCGTGCGAGTTGGTGGGCGACGGTGCCGGCGAGGCGGGCTTCGGAGACGCCGAGCGGTGGCCGAGGGCGATGGCGTCGCCCTCGGGGTTGAGGATCGCGGGGTCGAACTCGGGCCATTCGGCGAGGCAGCCCTGGACCTGGGCGGTGAAGGCCTCGTTCAGATCGAGCATGTCGAGGCTGGCGAGGGTACGGCCCGCCTTGGTCAGGGCCCGGTTGACCGCTTCGACGGGGGCGAGTCCGAACCAGTGAGGGTCGATTGCGGACACCCCGGTGGCGCAGACCGCGGCCACGGCCGGCGATGTCGTGCCTTCCACCGACCCGCAGACGTTCCAGGAACCGATATCCGCCGGTGCCACCCCTGCCCTCGATCGGGCAACGTCGCAGTTCCCGGGAATCCGATCGCTCCGGCCACCAGGCCGGCCTGTAGCACTCCCGCGGAGTCGGCCGGGGAGTCGGCGGAGGTCGTCGCCAACGTGGGCGCCTAGATACCGACATGCGAGCAGGAAACCGGACCACGCCTGCTGCGGCCATCCATCGTTGTACAAGTCCACGGTGAGGCGGACGTGCCCACCGTGCCGCAGATCCGGGAACACGTAGTCGACCTGATCGAACAGGGCCGTCGCCGCTTAGTCGTCGATCTTCTCGGTGTGACGTTCATCGACTCAACCGGCCTGGGCGTGCTCAGCATCTTGGAGTAGAAGTGCCACCCGCACCGGAGCCGCCTGCGCAGCCCACCCGATCAGGTGTCTGTCGGGCGCCTGGACGAACGGAGGATCGCCACGCAGGGGCGGGTCCCCAACCCACGGTTCCGGCTCGGCACGAAGACCGGAGGGCGGGTGGACGGCAACCCGCTGGGGTACGTCCGGCCTTCGGGGGGCTTCGCAGCGCACAGCTCCACACCACATCGGGACGCAGAGGGTGGAGATACCCGCCACCTGGTGGCGGTGGGTCCCCTGCGCCCGTCCGGCAGGCGCGCTCAGCTGCTGGTCCAGGCCCGTAGCTGGCGGGCGATCCGGGCGACGCCGAGAGCTCCGGACGCGGCGTCCCGCACGAGGGCGACCGCTGCTTTGGGGGGATAGTCGAGACGGCACCCGTTGAGCATGAGGAAGGCTTCGGTGGCGTGCCAGGCGAAGGCCTCGTTGGAATGCTCCAGGCACGGCAGTTTCGCCAGGGTCTGCAGCAGTGCGGCCGCCTTGAGGTGCAGCGAGCCGTAGATGTCAGTTTCCAGCGCTCTGGCGTTGACCCGGCCTACCGCGGCATACAGCGACCCGTAGTCGTCGACCTGGGGGTCACCGTCGAGCAGTTCGGCAGCGTGCAGCAGGAACGTGACCTCGAGCGGGTGGAATCCCTCCGGCTGACTCACGCGGCGTGGCCTCGCTGCTGGTCCTGGAGATCGTGCAGCGCTTCCTGCTCGGCGGATCGGTGCTCAGGACTGGGGTCGATGCTGCTGGGTTCCGCCGCGAAGGCGTCGCCACTGTGGGCCATCGAGGCCTTAAAGTCCGCAAGGAACCGGTTCTCGACCTCGGTGGCGCGAGCGTAGGCGGCCGACAGGATGAACTCCTGCATGCTCACCCCTGCCTGCTTGGCGGCAGCGGCGATCGCCGCTCGCTGCTCGGGGTCCGGGAAGCGCAGATTCAAACCTTTGGGATCCGGCATGACACCTACGGTACCAGTGGTACCAAGATTCCGTGCCCGCCGAGCAGAACCGTGGGTCAGCAGCTTCATGCGCTGCGACCCCAGCCGGGAGCGCTCAGCTCCGTCCGCAGTGGCGAATACCCGCGGTCTTACTCGGGTGGGCTCAACGATTTAGGTGGGTCGGCTTCGCCTCGGCCGGCGTAGGCGTGGAGGCCTGGATCAGTTCGGTTCGGCCCCCACCAGGACCTCGACGGGGAGCAACTTCGGATGCTGTCCGCGCGGCGCTGATGCGGCGCTCAGAGCGGCGGCGGGCCCGGTCGTCGCACTCGGCCAGGAGGAGCTCGGCGAGGTAGCCAAGGTAGGACATCTACTCGCGGCTGGCGGTCTCTGCGAGGTCGGGGAACTGGGGGCGGGTGGTGGGCAGTCGGGGCATGCGGCATGCCTGGTCAACGGCGGTGTTGGCGGCCTGCTCGTGAGTCGTCGCCGGCGGGGAGGGGACACGGCGTTCTCCTCTTTCAAGGGGTGGGGCGAGCCACTCCTGCGCGGTCGCCGCCTCGGTGCCCCTCGGGCACAGCGTCCATGGCGTGCCAAGTTCGAACCCGGTGACCAGCTCCTCCAGTCGCGCACCCGCCCGGCGTACAGCACACGCGGCAGCTCCTCGCCGGCGACCTGGAGGGCCTCGAACGCAACAAAGTGCGCTGGCAGCGCCTGGGAAAGGCTCTTGGCCTCGGCGGCGCTGGTCGCCGTCCGACGCTGGAGCGCCTCGAACGGCAGCTGGTCGCCCGTCCACACGACCAGCTCGCCATCCAGGACCAGGCCGCCGGGAAGTTGCGCACCCGCGGTGGCAAGCTCGGGGAAGCGGGCCTCGACGAGACTGCCCCGACGCAGCTGCACGTGGACTTTGCCGGACTTCGAGGCGGGAGTGAAGATGAGCGCGCGGTACCCATCGAACTTCGGCTCGTAGGCGAGGCTTCCGGGCAACGCTCCCGGGCCGGGCAGCGTGTCGCGTGCTTGGGCGAGCATCGGCTCTACGGGCGGCCGCAGCACCATCCCCTTACGTCGCCGCGACGCTCAAGCGCCAGGATGCGCCGGCGCCTTGAGTCTCCAGCCACTACCGCTGCACTCCTGGTGCAGAGGCGGGAACCGGTGGCCCTTCACATCGGTGCTGTACTCGTGGCCCTGCCCGCAGTCGCACTCGTAGATCCCGGAGACGGGAACGATCTCGCCGGGGTGGTGGGCCTGCTCGGTGTCTTCACTCATGGAGCCTGTCTACGCCGCGGCCAGGGACACCGCACGCCTGTGGGTGGCGACCGGGTGGATCCGTCCGTTGGCGACGTACATTCGACGCATCGACGAGGTGCCCAGACGCATCGCCTCCGCCACGGACCGAGTGTCCGCAGCGATATGCCCACCCGCAGGGACCGTGTCCCCGCGGCCAGGGCTCACCTGGCGCTACGGGCGAAGCGCCCAGCCCGTATGTCCCCGCTGCCAGGCAATCGAACGGAACGGCCAACCCGGCGGACGAGTAGGCGCGCCCCGTCAGGACACGGCGGAGTCGCCGTAGCAGACTCCGGCAGGCCAAAGACACGACGTTTTTCACTCAACCGGCGTTCCGGTGCATCTCGATCAGATGAGCGCGCCTCCCACCTGGTGCCGTCGAGGTGGGAGGCGTGCTCTCCACGGACTTCCGGCAGCCTGAGCTGGGGGGAGGACACCAGGCCGCGCGGCGCCACGCCCAGCCTGACCCGGCAGCAGCATGGCGGCCACTCGGCGTTGCCATGCGGGTGGGCAAGCATGGCGGAAGCGGCCATGCATCGCGCTGATGGAGGAGCATGCGCATGCGACGCCCGAGGGCGAGGCTGGAGCTATGGCAAAACGCCGCGTGATCGTTTATCCGCCGTCCGAGACCGGCGGTCGACGCGTGCGCATCGACGGCGTGATCCTCGGGACGGCGTACAGCCTGCAAGATCTCAGCGTGTTCCTCTGCCGTGCCGGCATTGAAGGCTGGACCGAGGTCAACCCGCTGGTCGAGGACATCGTCGAGTCCTACGCGGACCTCATCGAGTGGCGGGGCGGTGGGCCGGACATATGGGAGCGTTGAGACGCTGTCAGTGCGCCTGGCTGACCCAGTCCTGTCTGCTCAGCCGTCGCAGCTGAGGCGCCACTGGCTCTCCAGCCTCACGAGTCCGCTGGGCGGTCGCCCCTCAGGATCGTCGTA
The DNA here is from genome assembly GCF_040644975.1 of Streptomyces sp. NPDC046900. NCBI lineage: Bacteria > Bacillati > Actinomycetota > Actinomycetes > Kitasatosporales > Streptomycetaceae > Streptomyces > Streptomyces sp. NPDC046900. Next base: position 14,860 of record NZ_JBEYXD010000090.1, on the reverse strand, counting down.
GAGACCACGGCAGCACGAACCACAGGCACGCGAACATCGCAGTGGTCGCGGCCGTGATGGCGATAGCTGCGATATGGCCAAAGACGACGTCCATGAGCAGGAGAACAGCACCGTTGATCGCCAGTGCGAGGAACATCAGGCCGGCTTCCGCATACCGGGCAGACAGTGCCACGATGCGGGGCTTAGCGCCGCGGTGAAACAGCCCGCGATGCAGGGCCACCGGCGTAGCGAGAACTGCGGCGGTAATGACGGTTAGCAGGAGTGTGGCGGCATAGATGCCGCGCTGGAAGGCGCTGAGTTGCGGAAAACGGCTGGTGAAGGCTACGCCGAGCAGGAAGGCGAAGAGAATCTGCACACCGGTCTGGGCGACGCGCAGTTCCTGGAGCAGCTCGACCAGATTGCGGTCGGCCCGCTGCTCGGGTGTTTCGTAGCGCGGCGGCTGTGGCATCTTTGGCTCGGTCGGCATGACCCTCACTTTCCGCGCGACCATCGCGACATGCGACTAGGAGCAGGCACACGAATTACCTGCTTACCTGCGGACGTGACGGCATCCCCGCCACCACCAGACGGCCCGGTTGACTCGAGGCGCTGAGCTCGACCATCGACCTGATCGAATGACGCGGTCGTGGGGAGCACTGACGAGTTGGTGCGTGATAGCGGGTGAAGCGTTGCCACTGGTGGGTGGCATGATCCGCTGGTGGCGATCATGGCCAATCGGGCGGTTCTGGCGCATCGGCTGTTCACGGGGGTTTCCCGGCGTCATCTGGCTTGCCTGATCGAGGGGTTGGCCCAGCCGTGGCAGGCCGGTGTCGAAGTTCGCCGTCACGAAGCACGGGGAAGGCCAAGGAGGCGGGCTGCGGGAACCGGAGCCCGGCATCAGCTGGTCTTCGTCGACCGACTGGTGGCCCCCTTCATCCGCCTGCGGCACGACCTCCTGCACTCGGTGCTGGGACTGCTGTGCGGCGTCGACCGCTACACCATCATTCGCGGGATCGGGGAGATACGTACTCTCCTGGCCCAGCGGGGCTGCGCGGTCCCCGACCGTCCTGGCCTGCGCCTGCGGACCCTGTCGGACGTGTTCGCCTATGCCCGGGCCGAAGGCATCGAGCTCCGCCTGGACGCCGCCGAGATCCAGGTCCGCCGGCCTTTGGCCGGACGTGGCGGACGTCGCGTTCGTCTCGGGCAAGAAGAAGCAGAACACTATGAAGGCCACCGTCGTCGCCGACCACCGGGGCGCACGTCATGGGCCGATGCCCTACGGCCCCTGCGGATGCATGACACGACTGCCGCGGGGAGATGATCGCCGCCGCCGTCCAGGAACGCGAGGCGACGGACGCAGAGTTGCTTCACCAGGCGCTGACACCGATTGCCAAGGCAGTCAGCGCCGGACCGCACAGCCCCGGCTGGCCGGCCAACCTCTCCTTCCTGGTGGAGCGCCGATCAGCGGAGCACTTCCTGGCCGCGGTCGACGAATTCCGCCAGAAGCACCCGCACCTCGAACTCCGTGTCAACGGCCCGCTGCCGCCGTTCAGCTTCGTGGAGACCGCCTCATCCCGGCAGCCCGGAGGCGGTACCGCGGAAGCGTTCAGAAACGCGGCAGCCCAGCCGAACGAATGAGAGGCGCCCCTCGCTCGGCCGCGCGCAACGGGCCTACCTCAGGTCATGACCCAATCGCCGTGAGACCGTTGCCGGTGAGGTGGCTGATCCGGCGATTGTGCGACTCCTGCGGGCCAGCGCGGCAACACGCCGGCCTGGCTCACCGCCTGCATCACCAATGACTTGCCCGCGCTGGAGGTGCGCGCATGAGTTCAAAGCGGCCGGCTCCTGGCGACAGCCCTGCGAGCGGCCCGCAAGAACCGGCATCCGGCGCGTCCGCGGGGGCGGGCGGCTTGCCTACCGGCAGGGGCGGGATGCCCGGTCGGGACGGCCGATGGTTCCGCGTCGGCTTCTGGCTCGGCCTGGGGGGCACGGCGGCCTGGCTGACCCTGCACGCTGTGCTTCAGGTCAGCCAGCTTCTGACACTGATTCTTCTGGCCCTGTTCGTCGCCATCGGTCTGGAGCCGGTGGTGGCCTGGCTGATCCGGCACCGCCTGCGGCGCGGCTGGGCGGTGGCGGTGGTGGTCGCCGCGTTGTTGCTCTTCCTTGCCGGGTTTGCAGCACTCATCGAGCCGCCGGTCGCACACGAGGTGACCGCGCTGATCAAAGCGGTCCCCACCTGGCTGCAGCAGCTTCACGACCACCACTCCGCGCTGGGAAGGCTGGAGGACCGCTACCACATCGTCTCCAGGGTCAAGCAAGCGCTCAGCTCCCAAGGCGCGTCCGGTGTCGTGGGCGGACTGCTCGGTGCCGGTAAGACCGTGTTGAACGCACTCACCTCACTGGTCATCGTCATCATCGTGACGCTCTACCTGATGGCGGGACTTCCCGTGATCAAGCGTTTCTGTCTCCGTTTCGTTGCGGCCAGCAAGCGCGGCCGTGCTCAGGAGATCACCGATGAAATCCTCAACCGGACCGGCCGGTTCCTCCTGGGCAACATCGCCACCTCCGTCATCGCCGGACTCGCCACATTCGCCTGGTGCTGGGCCGTCGGCGTGCCCTACCCGGCAGCGCTGGGCGTCTTCGTCGCCCTGATGGACCTTGTCCCCATCGTCGGTTCCACCCTCGCGGGCGTCATCGTCAGTCTGGTCGCACTGTCCGTGTCCTTGCTCATCGCCGGACTCACGGCCGGCTTCTACACGGCCTTCCGCCTCGCCGAGGATTACCTGATCATGCCCAGGGCAATGAAGTACGCGGTCGACGTCCACCCCATCGTCACCATCGTCGGTGTCCTGGTCGGCGGCGCGCTGCTGGGCATCATCGGCGCCCTGGTGGCCATTCCCGTAGCAGCCGCACTCGGCATCATCCTCGATGAGTACGTCTTCACCCGCACCGACGCCTCGTGATCATCAACCACGGCCTCCCCCGAAGGTGCTCACCGCCGAACTCGACCAACGCCACGCGCTGACCAGGACTTGACCGGTCGGTCACGTTCGCGGCCAGATGGCGAGAGCTACTGCTCGGGCGGCGCCGAGGAAAACATAGCCACGCTCGTGAGCGTCTGGCGGTCGAATACGTCACCGGCTCCGTCTTGGCGGACATCAGCGTCTCCGAGCCCGACGAGTAGCCTCCGCGTCTGCGCACACCACGCGGCTGCACCGCTGGGCGCATGGTGCAACCGCGCGGGCGCTTCCGCGGGCTCTTCCGGATCCACGGGCTGCGCAGGCGACGCCGGAGAATCGGGCCCGCCGCCCCGCCCGCCTGTGTGATCATCCTGCGTTCCGTCCGGTTGTCGGCCCCCTGCGGCGCGCCAGCATGGCACCACCACTTCCCCGAACAGCTCATACACGCTCACCTGGACGCGCCAGGCACCACGACGCACACCACCGATGATCACAGTGGTCACCGCAATGCCGACCATCACCGCCCGTCCCTTGAAGGACACCAGCAGCCTCGTCCCACGTGCGCAATCAGCGACACTGCTGCGGCGATCACCGGACCCCGGCCGGGGAGCTTCCACGCACTGCTCAACGAACGATCAAGGGATCAGAAACAGCCCACGAGATCTTCGACTGCGGGCCGTGCCCGGTCCGCATGGACACTACGAGCCCGCTGGCGTTCTCCTGGAAGGCCCCAGGAAGAGGAAGGGGATGCTGGTGCACGAGGCGATCACGGTCGCCGTTCGGACCACTGGTTCCGGCAGCCGCCGGATGTCGGTGGCCGAGGAACTCGACGTCGCGACTGCGCCGGAGTTCCGTACAGCGTCTCTGACTGGCTTGGCGAGGCTCAGACGCGCCGCCCGCCGGGCGGCCGAGTGGACCCGAGGTGCGCGGAGGCCCGGCTCGATGGAGTGTCAGGATCACGCAGCGCAAGAGCGTGCGGGGTGGCAGGGAGCACGATGTGGAGGTGGCTCTCGACGAGCTTTACACCAGCCCGGCCGGAGCCGCTGATCGGGCCGCAGGACGTCCTGAAGTTCGCGGCGGCCCCGCAAGCGGCCGAGGTCTACGGCTGGCAATACTCAGTGGTGGCCGGGTGACGCCCGCATGTTCACAGTGCCCTGGACTTCTTGTCGTCCCAGTGTCTTCCGTTGCACGACCCCGTGCGGCTCCAAGGCGAACTGCTGGCCGCCATCCGGGAGGCAGGGACGCTCAGGTTCGAGGACCTGGTCGAGGCGACGCGGCTCCCGGTGGTCGCTCGCGCACACGCGACACATCTGCTCTGGCGCCGACAGCTGGCCACGGATCTGGGCACCACCATGAGGGATGGTTCGCCCGTCTGACTCGGTTCCTCACCACGGCGGCACTCGTGACCGCCCGCGGCTGGGGCCTTCGCGATATCGCCATCGGCGCCTGCCTGCTTCTGAACGGGGTCGGGTGGTGGGTCGAGTCGATCGAGCCACAGCTCGGCTGGCTCCGCCTGCTCGACGAGGCCGGACGGGAGGAAGAGCGGACGATTCGCTGGTTGACCCAGCACCCGGACGTCCACATAGGCGCGCCATCGTCGCCTGCCGGAGCACCGGTGTCTGGACGGGTAGCACGGTCCGTCGCCCCGGCGCACCATCGGGGGAACCGACGCGAGGAGGAGGTGCGCCATGGCGAGGAAGCGCGACGAGGAGGCGCTGCGTGACCTGCTCCGCCTCCCCGTCGGCGAGCCGGTCGACCTGTCCGTGTACGACACCGGCGCGCTCACCGGCGGCCCCGACAACAAGGCCGCCGGGCTCGCGGCCACCGCCCGGATGGGCAAGGAGCTGGCCGGCCTGCAGGAACGCCTGTGGGCGGCGGCGACCACCGGGGACCGCCGACGGATACTGCTGGTGCTGCAGGGCATGGACACCAGCGGCAAGGGCGGCACGGTCAAGCACGTCATCGGTCTGTTCAACCCGGCGGGCTGCTCCATCCACGCCTTCAAGGCCCCCACCTTCGAGGAGCGGCAGCACGACTTCCTCTGGCGGGTAGCAAAGGCGCTCCCGCGCCCCGGCGAGATAGGCATCTTCGACCGCTCACACTACGAGGACGTCCTGATCGCCAAGGTCCGCTCCCTGGCCCCGATCGCCGAGCTCGAGAGTCGCTACGACCGGATCAACGGATTCGAGACGTCCCTGACGGACGACGGGCTGACGATCATCAAGTGTTTCCTGCACATCTCGTACGACGAACAGCTGCGCCGACTGCTGAAACGCCTCGACACACCGCACAAGCGGTGGAAGTTCAACCCCGGCGACATCGACGAACGGGCCCGATGGCCGGCCTACCAGCGGGCGTATGAGACGGCCCTGACCCGCTGCGCGACCCTGGCCGCCCCCTGGTATTTGGTCCCGGCCGACCACAAGTGGTACCGCAACTGGGCCATCAGCAGGCTCCTACTGGAATACCTGCGCGCGCTGGACCCCCAGTACCCGGCGGCCGATTACGACGTGGAGGAATGCCGTGCTCTGCTGCTGGCGCAGGACGGCTGACTTGCGGGAGCAGTGGCAGCCGGGTGGGTGCACTGATGGACGGATTCAGACCCGCGTTCTACGGAGGCCTCAGAGCACCGACCGAAGCGGGGGCTTTGGACTGGCCGGTCGCCTTGGCCGTCGGCGGAGCCACCTGGCTGCTCCGCAGTGGGCGGGAGGCAAGGGTGATCATGGCGCATACTTCGCTCTTGCGGGAGCTGGTCGAACGATGCGATGTGAAACGCTCAGGCGCCGCCTGAGCGCGGACGACAACGCCGAGACCGCCCAACACCTGGACGACGCGTCCTACACACTGTGCGTGATCACTGGAACCCGGGAGCTGGACACAGCTCTATTCGTCGCCCGGAGGCAGATGACCGAAGGCATGCGACGAGAGCAGCCCCTCCGACGCTGAGCACAGCCTCCCTAAACGCCAACCCGTACGCCGACAGCAGCGCTACCGTTGGCCGGCCCCGGTGTCCCACGACCCGCGTGACCGTCCAAAGGCTGCCAACACACGGCTTGAAAAGCGAAAGGTCGCCCGAACGACTTCACAGGCTGCCCTGCTCGCAGACACGGCGGGCAACCTCGCGGAGTTTGATGTTGTTTTCCTGGGAGTAGCGGCGCAGCACGTCGAAGGCTTGCTCTTCGGTGAGGTGGTGTCCTCCCATGAACTCGGCCGCGTCGCAGCAGGCAGCCGAGGGCAGCAGCTGACGCTGGATCTCGGCGGCCAGGTTCATCGCCGTGGTGCGCCGGCCCCAGTGGTACAGGTCGGTGAAGCGGCGGTCGGTGACGATGATGTAGGCCAGCGCGTGCGCAGCCTCCGCGACCTGCTCCAGCACCTCCTGCGTCACACGGGGCAGGAACAGTTCCAGCACGCCGATCGTGTCGCCGCGGTTGGTGACCGGGCAAGCACCCGATACCCCTTCCCGTTCCCGCCGTCCTGCGCCTGCACCAGCTTCTGGGTGCGCAGCACCTCGTTGTAGACACTGCCGGGCAAGGGGATCTGCTCGGCCCGGCGGCCCTGCTGCGTATCCGCCTCCTCGCTGACCCGCACCACCTGCCGGCCTACGATGTCGACGAACAGGAACGACACGTACCGCGCGCCGAACCGGTCTCGCAGATTGCGCGCCACCACGTCGACAGAAGCCACCGGCGCGGCATCCTCCGCCGCGGCCAGGACCTCGGCCAGCCCCATTCGATCACGCACCACGTCAGCCTCCCTGAGGAGAAGGGTCTCCTTCCCGCAGGACCCCACGCATCACCGGGCACACCCCATACCAAGAGTGACCCAGACCACTCCGATTTCGGCGACACCCACTCACGGTTGATGGCACAGGCCTGACCACGGGGCGGGCCCGCATGACCTCCGTCAGGCTCCGCGAGGGTGCCCGCTTGTCAGGCTCCGCACCTACCTCGCCGCGCGGCACGTAGCAGCGTGCGGCCGACGGTGCCGCGGTACGGACCCATTCGGCGGGCATGGCGTTGGCGGGCTGCGCGCCTCCGGGGTGAGCATGGATGCATGGTGGAACACACAACCATCGTGAACGGCATTACCCGGAACAAGACCCATCGGGGCGGGTGGGTCGAGCATGAGCCGACCGGGCGCGCAGTGGTGCGATGCACCTGTGGTCTCGACAGCGGGATCGTGTCGGAAACCCAGGCACTGCAGATCGCCGATGATCACCGCCGGGCGACCGCGGAAGCCCGCGTCTGAGGCCACCCGCGCCCAGCCGATTGCTCACCGTGGCGTCGGTGGTGCCCCTGTTGCCCCCAGTCGCCTCCAGTGTGAGGGTGAAGGGAAGACGCAGGCGTAACTGGCACAAGGCTGGACAGGCGCACCAGGAACGCGGACGCCCCCCATGCCTCGGAGGCAACGTGCACAGCCACTCGCACAAGCTCCCTCTCCCGGTCCAGGAGCCGGAAACCCACGCTGCCGACGAGATCCAGCAGCTACAGACCAAGGTTGCCCAGCTTCAGCGTGCGGTGTGTTCCCACGCGGTCATCGACCAGGCCATCGGCGTCGTTGTCGCCATTGGACACCTGACACCGGCGGATGCCTGGGACTTGCTCCGCGAGACATCCATGTGCACAAACACCAAACTGCGGCACGTGGCCGAGTTGGTCATCATTCTGGGTACCACCGGCAGCCTCACGGCAGACATTCGCGAGGAACTGGCCCGCAGGCTGAGCAGCGACAGCTGATCTCATCGTCCCGACTACACGTGGCAGGGCGCCTCGGCCTTCTCACGGTCTCGCCGACCACACCTCCGGGCCACCACCGTGCCACTCGATCACGAGCGACTCGGCCACCTCCACCTCATCCCAGCCCTCCACGCCAACGCGGTCCAGGAACACGCTTAAATCGTGCAGGCTGTGCGCGGTGCCAAGGGTCTGATCGTCGATCTGGATACGCCGACCGCCTGTTTTGTCAGGCGGCGACACGATCACACGAGGTTCGGCCATTCCACCGGCCTCACTCCTCCCACGCTGGCAGGCATGCGGGGAGGGGCCCGTTGCGGCACGTGACCCGCCTCGCCCTCATGAGGGAGGGAGCGGCGAGGCGGGCCTGAGGGGTGAGATAGATGTCGTGACGAGCTCACTGTGACATGCGGGGCGTGCCTGGTCAGGTAGCTCCGGGTGCGCCGACCCCTTTCGGGTGAGGGGCCTGTCAGCTGGTCAGACGAACCGCCGGCCGCACCGCCGACCGTCCTCGCCTGCCTGGACGGTCAGTCGCATGCCCGGCAGATCATCGACCCGGACGCCGACGGCGGCTGCGATTTCCTCAGCCGGGTAGCGCTACGGCTCGGCGCGCACCGCCGGCGGGACGTCGGTGACGATCTCGGCCTGGTCGTCGAACGGCAACCCCAGATGGACCGTCATACGCGCGCTGGTCACGGGCGCCACTCGTCGCGGTAGCCGGGCCGGCCCGCGTAGGGCAGGGCGAGCATGCGCAGCAGGTCGTCCCAAACGCCACCTGTGGGTGGCAATTCCGTCCGTCGGACGTGGTTCCCGCGCAGCTCGAACTCGTACAGCAGCCGCTGCTTGGCGTCGACCTCGCGCAGCACCCGCACCGGATCATGCTCCACGATATGCAGGGCATCCGCCGTCGACTCGAACACCGACGCCTTGCCACCCGACCGATCGCCCGCGACGACCTCCGTTCCGTCCGCTGCAATGATCGACTCGTCGTTGACGGACCAAGGGCCGTCGGTGGCCGCGTGGGCAATCCGTGCGTCCTCATCGAGTTGGACGCGCAGCCACTGAATCAAGTCATCCATGACGCTCACTCTGCGCCGGTAGGCGCGTCGGCGCTCGACGGCTTGGGCGACGGTGCCGCTGTACCAGCGGTGTGCGCGGATCGCGTCGTCGACGTGCAGGGACCTTGCGGCCCCGGGTGCCGCTCGACGGCCGGGCGGTCGACGTGATCACGGACGAACACGGCGACATTCGCACCGTCGGCCGGCGCTGCGCTGACCGCACATATGTTTGATCCAAATGAGCGGGGTTACTTGGTGAGGTTCGCCGGTGGCAGTCGCGTCCGTGCATCTCATCCGGATGCGGCCGCCGGACTGGGGCGATGGGCCACGGGATAGGCGAGGGAGGTGGTCAGGGTGAGCGTGGTGGCAGCGCAAGGCGGAGGCGGAGGAGGGTCCAGTGGCCTGTACGACGTACTGGACCTAGTACTCGACCGAGGGTTGATGATCGACGCGTTCGCGCGGGTCTCCCTGGTCGGAATCGAAATCCTGAAGATCGATGTGCGGGTCGTAGTGGCGAGCGTGGACACCTACCTGCGGTTCGCCGAGGCTTGCAACCGCGTGGACCTGGAGGCAGGCCCACGCAAGCCGGTCGGACTGCCGGAGATCGCCGGCGGCCAGCTCACCGGTTCAGGCAGTCAAGCCAGGACGAAGGGGGCCCTGTCCGGCACTGCGCAGACCGACTCCGATGCCTTCCAGCAGGCGCGCGACGAGGGCCACGAGAGGGAAACCGCACGGCCGCGCCACCGCCGGGATGAGGAACGATGAGCACCTACGTCTACGGCGTCAGCCATAGCTCACACGCCCCCGCTGTCTGAGCACACCGCAGGCATCGACGAGCCGCCACGCCCAGTGCGCATCCTTCGGGAATCGGAGCGGGCACAGATCACGGGACGTTCGGCCACGCCACCAGCCTCACTCGTCCCGCGCCGGCGTGCAGGCGGAGAGGGCCCCGTCTGCGGCACGTGGCCCGCCGCGCCCGATGAGGGGTGCGGCCGAGGCGGGCCTGCGGGATTCGAAAGATATCCGTTCCCAGCAACGACGCTCACTGTGACACGCAAGGCCTGCTTGGCGAGGTAACTGCGGCCGCTCCGAACCGCAACCGGACAGCCGGCTGCCCTCCCCCAGCCTCGGCGCTCAGCCGTAAGCCCGGCAGATCATGGACCTGGATGCCGACGGCTTCGGCGATCTCCGCGGCCAGGTAGCGCTTGGCTGCTCTTCGGGCGGCCTCTCGGCGCAGACCGATACGGCACGCCCAAGACGTGCCCGTACTGGCGCTACGAGAGGGCCTACAGGCGGACGACGATCAATGCGATGTCGTCGTGTCCGCCGCTACTGACGCCGAGGCGGGACAACAGGGTGTCAGCCAAGTGCTCGGCGCTGAGACGGCAGTTGGCGGCCAGGACATCGGTGAGCCGGTGCAGGCCTGCGTCGATGTCCTCCCCGCGGCGCTCGATCAGCCCGTCGGTGTAGAGAACGAGGGTGCCGCCGGGGGCATAGGGAACGGCGGCCTTGGGGCGCGGAGTATGGCGCGGGCGGGCTCCCAGCGGCGGATCGGTGGCCTGGTCGAGCAGCACGCAGGTGCCTTCCGGGCGGACGAGGACCGGTGGCGGGTGGCCGGCGCTGCTGTAGCTGATGTGCCAGTGGCGGGTGTCAACAACGGCCTTGACCACGGTGGTCGCCAGTGCCCCTTCGACCGAGCGGGCATAGAGGCCCAGGACCTCTATTGCTTTGGCGGGATCGCGCAGGGCGCGCACGGCGGCGGACAGGGCACTGCGGAGCATACCCATGACGGCGGCGGCCTCCAGGCCGTGGCCGACGACGTCGCCTACGGCGACGGAGAAGCCGCCGTCGGGCAGGTCCACCACGTCGTACCAATCGCCGCACACGTTGAGCCCTTTGGCCGCGGGCAGGTAACGCACCGCGACGTTTCGGTGGTTGTCCAGGTCCGGCGACTGCAGCATGGCCTCCTGGAGGGTGACGGCGACCTGCCGTTCCCTGGCGTGAGCCTGCCGCAGTTGCTCGTTCACCAGCTGGAGCTCCCGCGCCCGCGCATACAGTTCGGTCTCCATGGCCTGCCACTCGCTGACCGTTTGCCTTGACTGTGGCTGCTCAGCATGGGCGAGCACGAACGCGGTCACGTCCTCCACACGGTGGATGATCAAGGCCACCTCTCCATCCGGCCCGAGCATGGGGGTGTTGATGGGGGACCACCACCGCTCCTCGAACGCCCCCGGGCGGTCGGGCACGGGAATGTCGTACTTCTGCATCGCCATGGTGTCCGGCTCCTTCGAGCGCAGGACCCGGTGCATGGAGGCGCTCAGGTTCCGAACCCCGTCGGCGTCCGGGTCTGCCGGGTTGTCGGGGAAGGCGTCGAAGAGATATCGGCCGACCAGGTGATCCCGATCGTGTCGGGTGGCATGCAGGTATGCCTCGTTGACATCGAGAATCACAAGATCGGGTCCCAGCACCAGGTACGGAGTGGGTGTGGAAGCGAACAAGTCCTTGTAGTCGATGTGCGGTGTAGTCACAGACGCTCGCCCCTTCCCATCCGACGGCCCCTCCCTCAGCAGCCTCTCGTCAGGACCCCCACGCCTCTGCCCCGCCGCCACACCACTCGATCAGGTCCTAGGCCGCCTCGACGAGGTCCTCGGCCATCTGGTTCACCCCGGTCCAGTCTTCAATGCCGGCACGTTCGAGGAACACGCTGAGATCTTGCAAGCTGTACGCCCTCACGGGCATGTCGCCGTCGACCTGCACGCGCCGACCGCCCGTCTTGGACGGCGGGAAGACGATCATGCGGTGCTTGGCCATGACACCAGCCTCGCGCGCAGGCGCCGAATGCGCATACCCCGGCTCGGTGGAGGCCACGCAGGAGGGTTTCGTTGCGCTTGCCCACCCGTATGACCACTCTGGGTGGCCGTCGTCGCGCTGCCGGATCAGGCTAGGCATGACGCCGCGTGGCCTGGTGTCCCCCGCAGGCTGCCGCACGTCCGCGCAGGGCCCGCCTTTCACCCCCGTCGCGACTCGAATGGGGTGCAGGGTGTGCTCGCATGATCGACATGTGGCGGAAAGCCGGCCGCGCGATTCTGGTCGAGTGTGGGTTCGGCCCAAAGGTGGCTGATCTGTCCGGGGTCGTCGCTCAGTTCAGGGAACGGCCTCCGCTTCCCCGGCGTGACTCGCTGCCTGCGCCGACAGCAACCATGTGCTTTCCCACCCCTGCATGGACTTCAGTCCATGCGCCAGAACCGCCCACGTGGGGCGTGCTTGTGTCGGTGTCGTCCTTCCGGGCCTGCTCCTTGAGTTCCTTCGCCGCCTCGTCGGTTGCGGTCGGGACGGCATCCCTGTGAGGGTCGCGCTTGGACGTCTGTCGCATGGCGGGCGGGTAGCACCTGTCGCCCTGGTGACACCCGGCATGGAAGCGCAGCTCCAGGCGTAGGGATGCGGCCGGATCAGCTTTCCACGGCGACGCGGACGGTGTTCAGGTGCTGGTCGGCCGCGTCCGGCAAGAACATGCCGGCCGCGACTCCGGTGGTCAGGTATTCCAGTACGGGCTCGGTCAGGCGCTCGCCGGGCAGAACGACGGGGATGCCGGGCGGGTAGGGGGTGATCATTTCGCCGGCGACCCTGCCGGGGGCCTCGGTGGCGGGAACCGTTGCATGCCGGGCGAAATAGGCGTCACGGGGCAGCTGGACCTGGTCCATCCGTAGATCGGCGGGTGAGGGAACGGCGACGCGGCGAGCTCCACTCAGACGGTCGGCGTGGCCGGCCAGATCGCGCAGGGCGGTGAGCAGACGCGTGGTGGTCTGCTCGTCGTCGGCGTGGGTGAGCTGGGCGCTGATGCGCCGATGGTCGAACAAGTGGACGTCGATGTGATGGTTCTCCCGAAGCCAGTCGGCCGACCGGTAGCCGGTGGTACCCAGCTGGCTGATATCCATCACGATGGGCAGGGGGTCGAAGTCCGCTGCAAGGTCCGGGCCGCAGAAGTCTGCCGCGTCGTTGACGTGGAAACCACCGATCGCCTCGATGACCGTGCGGGTGCGTGCGGCCAGTTCCAGTGCCCGGCCGATGAGTTCCTGGCCGTGCTGGACCATCTGCCGACGCCAGGCGTCGATGCCGGCGTAGAGCAGGACATTCGGGCTGGTCGTGCCGAGCAGGTCGGCCCGCGAGGCCAGCTCGGCGGGATCGATGAGGTTGCCCTGGAGGTGGAACACCGAGCCCTGTTCCAGGCCGCTGCCCATCTTGTGGATGCTGGTCACGCAGATGTCGGCGCCCGCGTCCATGGCCCACGCCGGCAGATCGTCGTGGAAGGGAAGATGCGCCCCCCACGCCTCATCCACGATGAGCGGCTTCTCACGGCGGTGACAGACGTCGGCGATGCCCTCGAGGTCGGCTGCGGCTCCGTACGGGGTCGGACTGGTGACCAGGGCCCCGTCGGCATCGGGATGCTCGGTGAACGCTTTGTCGTAGGCGGCCGCCGACGGGGGATGGGCAATGTGCCGGGTGGCGTCCCACTGGGGCTCGACCCACACCGGCTCAACGCCGGACAGGATGAGCCCGGCGACCACCGACTTGTGCGCGTCGCGTCCGACGAGGAGCCGGTGGCCGGGGCAGGTCACCGTCAGCATGGCTGCCTTCACCGACAGGGAGCTCCCGCACGTCGAAAAGAACGTGTGGTCAGCGTGCACCGCGTCGGCCATGAGCTCCTCGGCCCGGGCCAGTACGCGGGCACGGGTGAGCCGGTCGTCGAGACCGCCGTTGGCCAGGACATCGCCGAAGAACACGGCGTCCCCCAGCACCGCCCGGGCGCGGGGATCCGCGCCGCGCGCCTGCTTGTGCCCCGGCGGCGTGAATCCGAGCTCGTCGACGTCGTGATATCGGGCAAGGGCGTCCAGGACGGGCGCATCATCGTGGTTCAGGCCCATACGTCTGCGGGTTCCCGAAACCGCAACGGACATACCCACGGGCTGCCCAGCAGGATGGCGGATGGCGACTCGCATCGGGTGGCTGGAACAGGGAACTCGCTGTCGTGCATGAACGCCGACACGGGGAGGTGTCTGACATGTCCAACCCGCAGCAACCCGAGCAGCGGCGCAGCCAGAAGGGCGGCGCGACACCGCAGTCCATCGCCGAGCTCAAGGCCCGGCAGATTCAGGAGAAGGGCGGCGGCCACGCTCACGGTACGGACAAGGGCAACAAGGGCGGGGGGAGGGGCGGCGGCGTGCCGCCGGACGATCACTCCGAGCATCCGTGACGCCGCGCCGAACGCCCTTCGGCGCACGTTGAAGTCGCGCCAGCAATGCAGGAAAGGAGAGGCGCCATGCCGGCCGGATCGAGTTCCAAGCGCGAGCGGCAATACGAGCACATCAAGAAGAGCGCCGAGGACCGCGGCGAGTCGTCCAAGCGGGCCAAGGAGATCGCCGCGCGGACGGTGAACAAGGAGCGGGCCAGGTCCGGTGAGTCGAAGACCGCCAGCAGGACCTCCACCCGTGACCCGAAGTCGGCGTCCGAGCGCGGTGGGCAGCGCTCCCACAGCGGCGCGGAAGGACCTACCAGGGACCAGTTGTACGAGGAGGCCAAGAAGCGCAACATCCACGGCCGCTCCTCGATGACCAAGCAGCAGCTGGAGAACGCCCTCGGCCGCTGACAGCCGGTGTCTGGTCTTCTAGGGAGTCACAGGGGCTCTGGGCCGGGCAAGACGTTCGGCCGACGCCATTATCAATGATCACATCGAGCGGGGCGGCGCGGGCGTCCGCGTCGCCCCGCCTGTGCTGGGGGACGGCGCGGCCTACCGCGGGCATGCGGTCGGGCCGCTGGAGGGCGTGGCGCCAATGCCAGGCAGTGACCTGCGCGCAACCGCCTTCAGGAGTGACCAACCCGCCCCGTCGTGGGTATCCGATGTGTTGCCGCATTTGGCCTATGGCCTCACCACTGCTCGGTCGGACCAGGCCCCGTGTTGAGCGTGTCCGGGTCGCTGCAACGCAACGTTGATCCAGCCCAGTGGCCGCGGTGTCCTTCGGCGGCAGGACTGTCGATCTCTGCTGTGCGTGGCCTCGCTCGGTGGGTACCCGGCGGCCGAGGGCGGTGAACGGCACCGCCGAAGCACGGGGAAGGAGATCGACCATGACCCAGC
>NZ_JBEYXD010000089.1:0-32066 GCF_040644975.1 Streptomyces sp. NPDC046900 | reverse complement strand
CAGTTGCACTTGCGTCACGCAAGACGATCTACCGGATCAGGCCCCGTCACGAGGGTGAATCCCGCGGATTGATCACGACTCGATACGCGCCCTAGGGCCTGTTTCGCAAGCCGTGGAGAGTGTCGGTTCTAGGTACTAAAGGGAGGCGTTCGTCGTAGGGTGAGAGGCTGCCGAAGGAGGCCAACGGCCAAGGGAGCCCTGTATGACGCGGTACCTGATCTCGTTCGATGACGGCGCGATGACCTTCCCCGAGGAGGAGTTGCCCGAGGTGGCCGAGGCCTCGCACGAGGTGGTGCGTAAGGCTCAGGACGCCGGTGTGTGGGTCTTCGGTGGTGGACTGCAAAGACAGCAGGCAAGCGTCGTGGCCACCGACGGGACCGTCACCAACGGCCCGTACCCGGAGACCAAGGCGGTGCTCGGCGGGTTCTCGATCATCGATGTGCCCTCACGTGAGGACGCGCTGGAGTGGGCTGCCAAGATCGCTGCCGCGTGCCGCTGTGCGCAAGAGGTCCGGGAGATCATGCACGACCCGACCGTCTGACCGAAGACGACCCGCTGCGGCCGAGGCCTGGTTCGGAGGTGGCCTGTGACCTGCGGGATCAGCATGCTGCGGGCCCGTGGACGATGCGGTCGGACGGCATGATCTGACGGACGCGGCGTGGGCGGTGGTCGAGGCGTTGCTGCCGGTCGCCGGGTGTGGTCGTCCGGCGCGGAACCTACGTCGGCAGGTCGACGGGATCCGGCACCGGGTCCGGGCAGGGTGCCCGTGGCGAGACGTGCCCGAACGGTATGGGCCGTGATCGCTGACCCGGAGCACGAACCTCAACCTCCAGTTCACCTCTGGAAGCGGTGGCGCCGCCGCCTACCGGTCCTCCAAGCCCGCCCTCAACGCCCTCACCGTCCTCTACGCCCAGACACTGGCCGAGGACGGCTTCAAGGTCAACGCGCTCGCCCCCGGCCTGCGGGCCACCGACCTCAACCCCCTCGCCGCCGGCGGCGGCGAGGGGGCCGAAGCCGCCCGGGGAGCCGTCCGCCTGGCCCTGCTGCCCCACAACGGCCCCACCAGTGGCTTCTTCTCCTGGGACGGAGCCCATGCCCTGGCGAGCGCGTTGAGGTCCGCAAGCGCCCGGCAGCGGAATCACCGCGCGGCGTAGCCACCAACGGCCAAGTGCAGCTGCGCGGGCACTCTGCCCTGGCCCCCGGGGGGGCAGGGCCTCTGTGCAGCGTGCGCGAAGGAGGACTGCGACGAGCGGGACCCGGCCGGCGCTTACCACGACTGCTTCACCCCGCTCCCCCACCGGTGGCCCGACTACGCCGTCCTCGTCCAAGTCCATGGCTACGCACTCATGGCCGCCTACACCGCCCCGGGCTGCAGCAAGCGCGCCAGGATCCCCACTTCCCCACCGCCAACAGCGCCATCGGCCGCATTTGGTACCACCACCAGGCACGGCTGATACCTGTCGTGCCCCGCGATGTTGTGGCGCCATCGGGTGGAGCGGTGCCGGCCTCAGGCGGCGAGCAGTCGCCGGCAGAGGGCTTCGTCAAACGGCGGGTGTTGGTTGTCGAGCAGTGCATGCAGGAACGTGCGTTGGGCGGCGGTCAGCACGCTGTCTTCGGTGAGCGGCTCGGGAAAGGCCAGATGGACGAAGGGGGCCAGGTCGTGGCCGTAGTCCAGGGTGGCGGAGAGCGTGGCCAGACCCAACGCGGCGGGCAGGACGGCCTCCAGATCGTCGGCTCGATCCGCGAGCGCGGCGGCGAGGTCACGGTGGAGCCGGCCTTCCTGTCCGGGCAGATGACCGGTGAACCAGCGGTCCACCTCGTGAGGTGCTTCGAGTGCAGCCACCAGTTCGCGGATGGCGCGCGGGTCGTCGGCGAACCCGGGCGCGAGCGCGGCGCAGGCACGGACACCTGGATGCTCGTCGTGAAGGAGAGCTTCGGGGCACTGGCCCAGCTCGCCGAGCAGTCGGGCCACGGCCGCGCGTTCCCTGGACTCGGGTGAGAGGGCCGCGGCGTCTTTCATGACGGCGACCAGTGCGGCCTTGCGGTCGCAGAGCGTCGGATCCTTGAGGCAATACGTCGCGACGCTCATCGCTGAGGTACGAACGGCGGACTCGGAGTCAGTGGTCAAGGCACACGCGGCGTCGAAGACGTCGGCGATGACTTCTCTGCAGGCCAGCAGATCACGGGCCTCCATCGCCCGGCAGTACTCGATGTCGTCCATGGCCTCCACCAGCGCGGCGGGCGGCGGCGCACGCGTCACCGGATCGGGATCCAAACGCCAGTCACAAGCGCGGGCGGCCTCACGGATCCGCTGGAGGTCTCCCTCGTCCCGGCCCACCGGGTAGGCATCGCGGAGCAGGGCCTCGTCGCTTGTCTCCAACTGGCAGGCTTGGGCGAACTCGGTCAGATAGTCCAGCAGGGCCGCCCGAAGTGGTCGGGGACCGGGATCCCACGGAAGGATGTCATCGACCCCCACGGCAGTCGCCGGATCAGCCAAGACGGCGGCCACTAGCCTGATGAACGGCCCGGTCGCCGAGAAGACGCTGCCCTGGTGCAGCATCGCGGCATCCAGGTAGCCGACCGCGCGGCTCTGTGCCTGGGAATCATCCCCGATCAGAGCCAGAAGCTGCCCGGGCGCGTCCGCGGCTCGCCCGTAGGCGTGGTCGAGGCCCTCCCAATCGACCTGCAGCAACCTCACCTGCAAAGAATCCACCGACAGATCATGCAGCCACACCGCTCCCGACACCAGTCCGGGGCAAGACGCCGGCGCGATGCTCCCGCTACTTCCCCGGCTTCGGCGGTTCCCTTGAACCCGGACACGGAACTTCCCACGCCGGGCGGGTCTCTGCGTCGTACCTGGGCCGAAGGCTCTTCGCCTTCCTGGTGGTGCCGACGCTGGTCACTGCCCTGTTCTGGGAGCCCTGGGTGGCCCTCATGCCGCTGACGCTTGTGCCGCAGCGGCTCACCAAAGCGGCATACGCCGCCTACCGGAGGACGACGCCACGGCGTCATGCTGTGGCGGGGACACGTTCGCGGTCAGCTCCTGGGAGAAGCGCCAGTACCTCTCTTCATCGGTACGACAGCTCGCGTCCTAATGCCGCATCAGGCAGCGTTCGCTCAGTCCACGACCTGTGCCGCCAAGAACCGTGTCACCAGCCGCAAACCACAGGCCTACTCCGCCGGCCTCACAGGCTGAGGCCGTTCGACTGCGGCCCTCACCTCGGCGAGCGTGACTCGACCGCCCGCCACTTCAGACACGTACTTGTAGATCGTGCTCCTGCTGACGTCGAGGCACTCGGCGATGGACGGGACGGTATCCCAGGGCGAACCAGCAGGTTCTCGGGGCGGACACCGCGCGCATAGTGGGTGCAGCGCTCGACGTGAGCAGGCGGGCGTGGAGGGGGAGAGCATGCGCAGGTATGTCCACAACGAATTGACGATGGTGGTCCAGGCCGTGTGCGCCGTCGCCATCAGCGCGCCCGTGACGTTCGGCGTGCGCGGCATCCCCAACGCGGACGCCGGTCGGCCGGCCATCGCTGCCTTCATCGCGCTCAGCGTCGGAAGTGCCGTGTCCGGGGTGCTCGCTTGCACCCGCTCGACGAGGGTGGACGGCGGGAAGTGGGACTTCGAGAGAGCGGTTGCCTTGAACCCGGACACGGTGCTTCCCACGCTGGGCGAGTCTCTCCCTCGTAGCCTGGCCCTACGATTCGTTGCCTTCCTGGTGGTGCCGACGCTGGTCGCTGCCCTGTTCTGGGAGCCCTGGGTGGCCATCATGCCGCTGGTGCTTGTGCCGGATCGGCTCGCCAAGGCGGCATACGCCGCTTACTGGGAACGGCGCCACGGCGTCATGCTGTGGCAGGGACTCGTTCCCGATCAGCCCTTGGAGAAGGGCCAGTACCTCTATTCATCGGTACGCCACCTCGCGTCCTAGTGCCGCATCGGGCAACGTTGGCCTGCTGTACGCTCCGTCGCCGAACGGGAGGTTTGGATCCCACAGACCCTGCCAACTTCATTTCTGTCGTCTTTGTCAATGACACCGACTCCCCAGCCGTCCTGTTCGAGTGTGTCGACCGTCGTGGACATGACTGCCATGACATGAGCAGTCGACTCGCCCCCAGAGAACGCTCCGAACAGCAGGTGTACTGGGGGCAGGTCTCGATCCCTGGCAAGTCCGGGACACGCGGGGGCAAATCGTGGGCTGGTTGGTCGTGAACACACCGCGCCGTGAATCCGGAGCCGTCTACCCCGGTCATGGCGCTGCGACCCGGGCGACGATCGATCACGTCCAGCCGTCGTGTGACCACTTCTGACAGCCGTTGCCGGTACCGGCATGCAGCATCTTGCCGCGCGTCTCCGTGCCGTACACACCGTCCTGCGCGGCACCGATCGTCCTCTGAACCGACAGCAGTGCATTCCTGGTCGCCGGACCGAAGTCCCCGTCGACTGCGATGCTCTTGCCATAACAGCGCACCATCGAGAACTGCAGCGCGCTGACCGCATCGCTGTAGTCGCCCGGCGCGAGGTAACAACTCGAACTTCCGGAAGACGTGCCGGGCACTTCGAGCCACAACCCGCTCACGCCCGTCGCTTCCACATCGGCCGTGCAGATCGGCAGCGAGGCAACGGAAGCCGTGGCATGCACCAGCAATCCGCACTGCTTTCTCAGGCAGTGTGGTCGGCGTAACGGCGTGACATCGGCCTGAACCATCTGCCCGGGCTGGGAAAGCCACTGCCGGGCCGTCACTGCAGCGGTGGGTAGCCGGTTCAGCTTCGCGCGCGCATCGCCTCCGAGCGGGCCGGCTCGGTGGACATCCCCATCCCGGCGCAGATCTGCTTGACCGTGACCGGCGCCTGCGCACGCCGCACCATGTCCATGATCCGCCGGTGGTCCTCGGGCACGACCGCCTCGCCCATGAGAGCTGCGCCCCAAGGCGATCGCACCAACGTGCCCACCCTGGCGGTCATGCGCTCCCAGTAGGCGCCCGCACCCACTGGCCGACCGATGCTGTCTTCACGTAATCCCAGCCAATCGACCGAGACGGCCCGCCCGTTGACGTCGACTAGATACTGAGTGTAGACACTGAGGTATGACTGTCCCTCTGGCACTCCTCGGACTCCTCGAACGGGAGTCGAGCCACGGCTACGACCTCAAGCGCGACTACGACACCTATTTCGGTCGGGGTAAGCCGTTGCCCGCCGGCCAGGTCTACTCGACCCTGGGCCGCCTCGCCCGCGACGGGAAGGTCGAGGTCGGCGAGACCGAGCCCGGGTCGGGGCCGGACCGCAAGCGCTACGTGATCACGGAGCTGGGGGTCACGCAGGTCGAGACCTGGCTGACCGAGCCGGTCGCGGGTGAACCGCACCTGCAGACGGTGCTGTTCACCAAGGTCGTACTGGCGCTGCTGCTGGAGCGCGACCCCCGCGCGTACCTCGACATCCAGCGCGCCGCCCACATGGAGCGGATGCGGGAGCTCACTGAACTGCGCCGGAGCGGCAGCACGATCGACTCGCTGCTCGCCGACCACGGCGTGTACCACCTGGAGGCCGATCTGCGGTGGATCGACCAGACCGTGGCGCGGCTCGCCGCCCTGACAGCAGAGGTGCGCTCATGAGTTCGGACGAAGGCTTCCTCGTAGAAGCGCGAAACGCCGTCCTGTCGTTCGGGCAGACGCCCGCGCTGCAGGGTGCGAACCTTTCCGCCCGTGCCGGCGAGATCCTCGCCGTCACCGGCCCGAGCGGCTCCGGCAAGTCCACGCTGCTGCACTGCCTGGCCGGGATCCTCGTACCCGACTCCGGCGAGATCTGGTTCGAAGGCCGCCGCGTCGACACCCAGCGCGAGCCCGAGCGCAGCGCGCTGCGCCGGGATCACTTCGGCTTCGTCTTCCAGTTCGGTCAGCTCGTCCCCGAGCTGACCGCCGAGGAGAACGTCGCCCTGCCGCTGCTGCTCGCCAAGTCCCGCAGGGCGAGCGCGCTGGCCGAGGCCCGGTCGTGGTTCGGGCGGCTCGGCCTGGACGGTCTGGAGGGGCGCCGGTCCGGCGAACTCTCCGGCGGGCAGGCACAGCGTGTCGCCCTGGCCCGCGCACTGGTCTCCCGGCCCAAGGTGCTGTTCGCCGATGAGCCGACCGGGTCGCTCGACTCGCTCACCGGCGAGCACGTGATGGACCTGTTGGTCGCCTCCGTGCGCGAGGAGGGCACCACCGTCGTCCTCGTCACCCACGAGCCGCGGGTGGCCGCCTTCGCGAGCCGCGAAGTCATCGTGCGCGACGGCAAGGTGACGCCGCTGTCCGTCGGGCGGCTCACCTCGTGATCATCCTCGGACTGCGCCTCACCCTGAGCGGCGGCAGGGAGGCCGTCGCCCGCCTCGCCGTCATCGCGGCCGCCGTCGCCCTCGGCGTCGGCCTGCTGCTGAGCATCCTGGCGACCATCAACGCCACCGCCACCCAGAACAGCCGGAACGCCTGGTTCAACACCGGCTCCGGCAAGAGCGCGTCGAGTCAGTCGGCGGCGAAGGCGGACACGGACCCGCTGTGGTGGCTGCTCAGGGCGGACCACTTCGACGGCGAGATCATCGGCCGCGTCGACGTCGCCGCCACCGGTCCGAACTCCCCGGTCCCACCTGGGCTCTCACGCCTTCCGGGACCGGGCGAGTTCTACGCCTCACCGGCCCTCAGCAAGATCCTTCACTCCACCCCGGCCGCCGAACTCGCCGACCGCTACCCCGGCCACCAGGTCGGCACGGTCGGCAAGGCGGCGCTCCCTGGCCCGGACTCGCTGGTCGTCGTCATCGGCCACAGCCCCGACCAACTCGCGGAGCAGCACGACGCCACCCGGGTCACCTCGATCACCACCGTGGCGCCCAGCAGCTGCAACGGAACGAACTGTACGGTCAGGGCGGGTATCGACAGCAGAGGCATCAAGCTCATCCTCTCCGTCGCGGGCACCGCCCTGATCTTCCCTGTGCTCATCCTCATCGGCACGGCCACCCGGCTGGCAGCCGCCCGCCGTGACCAGCGCTTCGCCGCGATGCGCCTGGTCGGCGCCACGCCGCGGCAGATCTCGATGATCTCAGCCGTCGAATCGACGGTCGCCGCGGTCATCGGGACGGCCGTCGGCTTCGGCCTCTTCTACCTGTTCCGTACGCAGCTGGCGGCGGTCAACCTCACGGGTACGCCGTACTTCGCCAGCGATCTCACGCTCCGGACCAGCAACATCCTCCTCGTCTCCGTCGCCGTCCCGGTGGGGGCCACGATCACGGCCCGGATCGCCCTGCGCCGCGTGCAGGTCTCCCCGCTCGGGGTCACCCGACGCGTCACGCCGCGCCCGCCGCGGGTATACCGGGTCATCCCACTGGCCGCCGGTATCGCCGAACTCTCGTACACCATCGGCCGGGTGCCCAGGAGCACCAACGGCCAGATCTGGGTCTTCGTCCCGGGAATCCTGCTGGTCCTGACCGGCCTCGTCATCGCCGGCCCCTGGCTGACCATGGCCGGAGCCCGCGTCCTGGCCCGGCTCACCAGCCGGCCCGCGCTGCTCGTCGCGAGCCGGCGGCTCGGGGACGACCCGAAGGCCGGCTTCCGCGCGGTCAGCGGGCTGGTCCTCGCCCTGTGCGTCACCAGCGCGGCCGTCGGGATCATCGGCTCGCTGAACGCCGAGCGCAGCATCCCGCAGGCCGGCCGGACGGTCGCCGGCGCCTTGGGCGCCAACTACGTCCAAGGCTTCGACCGCACTACCGGACGCCAAAGCGGCAGCGTGCCCCCGCTCTCGAAGGCCACGCTCGGCGACCTGAACTCCGTGCCGGGCGTCAAAGGCGTGCTGATGATTCACACGAACCCGCTCGGCACCGCGGACCCGGCCGCTCAGGGCTCCCCAGGCTCTGTGACACCGCCGGTGGCCGGCCTGGCCTCGTGCGCGGAGCTCGCGAAGATGCCGGCCCACAGCGCATGCGCCTCCGGAGCCGAAGCGGCGTCGGTCCCCCAGAACTACGGCACCTTCGGCACGTACAACTGGGAGCGCTGGCCCACGGCATGGCCGGCCACCGGCATCTCCGCCCAGAGCCTCGCCCGCCTCCCGGTCCAGGAGATCGTCGTGGCCACCAACGGGTCGACGTCGGCGATCGAACACGCGCGCACGATCCTCGCGAACACGTATCCCGACCAGGACGTCCCACGGACCGTCCGCGAGGACCACGCCGAAAGGGGCGCACAGCTCGCCGGATACCAGCAACTGGCCAACGGGGTCATCCTGGTCAGTTTCCCCATCGCCGGCTGCAGCCTGGCGGTGAGCGTGGCCGGCGGCCTGCGCGACCGCAAGCGCCCCTTCAGCCTGCTGCGGCTGACCGGCACACCGCTCGGGGTGCTGCGGCGGGTGGTACTGCTGGAGAGCGCGGTCCCGCTCCTGGTGGTCGCCGTGGTGGCGATCGGGATGGGCTTCCTGGCTGCCCAGCTGTTCGTACAGGCCCAGTTCAGGTACTCGATCCGAGCACCGGGGATCCAGTACTACGCGATCGTGTTCGCCGGGCTCGTCGCCTCGCTGGGGGTCATCGCATCCACCATGCCGCTGCTCAGGCGCATCACGGGACCCGAAACGGCACGCAACGAGTAGCAGGAACGACAAGGGCTCGGACCGGCTGACTGCAGCCGGCCCGAGCCGTCCCTCGTTCAGGGCCGCGGGATCGCCGACTGGGCGTCTCAAGCAGGATCCTCACGGCGCATCTTTGAAACGCCGGACGATCAGGAACAAGCCGCTCCACAGCAGCTGAACGGCTTCGTCACCGTCCTGGACAACACCCTCGACCTCGCCAAACCGACCTTCACTCATGCCCAGGCCAGAGCCAGATCTGGACGGGCGCCTGCCTGTCGACCGGTCGATCCACTACTTCCCGCGTAGTAGGCGGAGTGCCGCCCCGGGGCCGACGACGTCCGCACGCCAGGCGTCCAGGATCGGAGGCGACGCTCGAACCCCGACAGGACACTCACCGGACGCCGAGGACGCGAGGCCCGTGGACACCCCGACGCAGAATCCCGCCCCATTCACCCCCACCACCCGAACGACGCACCCGCACGAGGCGCACCACCCCCGCCGCCGCGGGACACTGCTGCCGCCGCAGTGGCGCAAGGTACTACGGGCCGCACACGTGACGGTCTCGGTCGGACTGCTGGGCAGTGACGCCGCCGTGCTGGCCCTGGCCTCGGCGGGGCGGCTGGGCAGCGACCCGGTCACCGTCTATCCGGCCGCCCACCTGATCGGCGAGCTGCTGCTCCTGCCGCTGGCCGTGCTGGCCCTGGCCACCGGCGTCGCACTGGGGCTGCTCACGCCCTGGGGTCTGCTGCGCTACTGGTGGGTGGTGATGAGCCTCGCGGTGACGGCCGCAGGCACCGGCCTGGCCACGTTCGTGCTGGTTCCGGGCCTGGGCGCGGCAGCCACGGCGGCGCTGGCCCGGCATCCTGTCGCCGACGCCACTGGGCTGGTCCGCGATTCGGGCGCGGCCTGCTGCGTGCTGATCGCGACCGTCGTACTTTCGTACGTCAAGCCCTTCGGGACGGTGCGCCGCAGGCCCCGCACCAAGCGCCCGACCCCGACCGCGCCCTGAGCCGCGGCGAAGCAGTGCGGTCCGGTGCCCGACCTATGCCGACCGGGACGGCCTCGGCTGGCGGCGGATCACCACTCCGGGCGACCAGGTGTCGGGCTCCCGTTCGACGCCGTCCCCGCAGAGTCCCCCGAGGGCGTCTGGCTGACAGGGGACGCCGTCGATGCCGGCATTCTCACCGAGCCCTGGGACGGCTCCACCTGGCGGACCGTCAGCGCGCCGGTCCAGCCCAACCACGGCGCGGGACTCCTCGGCGTGGCCACCGTCTCCCCGACCAACGCCTGGGCTGTCGGCTGGCCACCGCCGACGACGGGAGCGGCGAATTCACCGGGCTGCTCGATCACTGGGACGGCACCGTGTGGAAGGCCGTGCCGCTGTCTGCCGGGCCCCGGTCGCTGTGCTCAACGCGGTCACCGCCGTCTCCGCGCACGACGTGTGGGCCGTCGGCTTCGACACCGGCGACCTGCCCGTACTGCTTCACTACGACGACGCCCACCGGCAGCAATTGCCCAAGCCCTCGATCGACGGGTTGTACGGGGAGCTCAACGCGGTGACCGCCGAGGGCTCCGGCGATGTGCGGGGCGTCGGCAGGGTGGTGACCAGCGAGACCGACCGCGGCCATGCGCTCGTGCCGCACTGGAACGGCAGCGGCTGGCGGTAGGTCAAAGCGCCCGCCGGGGCGGGTCCGCTCTCCTCGGCCGCCGTCGCGCCCGGCGGCGTGGTCGCCGTGGGCCAGGACACCGCCCAGGAGCAGGACATCGCCCTTCGGTGGAACCACGGCGCCGTACGGCTCCAGACCCTGCCCGCGCCGGCGGAAGGCTCCTTTGTCCGACCCGTCGGCGTCGATGTCAGCGCATGTGCCGCGACCGTGGTCGGCAGCGCCATCACCCCCCAGGCGCTGCTGACGGCGCCGCTGCTGCTCACCGGGCGACTGTGATCTGCGGCGAAGGCTGAATCGGCAGATGGGGGGCCTGCCGCCAGGGGGCAGGCCCCCCGCGTTCGTACTGGTTGTGCGCGCGCCGCGTATCAGCTGGTCCGCCCACGCCGGGCACGGGAACCTTCCCCACCCCGTTCTGCGGGGCCTTTTTTGGTGGCTGTGTCGAAGCGGGCCCGGTTCTCCCGGATCTCGTCGTGGTGGATGCCGGCCCAGTCGATCAGGGACACCACGATGTCGTGCAGGGTCAGGCCCAGGGGGGTGAGGTCGTACTCCACGCGCGGCGGCACCTCGGCGTAGGCGGTGCGGGTGATCAGTCCGTCGCGATGCAACTGCCGCAGGGTGAGGGTCAGCATGCGCTGGGAGATACCGGGGATGCGGCGCAGCAGGTCGGTGTAGCGCAGCGGGCCGTCGTCCAGGGCGGCGATCACGAGCGTGCTCCACTTGTCGCCGGCCCGGTCCAGGATCTGCCGGATGATCTCCCTGTTCTCCGCAGGCCAGCGGGCACAGGGCCCCGAGACTGCGGCGATGTCCGTCTCGCCTGCGACCTGACCTGCGGCGATGTCCATGGCGCACATTCCCTTCCGGTCGCGCACACGCATGTGCCTTTTGTACGGCATTCCATACTGGCCCATCATGGCGCTACATCCAAAGCGTAAGTATTGGAGGTGCCCGCCGTTGAAGGTGGAAATCTGGTCCGACCTCACGTGCCCGTGGTGCGGTCTGGGCAACCATCGTCTCGACAGAGCCGTGGACCGGTTCACCCACGGCGGCGACATCGAGCTCGTCCACCGCTCCTACCCACTGGACCCCGGCCTCTCCAGCAGCCCCGCGGTGCCCACCCGGCAGATGCTCAAGCAGAAGTACGGGATGGACGACGCCCAGGTCGAGGCAGCCACCCGCCGCATCGAGGTGCTGGCCGAGCGCGAGGGGCTGAGGCCCTACATCGTGCTGGACAACAAGAAGGCCGACACCCAACTGGCCCACGAGTTCCTTGCCCACGCCACCGCCCAGGGCAAGCACGCGCAGGCGTGGCACCTGAGCTTTCGCGCCTACTTCGGCCAGGCCCGCTCGCTCTTCGACGTGGATGCGCTGCTCGAACTGAGCGACGAACTCGGCCTGGACCGGGACGGGACCCGGCAGGCCCTCACCGAGCGCCCCTTCAGGCAGCAGGTGAAGGACGAGGCTCGCCGCGCGGGCGCCCTCGGCGCCCGCGGTGCGCCCTTCCTCGTCATCGACGGCCAGTACACCCTCTTCGGCGCCCAGGAAACCGACACACTCCTCGGCGTTTTCCAACAGGTATGGGACGCCACCCACCCGCGGCCCGTCCAGACCCCGGCCGGGGACGCCGAGGGGGTCTGCGGCCCGGACGGATGCGCGCTCCCCAGCCATCCCGCCGCCCGTGGCTGACCCCCGCTCTGGTCCGCTCCACTCATGGCCCGGTGGGTCGCATGAAGCGCGGCCCTCCTTCCATCACCCCGTACGAAAGGCATCGTTTCTCATGTCCTACCTGTTGCACATCGACTCATCCTCCCTCGGTACCGCTTCGGTCTCCCGCCAGGTCGCCGACTCCTTCCGGGACGCCTGGACAGGCGAGGTCGTCCACCGGGACCTGGCCGCCCAACCCGTGCCGCACCTGAGCGCGTCGGCCATCTCCGCCCAGGTCACCGATCCCGCCCAGCACACCGCGGAGCAGGCCGCAGCCGCCGCCGTCCAGGACGAACTCATCCAAGAGTTCCTCGGGGCCAGTGCCTACCTGTTCACCGTGCCGATGTACAACCGCACGATGCCCTCGGTGTTCAAGGCCTGGCTCGACCAGGTCATCGTCGTCGGCCGGACCATCAACCCCACCGGCACAGCCCCTGCCGCCGGCCGCCCGGCCGTGCTGATCTCCGCCCGCGGCGGCGGCTACAGCCCCGGCACCCCCAACCACGGCAAGGACTTCCTCGTCCCGACCCTGGAGTCCGTCCTGGGCGACCCCGCCTACCTCGGCCTCGACGTCTCCACCCTTACCGCCGAGCTGACCAAGGCCCCCGTCGTCCCGGCGCTCGCCCACCTCATCCCGGCCCACGAGGCCTCGCTGGCAGGGGCCCACGAGCAGGCCCGCGCGCAGGCCGAGAAGATCAGCCAGCAGCCCACCGCCTGACTCACCCCGGCACCGCCGCCACGGTGGGGCCACCACAGCCCCACCGCCCCAGGCGTGGCGGTACGCGTGACGAAGCCGCAATTCCAAGGCCTGGCGCGTAACATCAGCCACCGACATCAACACCGGTGAACAACCACGCACGGTGGCACGCCCGCAATCGGCGGACGAGCCAAACCATCCCTGCAGGCCAGCGGTTCGTGATGGTGCTGCACGCCCAACGGATCAGAAGGTCCCAAGCCCGCAACAGATCGACCGCCGTGCGCGCCCCACGTGCGCTACCGGGTCGGTGCCGGCACCAGACAGGAAGCCGTCGGCTGCTGAACAGCGGCAGGCGGCCCGCCGCAAGCGTCAGGGGCGGGCCTCCCACCAGGATCGAGCAGCGGCCGGCGTCCCGGCCCCAACCGTCCAAGCGTGTCGCGCCGCGCTTCACCTGAAGTCGACCAGCGATGGCAGACAGTTGGCAAGGAAGGCGTCTCGATGCGTCGTGGCAGCAGAGGCGTTAGCGTTGTCCCCAGAGCAGTCGTGGTTCCGAGTCGTGCGCCCGTGGACACCTTGCCCGCGGGCGCTTTGCTGTGTCAGCCCTCTTCGGACCAAGGCGATCACCTCCGGGCCCGCACCGTGCGGGCCCGAACCCCCTACGAAGGAGACAGGCATGGCCAAGGGCACTGTGAAGTGGTTCAACTCGGAGAAGGGCTTCGGCTTCATCGAGCAGGAGGGCGGCGGCCCGGACGTCTTCGCTCACTACTCCAACATTGCCGCTCAGGGCTTCCGCGAACTGCAGGAGGGCCAGCACGTGGAGTTCGACGTCGCCCAGGGCCAAAAGGGCCCCCAGGCGGAAAACATCCGCGTCATCTGACTCCAGCACGCGAACAGGCCCGGCACCCTAAGGGTGCCGGGCCCTCGTGTCCGGCCGTCGACCGCAAGCACTCCGGGGCTCACCGACATCAACCGGGCCGGCCCTCGTCCGCGCGGCTGCCGGCTCCCAGAGCGCAGCGCGATCTCGGGGACCCCACCAGGCGGGCGCCGAACACTTAGCGGGCCCGCACCTCAGACATCCGCGACACGCCCGAGGGCGTTGATCCGCACCACCTCTTCACCACTGCCTTGCGTGGTGGGGCAACCGACGGAATGCTGCGGCCTGCTGAAACGAGCCATCTGTGAGGTAAGGATCCCGCCTATCGGTGTGGGAAATCCCTGCCGAACTTTCGTCCGCGCATTCCGTCACTCCGGGAACCTCATGTCATCGGACCTTCGGGAGGCTCAGAGGACGACGAATGTGACGGCATCGCCTCCGGGCCCGCGTCAGGATCGACCCTCACCCACGGCAGGCCCTCGAACTGCGCGACGATCCGGCTCCAACCACCGCTTCGCGCACCGCCGGTGGGAGCGGCATCGTCCAGCCAGATCTCCGTGCCCGGCGGAAGGTCCTCCGGTCCGCGCTCGGTGCCGATGAAGAGGGTGAACTCGGGGTCATCAGGACTGCTCCGGCTGTAGTACGTGTCTCCGTCGCGCCACGCTTCCATGGCGAAGTCCGCAAGGATCGCCCTCCCGTGGCGGCCCTCGGGAAAGAGCAGAAGCAGAGTATCGCCCCGCACAGGCACGTCGGCGTCAGCGACACGGGCCGCCAACGCCTTGATGGGGACGGCGGGCTCGACCTGGAGACCGAAGCCGGTACGGTGCGAGCCGGTCACGGTCACGATGTGGTAGGGCACGCCATATCTTCCCATCCTCCTGGGGCTTTCCCATAAGCCGGCGGCCGGTGGCGGTCGGTGAGCGGAACACCGCGTCGCCCAAGGAGACCAGCCCTCAACTCTCCTCTGACTCTCCCTCGCGCACTCCGTCACCCCGGGAACTTCATTTCGTCGGTACCTCTGGTGGTCGTCGGGGTGGCGGCGAACTTGCCGCCATGCTGGGCCGGTTCTGACAAGACCAGCGCGGTACGCTCGGCCTGGTCCCCAACGCCGTCGTGCTCTGGACGATGCGCTCCATCGACGCCGCCGTCGCCCGGCTCCGCGCCGAGGGTGTCGCCCGGCTCTGCCCCGCCCGAGTTTCTGAGTGTAGCGAGCTGATGGGGTGTTATGTGGCGGGAGTTCGTGACGGGCAG
This sequence comes from Streptomyces sp. NPDC046900, assembly GCF_040644975.1. NCBI lineage: Bacteria > Bacillati > Actinomycetota > Actinomycetes > Kitasatosporales > Streptomycetaceae > Streptomyces > Streptomyces sp. NPDC046900. The sequence goes on along the minus strand of NZ_JBEYXD010000089.1, from coordinate 17,296 downwards.
TCCTCGATCGCCGTTGTTCTGATCGCGCAAGATGATGTGTGCCCAGATGTGTGGGTGGGAGAGCTGGACGAGGTGCTGCTGCGGATTGGCCACCGGTTCGGCCGGGCTGACCTTCGGCGGCGGATGCGGGAGGGCACGGAGCGGTTCCTGGGTGCGGTCGGGCAGCGTGCTTGCTCTGCCGCCGCGTTGCGTGATCAGATTGCGGCAGCATCGCGTGCCGGTGGCGGACTGCGTCAGGCATGGAGGTGCGGAATTGAAGGGACCGCCATCCGTGGCTTCCCGCGACGGCGACCGTGTTGCCGCCTTGAGCTTGCAGCTCTCACGAGCACATCAAGAACTGCGTCGCCAGATCAACGAGATCAGGACAAGTCTCGGACACCGCCGGTTGAGCGACGACACACTTGTCACCCATTGCCTAGCCTTCTGTACCGCGTTGACGTCGCACCACCAGGGCGAGGACGACGGGATGTTCTCCCAGTTGCTGCGCGAACGCCCGGATCTCGCAGCGACAGTCGTGAATCTTGTTGAGGATCATGGAATGATCGCCTCAATCCTGTCCCGGGTGCGCGAACTCGCTGACAGGGCTGCCGAATCGCGCAGCCCGGTCCTGGAGGCGATAGGGCGTGAGCTTGACGGATTGGCGGCGATCATGGAATCCCACTTCAGCTATGAAGAGCGGACGATCAGCGAGGCGCTCGACGGCGGAGTGCCTGACGCTGACTGGGCCGACATGGTCTTCAGGTTCGGTATGGCATGAATCGACATGGTTGTAGTTCTTCCTCGGCGACGGGCCGTGATCAGGCCATGAACTCGTATTGATCCAGGTCAGGGGTGGGGTAGAGGCGCTGGCGCTCGCATGCAGCATGGAAGCGCCAGTATGCGTCGAGGTCGCCATTGGAGAGGAAGGCACGCAGTCGCAGGACGGCTTCGGCTCCGATGCCGCGCATCCATACGCAGGCGGTGAGCTGGTACTCGGGGGTGCCGATGCGTTTGCCGCGCAGGTCCTCCGGCCGGGAGATGCCCGCTTCGGCGTGGCAGTAGAGGGCGCCGTGCCGGAACATGCGTGAGGTGAACACCGGCAGGGCCACGAAGGGCGAGGGGTCTTCGCGCAGCGACAGGACGTAGGAGGACAGCGACAGCTCCGCGACCTCGAACTCCTGGTGTCGCATCATCCGGAAGAAGGTCTCTTCCACCGGAAGCCGCAGATACGTCAGATCGATGCCGTCGGGTCGGACGGCGTCCTCCGCCAGGGCGCGGGTGCGGTCGTAGTCGCCGCAGGCGAAGGTGAGGTGCAGTCGGGTCATGGGGGTCCTACCTGCCTTGTGCCGTCAGTCGTGCGTCCAGGCGCAGATAGACGCGCCGGGCGTTGGCCTCGAAGACCTGGTGCCGCTGCTCGTCGGTGAGCCCGGCCCGGTCGACGTAAGTCTTGGTGTCGTCCCAGGCGGTGCCGGTGTCCGGGTCGGCGCCGCGCACGGCGCCGAGCATCTCCGAGGCGAACAGGATGTTGCCGGCGTCGACGACTTGGTGCAGCAGGTCGATGCCCGGCTGGTGATACACGCACGTGTCGAAGAAGACGTTGTCCTTGAGGTGCTCGGCCGGGTCCGGCCGGCCCAGTCGCATGGCCAGCCCGCGGTAGCGACCCCAGTGGTAGGGCACGGCCCCCCGCCGCCGTGCGGGATCACGAACCGCAGCGCGGGGAAGCGGGCGAACAGGTCGCTCTGGACGAACTTCATGTACGCCGGCGCGTCCGCGTTGAGGTAGTGGGCGCCCAAGGCGTGGAAGTTGGGGTTGCAGGACGCCGATACGTGGATCATGGCGGGGACGTCCAGTTCGACCATCGCCTCGTACAGGGGAAACCAGTACGCGTCGGTGAACGGTGGCGAGGTCCAATGGCCGCCGGACGGGTCCGGGTTGAGGTTGCAGCCGACGAACCCGAGGTCCTCCACACAGCGGCGCAGTTCGGCGATGGCGTCGTCGAGGGCACCGCCCGGCGTCTGCGGCAGCTGGCACACGGCCGCGAAGTTCCGCGGGAACAGTCCGACGGCCCGGTGGACGAGGTCGTTGTTCACACGCGCCCATGTACGCGCGGTCGCCGGGTCCGGGACATGATGTTCCATGCCGGATGCCTTCGGGGAGAAGAGCATCAGGTCGCCGCCGCGTTCCCGCAGCAGCTTCAGCTGGTTGGTCTCGACGCTCTCACGGATCGCGTCGTCGCTGATCGCGGCGGGTTCGGGGACAGGCAGCGCCGGGTCGGCGAGACGGGCCAACTGCGCGTCCCGAAAGGCCTGATGGGGCCGGGGTGCCGTGGTGTAGTGGCCATGCACATCAATGATCATCCGTGGCCTCCCGGTCGACGTAGGTCAGGCCCTTGTGGGCCAGGCGCTCGCGCATCGAGTTGACGTCGAGGCTCAGCTCGCCGCTCGCATAGCGTTTGCGGCTGACGGCCTCCTTCTCCTCCCGCGCCCGGCACCCGTCGAGCACGGCCTGGGCATCCTGCCGCGGCACGACGACCACACCGTCGTCGTCGGCGACGACGACATCACCGGGCTGGATGTGCTGCCCGGCGCACACGATCGGGGTGTTGACGTCACCGAGGGTCTCCTTGACCGTGCCGAACGCGCTGATGTGCCGCGCCCATACGGGGAATCCCATGCGCTGCAGCTCGGCCACATCACGGCGGCCGGCGTCGATGACCACTCCGCGCACACCACGCGCGGAGACCGCGGTGGCCAACAGGTCACCGAAGTAGCCGGCCTGGGAGGGCGAGGTCGGGGAGACCACGAGGATGTCGCCGTCCCGGCACTGCTCCACCGCGACATGAATCATCCAGTTGTCGCCGGGCGGCACGCTCACGGTCACGGCGGTGCCCGCGATGTGCGCGCCCGGCCACACGGGACGCAGTGCGGGGTCGAGGAGCCCGGTGCGGTGCTGGGCTTCGTGGACGGTGGCCACGCCGAACGCCGCCAGGGCGTCCACCGTGGCCCGGTCGGCACGGTGCGGGTCGCGAACGACGATGCTCATGCGGCCGCCCAGGGCAGGAGCGAGACGTGCACGGCGTCCTCGCCGCTCTCGCCGCCGACCGTGCGGATGGCACTGTCGACCTCGGTGAGGGGGAAGCTGTGGGTGCTCAGCTTCTCCAGCGGGAACCGGCCCGAAGCGAGCTGTTCCAGGGAGAGTTCGCAGGAGCGGTAGCTGTGGCCGCGGGCGCCACCTTCGCGTCGTCGACGACCTCGGAGTCGTCGCGGACCCGCTGGACGGCGAGCTGCCTGCGGCGGTACTCACCGAGCCCGTACGTCTCCGAGGTCAGGCCGCGGACGAAGACTCGTCCCTTCCTGCCCATGGTGCCTCCTGTGATGGCCGAAGCCTTTCAATCACCTTGTGGTCTAACCATAATGCCTTCCCCGGGAGCACAAAAGAGCCCCGGGCCCAACAGGACCCGGGGCATGGCACTTTCGGGATCACCTGCGCCGGCCGTCGCCCTTCACCCTGGACGCGGTCCGCTGCAGGTGCGTGCGCATGATCTCCGTCGCGGCCTCGGCATCACGCGCCGCGATCGCCTCGACGAACTTGCGGTGCTCCCTCGATCCGCGGTGCCCCATCTGCGGCTCGATACTCTGCGCCTCACGCAGACTCATCAGCAGCGGGCCGTGGAAGGACTGGACGAGCATCTCGATCGCGCCGTTGTGCGTGCAGGCGGCGACACGAGTATGGAAGTCCGCCGACATCTCCATGTCGTACCTGTCCTGCTTGACGGCCTCCGCATGCTCGTCGCACAGGGCGCGGAGCGCGTCGAGGTCCTCGTCCGTGGCGCGCTCGATGATGAGGGGCACGATGCCGAGCTCGAAGACGAGGCGGGCCTCGGTGACCTCGGTGGCGGTCAGCGGCGACAGCGACAGCAGGTCGGCGAGCCCCTCACCCACCCGCCGCGACGACGGCGCCGTCACGAACGCGCCGCCTCGGGCACCGAGCCGGATCTCGACGAGCCCGCTGGCCTCCAGGCTGCGCAACGCCTCACGCACGGTCACACGGCTCACCCCGAACTGCGTGCACAGCTCGCGCTCACTGGGCAGCCGGTCACCGGGCTGCAGGCGCTCCTCCTTCAGGAGCATCCGAATCTGGTCGACGATCAGCTGCGAGACACGGCTCGAGGAGACCGTCTTGAACAGCCCCTCGGCCGGGGCGGCCGCCTTGACGGGGTTCTCGGCTCCGGTCTCAGCACGCTGAGCCTGACTGGGTCGCGATGGCATGAGCGCATTGTCCCATGACCAGGAGCTTTATTGACGCCCTTCGTCGCAATGGCTTAAAGTCATACCAACAGGCCAATGGAGTGGACACATCCAAGGGGTGGGCGAATCCAGGTGGAATCCTACGAAGCCCTTCGTGAACGCGCCGCCGTCGCCTGCCGCGTACTCGCTGTCACCGGCCTCGTCGAACACATCCTGGGCCACGTGAGCGCCCGGACCGGCCCGGACACCCTCCTGATCCGCGGACGCGGACCCGCTGAGCGCGGGCTCGCCTTCACGGTCGTCGACGACGTGCAGGAGGTCGGCCTCGACGGCACGGGCTCGGCACCCTCCGGATGGAAGGCGCCGAGCGAACTGCCCATCCACACCGAGATCCTGCGGTCACGGCCGGAGGTCACGGCCGTGGTGCACACCCATCCGCCCGCCGTGGTCGCCGCGTCCGTGGCTGACCTGCCCTGGCTTCCGCTCGTAGGTTCGTACGACATTCCGGCCGCCCGGCTCGCTCACGACGGCATCCCCGTCTGGCCCCGCTCGGCCCTGATCCGCCGGCGTGACCTGGCCGAGAAGATGGCGGACTGCCTCGGGGACCGTCCCGTGGTCGTACTGCGGGCGCACGGACTCGTGACCGTCGGCACCGGCGACCCCGCCCATGCCGTCGCGGAAGCGGTCACCCGGGCCCTGGCGGTGGACTCCCTGGCACGCATGACCCTGGCCGTGGCCGCCACCGGCGCGCCCCTGCGCCCGATCCCCGACGAGGACATCGAGGAACTGCCCGACCTCGGACCGGCGTTCAACGTGGCGGCGATGTGGCGCCACCTTGCGGCCCGCGCGGAGCACGAAGGCCCGAGCACACCCCTGCGCCCCTGAACGGCCCGCGTGACCAGCCCGGCGCCGGGCCCGCCCCCTCCCCGCACGGCCGAACGGAGGATCATGCTCGTCCTGAACAACGAGGTCACGGCCGCCGTGCTGACGATGCCCGACGTGGTACGCGCTCTCGAGGAGTCGTACCGGGACTTGGCCGCCGGCATCGGCGTGTGCCGCCCGCGCATCGACCTGTCCCTGCCCGTGGACGACGAGCGCGTCTACCAGTGGGGGACGATGGAAGGCGGCTCGGCACGCAGCGGCTATGCGGCCATCCGGATGAAGTCGGACGTGCTCACCGAAGCCGTTCCCCCGGGCGGTCGCACCCAGGAGAAGTACTGCGTGCGCCCCGGGATGTTCTGCGGTCCGGTACTCCTGCTGGACGCCCGAACCGGCGAGCCCGTCGCGCTGCTCAACGACGGCCTGCTGCAGCACCTGCGCGTGGGTGCCGACTCGGCCATCGGCGTGCGTCTCGGCGCCCGCGAGGACGCCCGCGTGCTGGGCCTGCTCGGATCCGGCGGCATGGCGCGCAGCCACATCGAGGCCTTCCTCACCGTCCGCCCCCTGGAGCGGGTCCAGGTCTACAGCCCCACCCGGTCCCACCGCGAGCGCTTCGCCGCACAGATGCGGGAGTTGCACGGCGTGGAGGTGGTGGCGGTCGATGATCCCGAGACCGCCCATCACGGCGCCGACCTCGTGGCCGGCTGCACCGACGCGGTCGGCGACGTCGTCCTGGGCCGCCACCTGCGCCCGGGCACGCACGTCACCTGCATCGGCGGACGCCCCGATGCCCACGCTCGACAGCGCTTCGACGTGTGGCTGCGGCTCGGCAGTGCCAGCGTGCCCTCGTCGGCGCCCGACTGGGCCACCGACGACGAATACGTGACCTATCGGGCCCGCCCTGAAGCCGCCGTCTGGGACCGCCACCAGCACGGCAGAGGATCGCGCCGGCCCCCGAGCGGGACACGGGTGGTCCGACTCGACGCCGTGCTGGCCGGGCGCGCCCGCGCGCGGGACGACGACCGGCAGGTGACGTTCTCCGAGCGAGGCAACATCCAGGGGGCCCAGTTCCACGCCCTCGCGCCGATCGTCTACGAACGGGCCCGTGAGCGCGGCCTGGGCCACGAGATCCCCCGTGAGTGGCTGTTGCAGGACATCCGGGACTGACCGTTCCCAAGGACTGAGCGTGAGGTGCACGGGCTCAGTCGGGCGCTCCGGACGGTGTTGGGCGTCCTGGTCCCCCGCGTTCGCGCCGCGTCCGGTCCCAGTGGATCGTGTCCGTGGTCCAAGGATGCGGGGGCGGGCTCCCTCACACGCCGGGATGTCGTTTCCGGCCTGGGCGGTCCGATGCTCCTGTCCATCGCTCTGGTAGGCAGAAGGCGGTGCCGTCCGTCGCCGGATGCGGTGCCCGAGGGTGCGCCTGCCGATCGCGATGCTCGCGGCATCGTGACGCCTGGTTTTCCTGGTCGTGCCGGTGAGGGGTTTCTGCCAGTGCTGGGTGCCCCACCTGCTGGTGTAGGCCGGGTCGACGGCGACAATCGTGATCCCGAGTTCGGCCGCCATGCTGACGAGCCGGGCCCGCAGCTTGGACACAGGCATGCCGGAGATCACCTGCCTGAACCGCTTCCTGCGCCCGTCCCTCTCCCGGGCCTTCTCCGCGCCGAAGTCGAGGTCTTCGACCGCGATCGACAGGCCGTGGCGTTCGGCCCAGTGCAGGAGCCGGATCAGTGCATTCGGCACAGGAGATTCTGCGTGCTTCGAGAGGGAATGCCAGATGTTGGGGCCCGGGCCTGAGTGAGGTGGCTCGGGCTGGGGGGAAGAGGGGGTACGCAGTTGATCAGGAGTTTGCGGTGGGGCCTGTCCGGCGTCCTTCTCAGCGCGACGTTCTTCGGCTCGTGGGGGTTGTGCGCTCTGCTCTTCCCTGGACTTGGTCAGGACGTCGCGCTCGCGCTGGCTGGCCTGGCCACCGCGGTCGTGTCATTGCCGCTGGGGGTGTGGGCCGGCAACCAACGGCCTTCAGTGCGTGACGCGAGCAGACGGTTCAACCGCGGTCGCCTTGATCCCGATGGGCGGGGTCAAGTGGTCGTTGGGGAGATCCCGCGTGAGCCTCCCGCCTATCAACAACGGCTGGACCTTCGCCAACAACTGGTCGACATACGAGGGATCGCCGTCGTTACGGCCGTGACCGGCAGCCGTGGGATTGGAAAGACGCATCTGGCTGCGGGATTTGCGCGCCACTGCATCGCACAGGGCTGGCCGCTTGTTGCGTGGATCGTCGCCGAGGACGAGAACCAGGCGATGGCCGGAATGGACAGGCTGGCCCGGGCACTGGGTCTGACCGCCCGCCAGGACGACTCGCTCACGGCCGCCCGCAAGGCTCGGGCCTGGCTGGAGGTCGACGCCGGGGCGCGCAGCCTGCTGGTCTTCGACAATGTGCCCGATCCGGAGCCCGTGCGACGGTGGCTGCCGGCAGCCGGAGCCGCCCACGTCATTGTGACCAGTACCAGCCATGCCTGCGAGGACCTTGGTACTCCGGTCAGGGTCGAGGCCTTCTCCCTTTCCGAGTCGGTCGCCTTTCTGCACCAGCGAACCGGTCTTGACGAGGATGCCGACGCCCAGGCACTGGCCGAGGAAGTCGGCTGTTTGCCCCTCGCGTTGGGGCAGGCCGCCGCGGCCATCCGGACTCAACGTCTTTCCTGCCGGACGCTGCTGGAGCGCATCAAGAGCATGCCCATGGACAGGCTGCTGCTGACCAGCCCCGGCGACCACTATCCAGATGGCGCCGCCCAAGCCGTCCTGTTGGCCCTGCGCACCGTAGAGGACGCCGACCCGCTTGCCCGTACGCTGACCGGAGTCGTCATGGTGCTGTCGGCAGCGGGGACCTTCCGGACGATCCTTCATGCCTACGCCGAACACGAAGGGAACAGTGGCGGTGTCACCTGCGCTGACATCGACGCGACCATCGGACGGATGGTCGAGGCATCCCTCTTGACGTTCACGCTCGACGGCGAGGCCGTCCTGATGCACCGGTTCACCCAGCGGGTACTGCGGGACCGAGCGCGGCGTACCGGCACACTGGACGAACCAACACTCCTTGCGGCGCAACTCGTCGCCGCCTGCCGCCCGACACGTGCCGACATGTGGGACCGGAGGGCAGTGGTCAAGCACCTGATCCTCCAGACCGACGCACTGTGGGCGCCGGCCGTGCCGGAGTCAGCCACCCCGACCACCCGCGAGATCCTCGGCCTGCGCATATGGGGCGACCACGCGCTGTGGACCATCGGGGACGCTCTCCTGGTCCTCGAGCGTGCACCGCAGGTGATCGCGGACTGCCGGCGCTTGCTGGGCGACGACTGTGAGGACACCAACCAGGCCCGCTATGGTCTGGCCCTGGCCTACGGCGCTCTTGGGCGACATGACGAGGCGACCGAGATGAACCAGAACATCGTCGACTGGTACACGGCACATCGTGGCCCGGACCATCCGATGACGCTCAACCATCGCAACACTCTCGGGAACAACTACCTCGAGTCGGGTCGTGACTTCGGCGATCCGGCGCGCCTGCAGGCTGCCATCGCCTTGCATGAGGAGACCTACGCGCGGTACAAGCGGGCTCCGCGCCCCGATGACGCCCTGGCTCTCCGGTCCGCCGTGAACCTCGCACGCGCCTATCGCGAGGGGGGCCGGATCCGTGAGGCCGTCAGCCTCGCCGAACAGCTGCTGCACGACAGTGAGCGAGCTGTCAGGCGGGGGGAGGAGAGCGCCTTGCGACTGGGGCGGCCCACACTGTGGGCACGCGCGGTGCTGGCACAGGCCTATGCAGCGGATGAAAACGTCGTCGCGGCAATGCCGTTGATAGAGCAGACCATCAGCGAGTCGAGCACCGAGTACGGCGCACACCATCCCTACACCTGGGACTACCGGCTTCAACGAGCCGCGATCCTCCAACAGGCCGGCCGGCCATCCATAGCGATCACCGAAATACAAAACGCTGTGGCATATTTCGCCGAGATCCAGGGCGAGTACAACGCCAGCACTCGCCAGGCCCTGGTCCAACTCGCGGACACCTGCCGCGAGGAGGGACGTCTCCCCGAGGCATTGGAAGCGTACGAACGCGCGCTGGCCAGCTGCACCCACACGCTCGGCACGGACAACCCCATCACCCTCCACGTCGCCGGCCACCTAACAGAACTTCGCAACCGCCACGGCAGTCGGCCAACCCGCCGAGTGCGACGCCTCCTGGGCCATCGGGGAAGCGCGTAGCGATCAAGCCCCCATGATGAGGTGCCATGCGGAGGGTGATGGGGTTTTCCGTGCCGCGTCGGTCACACCCTTGACCCCAGCACGGGCGCCTGCCGCACGCATTCTCTGTGCGAAGCCACGCCCTGCGGCGGCAGCGATGGATGGCGTCCCGCGATGTGGTGTATCCGATCACGGCTACGGCGTACGCCGGGGCGCGTGCCCGTGCAGCGTCTGCTCCCTGCCCGCAGGTCGGGCCACCATGCAACTCGCCCAAGTGACCGGCCAGTTCAAGGCCGAAGGTGCAGGGCAGCGCTGTCTCAGCATGACGTACTCCGACTGCTGGAGTCACTACGTTCGGCGAACGGGCTCGAACTCGTCCGCGGTGTAGCCGAGCAAATGCTGCAGGAACTGAGCGAGGCCGAGGCCAGCGTGAGAATCGGCGTGGAGTGGAACGAGCACACCGACAGCCGTACCGCGTTTCGCAACGGCCACCGGGACAAGACCCTCAGTACCCAGGCCGGCGACCTCATGCGCTCAACCGCCTGGCGGCCATCGCGATCTGGTCGCTCGCACCGGCAGCGTCCACGTTTGAGCCACGTACCCATCGAATGGTGAGAGGCGGGTCACACCAGGGGATGTCACAGACCAGGGCGGGTTCTGCGTCTTAGGAAATAGCCGCGGCGACAGCGGCAGGAGGAACTCATGGAGCTCAACAATCGGCCTGCCGCGCTGTCGAAGTCGCTGCCAGGCAGCGCCAGTGCGGACAACCCGTCGGTGTACTGCTCCATGGCGAACCTCAGTGCCAAGGTCGCGGCGCACGGCCGGAGCTTCCGTACCGTCGTGGTTCCGGTGAAGCGCGACACCAGCGTGAAGGCTCGGATCATGCGGTGACACGTTCAAGGTCGACCCCAGCCTAAGTACCGGGCCTTGAAGCTCGCTTCGACGCAGCTCACTCACACAGGAGTCAAGATGAAGCTCGCTCAGCTCGCCCCAGCAGCCGTTGCGGCCACTGTCGTTGTCATGGCTGCCGGCCCGGCCATCGCCGCCGCCCCTACGGACTGGCACATCAACAGCACCCCGACAGTCACCACCGCCAACCAGTTCAACGACGGCGTCCCGGCGGTGACTCCGGCCAACTTCCACGCGACGGCCAGCCCGGCCATCACCCTGGCAGCTGGCTTCCAGAAGTGCTGACGTACTGACAGCGATCCGTACAGCCTTCCTTGTCACTGTCCTGCCCCTAGGCAGGACAGTGACGCCCCAGCTGCACTCGCGCTGTCCGGGCCCCGGACACCGCGCACCTCTGTGCAGCACAGAGGCTGGGAACCCCAGACCTCAACGCGGGACCTACACAGGTACTGAGCCCCGCATCAGCAGGTCAGCAGTGCAGCGCGCCTTCGGCGCGCGCCGGGGGCGCCCGCTTCGCCCGATGACGGTGGGCATGCTCGGGGCTGTTCCGAAGACCGATGCAGTTGTCGAGGTGTTCGTTGTCCCTCCGTCCCCATTCCGGTGAGCATGTCGCGCCTCTGACCGCGCGGATCGCGCGAGCGAGCAACTCGGACGGCACGACGGCGATGTGGGCGAGAGACCGGCTGGACGCGCTGTGGTGTGATGAGTCTCGTGCAGCGCCTGGAAGGACGGCATGAAGTATCACTGCCCGGGAACTTCACCCAGATGGTGGCGAATGGCTACTGCTTCCTGCCTTGCGGCATCGGCGGCACTTCGCTGTCGGACCCGCTCAGTCTCACATCCGGGATCTCAGCACGTCGACCTCACAGCCCGGCGCGAACGGGTCGAAGCCGTGCTCGACCAGCCAGCGAACCACCAGCAGGCTTCGCAACGACCACCACGCGCGGATCACGTCGAGGTCGACGTCGGTGCCATAGCCGGCGATGACGTCGCCGAGGTGCTCCTCGTGTCCGAGCGTGAAGGTGGCGAGGTCGAACAGGGCATCACCCTGGCCGGCCTCGGACCAGTCGATGATGCCAGTGATCTCGTCGTCGTCGACGAACACGTGAGTGATCTGCAGGTCGCCGTGCGTGAACACCGGAGTCCACGGCCGGAGCGCGGCCTCGGCGACCTGGCGGTTGCGGGTGACCAGGTCGGCGGGCAGGACGCCGTTCGTCACGAGCCACTCGCACTCGCCGTCGAGGTCCACCGCCAACTCGTCGAGGCCCCGACCGGCCCGGCCGGGCCAGGGCGGCAACGGTGCGTCGTGCAACTTCCGGATGGCGGCGCCCGCCGTGGCCCACGCCACCGGCGACGCGGTCGACGGCTCGCCGAGTCGGCCCAGCGCCCTCCCCGGGACCGCGGCGATCGCGAGCACGGGCGGCTTGCGCCACAGGACTTCCGGGGTCGGGACCGGTGCCAGGGCCATCGCCTCGACCTCGGCGTCGATGCGCGCCTGATCGGCGTCCACCTTCAAGAACACGTCGCCGACGCGCAAGGTCGCGCGCTCGGAATGGGCGACGACGACTTTGACCTCATCCATGGGCGACCAGTATCCCGGGTATGACCGTCGTCGTCGCCGGGTTCACCGCGTGCGATTACGCGGCTGACCATGTCTCGCTACCCGGTGGCCTCGTGCGCGACACCGACCGCTGACCAGGTCAAGCCCACCACTTTTGTCAGCGGTCCTTGGCCTCTGTCTGTGACCAACAGCCGCAGCCGTACCGACGACCTTTACTACGACCAACTGCCCCACCACCAGAATCTCCTTGACGGCACGGAATGGGCTTCGCTCGAGACTCCGACCGGGGCGGGTGAAGCTCTGCCGACATACCTGGCACGTCTCCTGGACAGTAACCCGGATGTCAGGGCGACCGCGACCAGGGACGCGCTCAGAGTCGTCACCCACCAGAACACCGTCTATGAAGCCACCGTGCCCGTAGCGCTGTACATTGCAGCGATCCTCAACCACCCGGCCACCGCAACGGGCGAATTCGACCAGGACGGTGAGCGGGCACCGCAGTACCCCACCCGCGCGGCACTGCTGCACTGGCTCAGCGACACCGCCTACGACGCCGACGACGAGTGCGTCGCCAGCGGCGAACGCGTGTGTGGCGACACGTTTCTCGACGACCACCCGGAGATGCGCGCGTTTCGGGACATGCGCCCGGCGATCTACTCCGCCGTCCGGCCTCTCCTCGGCCACGACAACGAGGATGTACGCGATGCGGCGCTTGTCGCCGCCATCCCCCTGGCTGAGCACGCTGCCCTCGCTCGATACCGAGGCGAACTGGCCGAGCATGCCCGCCGTCTGCTCACCACCAGTACAGACCGCTACCTGCGAGACCGCGCTCTGGAGGCGCTCAAGGCATGGGGTCACGACACCGACACTGTGGAGAACACGGACGACGTTGCAGCCCGCGAATTTCGCGCCCGTCAGGCCGCGGAACGGGAATCTTGGGCGGGTGGCTGGTCCGAAGAGCCACCGTTCTGACTCATCGACTCCGTCCATGCGCCGAGCTGCATGATGCGCTCCGGCCGCCAGCGCGTCCTTGCTGTGCATGTCGCGGCAGAACGCGCAGCGGTTGATCTGGGGCGCGCGGATCTTGACCAGGTGCAGCACCGTCGCGTCGAGGCCCCGATGCGAGGCCGCACCGAGACGGAGCACGACTTTGAGGGCCTCAGGGGGCGAGCTTCGCCCAGTCCATACGCGTCGTGCGCTCCGGGAGACGAGTGGTGGTCTCGCGCTGAGTTCATCGTCCTGCCCGCAAGGCTACGTTGCTCGTGGTACGGGAGTAGGGTCCATTTATGTGAACGATTCCCGGACCAATTCCGCAAACGGCCCGCCCACCGTGTTCGGCACCGACCTTCATCTGGAGCTGCACGACCCGGGCTGCGTGCAGGGCTCACGGACGCCTTGAGGGAGGCCGTGCGCACGGGACGTCTGGCATCCGGCAGTCGGCTGCCGGCCTCCCGCTCACTCGCCGCGGATCTCGGCGTCTCCCGCAACACCGTGGTCGAGTCCTACGCCGAGCTGGTCGCCGAGGGCTGGCTCACCGCCCAGCAGGGCTCCGGCACCCGGGTGGCCACCCGGGTCGAGCCGCACAGGGCGGCCGCGCCCAACACTCCCCGCGCGAGGCCGGACAAGCCCCGCCCCCGGTACGGCCTGCTGACGGGTGCACCGGACCTCGCGAACTTTCCGCGCACGCAGTGGCTCACCGCGGCCCGCCGCGCTCTGACCGCCGCGCCGCACGACGCCTTCGGCTACGGCGACGCCCGCGGCCGCGTCGAGCTGCGCACCGCACTCGCGGACTACCTGACGCGGGCCCGCGGGGTATATGCCGAGCCGGAGCGGATCATCATCTGTTCCGGTTTCCACCACGGCCTGGCGCTGATGGCGCAGGCGCTCAGGGTGCGGCGGGTGCGGGCGGTGGCCGTCGAGGCCTACGGCCTCGACCTGTATCGCGGCCTGCTGGCGAACGCCGGTCTGCACACCCCGCCCCTCTACGTCGACGACCATGGCGCACGCATCGAGGACCTCGCGCGACTGCACGACGTGGGCGCGGTGCTGATGACCCCGGCGCACCAGTACCCGACGGGGGTCGCGCTCTGCCCGGACCGGCGCACGGCGGCCGTCGAGTGGGCACGTGCCGCCGGCGGCCTGATCCTGGAGGACGACTATGACGGGGAGTTCCGGTACGACCGGCAGCCGGTGGGGGCCCTGCAAGGCCTCGATCCGGAGCGGGTGGTGTACTTCGGTTCCGTGAGCAAGTCCCTGGCGCCGGGGGTACGGCTCGGGTGGATGGTGCTGCCGGAGGAACTCATCCCGGAGATCGTGAGGGCCAAAGCGCACGGGGACTACATGACGAGCGCGCTGGAGCAGCTGACGCTCGCAGAATTCATCGCCTCGGGTGCGTACGACCGTCATGTGCGCTCGATGCGGCTGCGCTACCGGCGTCGCCGCGATCAGCTGATCGAGGTCCTGCGCCAGAGGGCTCCCGGCATTCGTGTGGCCGGCATGCCGGCAGGACTGCAGACGGTCCTCGAACTCCCGCGTGGAACCGAGAGCGCGGTGGTCCAGGACGCGGCCCGGCAAGGTCTGGCGATCAGGGGGTTGACGCAGTTCCGCTACGAAGTGGCGGACTGCGGATGGCAGTTGCCCGAACGGGACACCCTGGTGGTCAACTACGCGGCGCCCTCGGACAGCGCGTGGGCAGGCGTACTGGACGCACTGTGCAGGGTGATGCCGTAGACGTCCCTGGACGCGGTTCCGAGGGCGGAGCGGTGGCGCTGTCCAGTTCGGGAGCGTACCTACCGAGATTCGAGGCGCTGGGGCCGTCGGTCTCAAGTGCCAGGCCGCCCGTGCCGGAGTCGGCGCGAGCTCTCAGAAGCCGTGCTGTCACGATCCCGCCATCCGTTCCAACGGACTTCTCCAGGTAGGCGAGTGCGCTGGTGGCTGTGTCGGCGATGAAGACCAGTTCCGCAAGGGGCAAGGGCAGGCGCCCCTGCTCGTCCATTTGCCGGAGCTGGAGTATCAGCTCGTCGTAGAAGCCTGCCGTGTTCAGCAGCACCACGGGCTCGTCGTACAGTCCGTGCTTCCTCAGCTTCAGGACCTCGGTCGCTTCGTCCAGCGTGCCCACGCCGCCGGGCATCACCACTACTGCGTCGGACATGGCGAGCAGCTGCGCCTTCCGTTCGGCGAGATCCTTGGCGAAGACCATCTCGGCGGCGTCCTTCCTGGCCCACTTTCGGAGAAAAGCGACCGAGATGCCTGCGAGCCGCCCTCCGACGCCGGTACTCCGTCGGCGACGACCTTCAGCCCGGTATCGGATCCGCCCCACACCAGGGTGTGGCCGCCCCCACCGATGAGCTCCGCGCACTCGCGGGTCGGCCGGGTGCAGCGCTCGTCGAGGTCACTGGCGGAGAGGAAGACACCGATGTTCATCGGACTGGGTATGCGCACGTCCGCCCACACGTGCGGACCATTGTCCAGACAAAAAGACCGGACCACTTCGCGCCGAACGATCAGGCGGACCCCTGGACGCCGCCACGACCCGGCGGCCGGCAGCCGCACAGTTGCACCGCGAAGCCCGAGCGCCACCTCGCATGCTCGGGGCGCCACCCTCGGGAACGGGTCAGTGCTCCAGCTCCGTAGACCGCGATCTTGCCTTGTCCGCAGAATTGGCCCGGGAATCTGTCATAGAAATGGACCATACTCCGGTGCCACTGGGTCCGTAGCGTTGCAGGCATGAACACGAACGAAGCACACGGAAGCCCGCAGCGCCTCCCCGAGCACACGCCCCGTCTGGACTAGGTGAAGCTCGCCCCGGAAGCCTTCAAGGCCATGATCCGCCTGGACACGGGACCGTGACGGTCTTCCTGCGGCCTATGGGCGCCTTCCTCGGGTGCAGCATCGTTCCCTATGTGCTGGCCCCAATGGTCCGCGGCGGGGATGGGGCTTGGACGCCTGGTGTGGGGCCTGCGGGCTCCCTCGTCGATCGGCTACGCCGCGATCGTGCCCGCACGTTCCTGGCAGCCCGTGTGAGGTGCGGGTGAGAGCAAGCGGGGCGTCACCGGACGGCGGTGTTGCTGCCGTCGCCGTCAGCCGATGGTCCGTTGACCGCACCCGGCCCCGACGGGGTCCCGCCGGAGCAGGTCTGAGGGGCCGAGACCACCGCCGCAGCCAACGGCGGGGGCGGTGTGAAAGGGCTGTGGCCTGCCGTGCCTGGCAGCTCGATCACCCCCTGCCCTGGACCAGTCCATCCACCAGACAGCCGGGCACCTGGGCACCTGGGCACCTGGGCACCTGGGCACCTGGGCACCTGGGCACCTGGGCACCTGGGCACCTGGGCACCTGGGCACCTGGGCACCTGGGCGGACCGCATCGCCGGGGGGACATAGAAGGGAAGATCAGTGGGCAGTTCCGCAGAGACCTCAGTCTCCGAGGCTCAGGCGGCCTGCGAGACAGTTGGCCCGGCGATAGCTCTCCTCGACGCGCAGGGGATGGTGGTCGGATGGTCTCAGACCGCTCAGCGACTCGTGGGCTACTCGGCCGCGGAGGTGGTGGGGCGGTCCGCCGGTGTCCTGTTGGTGGCCACTGACGACCGAGCGAAGGCTTCACAGGCCGCACAAGAGAGCACCCTCCGGGGCCGCTGGTCCGACCTCGCGCAGGTCCGCCACCGCGACGGCCGCATCATCGACGTGCGCCTGTGCGTGTCGTCGCTGTCCGGGAAGGACGGCCGAGACTGGTGGGTGGTCTGGGCGACCGACAAGGCCTTGCTTCCCCCGTGGCAGGCCGAGCCGCTCCTCGCTACGCTGCCACTGCCGAGCCGCCTGCCGATCGGTGTCGTCATACGGGACACGCACCTGCGCTGCATCCAGGTGAACGACACCCAGGGCTCCAAGGACGGCATCCCTCCCCCCCAGCGGCTGGGCCGCAGGCTGACGGAGGCGGCGCCCGGGACGGACGCCGAAACGCTGGAGGCGGTGATGCACCGGGTGCTGGAGAGCGGCGACCCGGCGATGGACGTGGACTACCAGGCCTTCCTGCCGGCGAATGTGCGAAGCAACCGCATTTTGACGGCATCCTTCTTCCGCCTGGATGACGCGCAGGGTCGCGCGCTGGGCGTGTGCGTCGTGAGCGTGGACGTCACCGACAGCCGACGGGCGCGAGAGCGTCTGACAATCCTCGGCGAGGCCAGCAGACGCATCGGCACCACTTTGGACGTCATGCAGACCGGTCAGGAACTGGCCGACCTCGCCGTGCCCTTCCTCGCGGACTACGCCACCGTCGACCTGGCGGAGTCCGTCCCACTCGGCGAGGAGCCCTTGGCCCATCTCGGCCCACAGGACGGGCGCATCCCCGCCTTCCGCCGTGCGGGCCTGGCCTCGATCCACCCGGGAACGCCGGAGTCCCTGTTCGCTCGCGGAGAGCCGGTCTTCGTCCCGCCCATTTCGCCCTTCACCAATGTCCTGCGCTCCGGGAAATCCCACTTCGAGCC
>NZ_JBEYXD010000088.1:0-32518 GCF_040644975.1 Streptomyces sp. NPDC046900 | reverse complement strand
ACAGTGCGGTCACGAGGGTGTTCAGTTCTGTCGTCACAAACGGATCTTGAACACCCTCTCTTCATGCCCGCAGGCATTTGGACAGACTCGTCTAGGCATTCGACGTACGCGGCCGGCTGTCTCAACGCATCGCGAACTGTTCTCAGGTGAGCACGTGCCTTCAGAATGTATCCAACTAGATGTGAGTGAGGGGCATCTTCCCTGCATCCTCTGGCATGTTATTTCTGAGGACTTTACAATGGATCCAATCAAGCCTCATTGGAAGCCCGCACCACGAGGAGAGCGCCGTGCCCATCGCTACTGTCAACCCCGCTACCGGTGAGCTCATCGAAGAGTTCACTTCACTCACAAAGGAACAGGTCGATCAGCGGCTGACGCAAGCAGAGGCCGCGGCCGCGACGCTGCGGGCAACCGACTTCGACACTCGCGCCCAGTGGATGCGGGCAGCCGCAGACCTGGTCGAGGCCGAGGCAGCCCACACGGCGCGAAGGCTCACGATCGAGATGGGCAAGCCGATCGCGCAGGCCCGCGCAGAGGTCCTCAAGTGCGCGCTGGCGATGCGGTTCTACGCCGACAACGCCGAAAGCCTGTTGGCCGACCAGCCGCTCGCCGACCCGAGCACGGTAAGGGCTTCGGCTGCTTACACCTCCTACGAGCCTCTGGGCGTCGTTCTTGCCGTGATGCCGTGGAACTACCCGATGTGGCAGGTGATCCGCTTCGCTGCTCCTGCGCTGATGGCCGGCAACGTCGGCCTGCTCAAGCACGCCTCGAACGTGCCGCAGTCCGCGATGTACCTCGACACGCTCTTCGAACGAGCGGGCTTCCCCGCCGGGTCGTTCCAGACGCTCCTCATCGGCTCAGCCGACGTCGAAGCAGTCGTCCGCGACCGGCGCGTCGCCGCCGTGACGCTGACCGGTTCCGAGCCGGCCGGGCGGTCGATCGCAGCTGTCGCGGGCTCAGAGGTGAAGAAGGCCGTCCTGGAGCTGGGTGGGTCCGACCCGTTCATCGTGCTGCCCTCCGCCGATGTCCGCGCGGCCGCTCGAACGGCCGTGGCGGCTCGTACGCTCAACAACGGCCAGTCCTGCATCGCGGCCAAGCGGTTCATCGTCCACACGGACGTGTACGAGGAGTTCGTCGAGGCCTTTGTCGCCGGCACAAAGGCGCTGACGGTCGGCGACCCGCTCGACGAGGGAACCGAGATCGGGCCGATCGCCACGGAGTCCGGTCGGCGTGAGCTCGTCGAGCTGGTCGACGACGCCGTCGCGAAGGGTGCCGTCCTGCGGTGCGGTGGGTCGGCGGTCGGTACTGAGGGGTGGTTCTTCGAGCCGGCGGTGCTGGAGGAGGTCACCGCCGAGATGCGGGTGTACCGGGAGGAGGCCTTCGGCCCGCTGGCCGTGGTTCACCGGGTCGACGACATGGAGCAGGCCGCGGCGCTTGCCAACGACACGACCTTCGGCCTGAGCTCCTCGGTGTGGACCACTGAGCCGGACGAGGAGCGGTTCCTCATCACCCGCCTCGAGGTCGGCGCCGTCTTCGTCAACGGCATGAGCGTCTCCTACCCCGAGCTGCCTTTCGGCGGCGTGAAGGACTCCGGCATCGGCCGCGAACTTGCCGCGGAAGGCATCCGCGAGTTCTGCAACCTCAAGGCCATCTGGAAGAGCTGACGGGAAACGTCGGCCGTCGGCTCCTGGAACGGATCAACACACCAACACCAGCGGGACCTTCACCGACGTCAATCCGGAGACGCGCCGCCCCGACCGGCCGGTACCGCCGATGGCCGGTACCGCCGCGATCGGGGCGGTTGTGCATCTGCCGGCCACCGCCATCGAGGGAGAAGGCCGGAACCTGTCCTCCTCGATGAGCGGCATTTTGGCCGACTGCGACTAGCGTCTGCTGCCCGCCAGACAGCCCGGCCTCACTTCAGGTGTCGGTCCAAGAACCGGCACCCGTCCTCCAGCTCGAACGACGGGGTGCCGATGTGCCCTCCCAGATTGGCGTGCAGCGTCTTCTCCTTGCTGCCGAAGGCGTCGAACAGGTCCAGGGCCCGTTGCCGGGGGTTCCCTTCGTCGTCCCACTGCAGCAAGAACAGCAGCGGAATGCTGACCTGCCGGGCCTCCTCGCGCTGGGCACGGGGCACGTACCCCCCGGCGAAGAAGCCTGCGGCCGCGATGCGCGGCTCGACCAGCGCCAGCCGAATGCCGAGGGCGGTCCACCCCCCGGAGTACCCGACCGGGCCGCCGATCGCGGGCAGCTCAAGGAGGGCGTCCAGAGTGGTCTGCCATTCCGGGACCGCGGTTTCGACCAGCGGGCCGATGAAGGACTCCAAGATCTCGTCGACCGGCTCGCCGGCCTGCATCGCCCGCCGGAGGTCGGCACGGGCCTGCTCGTCGGCGGCGGATCGGGGACGGTCACCGCACCCGGCGGCGTCGATGGTGGCCACCGCGTAGCCGCGCGCCGCAGTGTACCGGGCCCGGGCCACCAGCCGGGGTTCCGCCTTGGGCAGGCCGTTGTTGTGGGCCATCAGGACCAGCGGGGCCGGTGCGGATCCAGGCGTCCACAGGGTGCCGGGGATCTCGCCGAGGGTGAATTCGCGCTCGAGGACGCCGTCGTCGAGGCGCTGTTCAGAAGTGAATTGCACGGTCGTGCCTTTCGGGAGGGCTCTTGAACGGCGCTCCCGGACGACCTATCGCCCGACCGTGACCCCGGAGGGGAGCACCCATGTCGATACGTTCACGGGTACCACCTCCTCGTTTTGTTGCACGGCCTCCGGAAAAGTAGCAGTGGTCGCCGTGGTCCGCCAACGGGTTTTTGCGGAGGCTCCCTGACCGGACGCCTTGGGTGCGGGAAGTGCAGCCCAGGTGCCTCAGCCTGATCTGTATCCCTCTGTTCGCCTGGGCGCCGGCGAGGCGGTCGGTCCAAGATCAGGTGGGTGAGGCCGTCGGCCATGCACTCCATCAGCACGTGGTGCAGATCTGGGACTGCTCTGCGCAAGGGTCAGTGCCTTCGCGGAGGTAACGGCAGCGGGCCGGGTCGGGCCATAACAGTGACCGGACCCTCTCCATCGCATACAGGTCCGTGTGTATGAGGGCAGTTGGACGATGGTGTGCCAGCCGTGTACGGCGGCGCACTCGCGCAACCCGGCGGCCCGGTGGGTGTTGAGATCGTCCCGGACGAGGACGATGCTGGTGATGGTGCCGAGTTGGATGTGGGCCGCAGGACCAGGTCGCCGTGGTCAGGCGTACCGCAAGGAGCAGCGCACGTCACCCCGACAGCACTCTGAAGAGTTCAGTGGTCGAAAAGCTCGATGAAACGTGCCAGCGACGCGTCGAACGCGTCGTCGTATGACATCGATGCGAACTCATAGAGGGAGCGACGGCCAGGGGCACCCGCGTCAGCCGCCCTCTGTGCTTTGTCGAGCCACTCCTGGGCGACCGCAGTTACTCGGCCGGCCTCCACCACGGCCTGCACGAGACCGACTTCGCGGGCCCTCTGGGCGGTGAACGGCTCGCCGGAACCTATGTTCTCCATCGCCAGGCGCGGCCCGAGCCGATGAATGATGGGCACTTGCGCGATCATCGGCCACATCCCGGCGCTGACCTCCACCGTGCCGATGCGCGCACTGTCCACTGCGACGGCGAAGTCGCAGGCCGCGACGAACGAGGCGCCCCCGGCGAGCGCGTCGCCGTTGACAGCGGCAGCGACAGGCAGACCCAGACGAGGGAAGATCCGGAGGGTCTCTATCAATGCCTTGCCGAACAGAGCTGGGTCCGCACCTGCTTTGATGGGAGCGATGTCGAGACCGCCGCAGAAAGTCTCACCTGCCCCGGTGAGCAGGACAGCGCGGATGTCCGGGTTGTCGTCGCACTCCTGCAGCCGGGCGCGGATGTCGGTGAGGATGCCGGGGTTCAGCAGGTTCCGCTCGCCATTGTGAATGGTCAAGACGCTGACAGCACCGACCACTTCTTGCTCTACGCCGCCGCTCCAGACGCTGTCCACGCTGTTCATCATCTGAGTCCTCTCGCTTCGTTGGCTGTTTGTCGAAAACGGCGTGTCCGATTCCTGGCATGTCGGCCTTGCTGCGCCGTGATGCGTGACTACTGCGTCCCCGCCCAGGCATCACGGCGTCCTGGCGCAGGTGTCAGAGGACTCGGAGGATGTCTTCGACGCGGTCCTTGGCGTCGCCGAAGAGCATGGAGGAGTTCTCGCGGTAGAAGAGCGGGTTCTGTACGCCGGCGTAGCCGGAGGCCATGGAGCGCTTGAAGACGATGACGTTCTCGGCCTTCCAGACTTGGAGGACGGGCATGCCGGCGATGGGTGAGCTGGGGTCCTCGGCGGCGGCGGGATTGACGGTGTCGTTGGCGCCGATGACGAGGACGACGGTGGTGTCGTCGAAGTCGTCGTTGATCTCGTCCATTTCCAGCACGATGTCGTAGGGGACCTTGGCCTCGGCGAGCAGGACGTTCATGTGGCCCGGCAGCCGGCCCGCGACCGGGTGGATGCCGAAGCGCACGTTGACGTCTCGGTCCCTGAGTTTGCGGGTCAACTCGGCGACGCCGTACTGGGCCTGGGCTACGGCCATGCCGTAGCCGGGGGTGATGATGACCGAGTCGGCCGATCCGAGGAGGTCGGCGACGCCCTCGGCGGTGATCTCGCGGTGCTCGCCGTAGTCCTTGTCGTCGGCCGGGCCGGCCTCGATGCCGAACCCGCCGGCGATCACGGATATGAAGGACCGGTTCATCGCCTTGCACATGACGGAGGACAGGTAGGCACCCGAGGAGCCGACCAGGGCGCCTGTGATGATGAGCAGGTCGTTCTCCAGCAGGAATCCCGATGCTGCGGCAGCCCAGCCGGAGTAGGAGTTCAGCATCGAGACGACGACCGGCATGTCACCGCCGCCGATCGAGGCGACCAGGTGCCAGCCCAGGGCCAGTGCGACGATCGTGACGGCGATCAGCAGCCACAGTGTCGGGTCGACCACGAACCACGTGGTCAGCACCGCGAACGCGGCCAGGGCACCGAGGTTGAGGTAGTTCTTGCCGGGCAGCATCAGCGGGGCCGACTTGATGCGTGCCGAGAGCTTGAGGAACGCCACGATCGAGCCGGTGAAGGTGACCGCGCCGATGAAGACGCCGATGAACACCTCGGCGGAATGGATCCCGAGCAGGTCCTGAGCCTGCAGCACCTTGGTCTCGGCACTGACCGTGCCGTCCAGGGTGGACTCGACGCGCAGGTATCCGTTCCAGCCCACCAGTACCGCGGCCAGACCCACGAAGGAGTGCAGCAAGGCGATCAGTTCGGGCATCCCGGTCATCTCCACGACCCGGGCCCGCCACAGTCCTATCGCGGCACCGACCGCCATGGCGCCGATCATCAACGCCAGGCCGACTCCGGAGATGTCGCGGTGGACCGCCAGTGCAATCGTCGCGGCCAGGGCCACTGCCATGCCGCCGATGCCATAGGTCTTGCCGGCCTTGGCGGTCTCGTGATGGGACAGTCCGGCCAGTGCCAGGATGAAGAGCAAGGCCGCGACGATGTAGGCAGCCGCCGCGGCGGTCTCGACAGTCATCAGATCAGACATGATGGGCCCTTCAGCTTCTCGAGAACATGGAGAGCATGCGGCGGGTCACTGCGAAGCCACCGAAGATGTTGATCGAGGCCAGCAGGATCGCGATGGTCGACAGCACCGTGACCGCCCCGCCGTTCGGACTCTCACCGTGCCCGATCTGCAGGAGGGCGCCGACCACGATGATTCCCGAGATCGCGTTGGTGACGCTCATCAGGGGCGTGTGCAGGGCGTGGTGCACGTGCCCGATCACGTAGTAGCCGATCACGATCGCCAGCGCGAACACCGTCAGGTGTCCCTGCAGGGCCGACGGGGACATGGCCGCGAGCAGGAACAGGACCACGGCGCCGACCCCAACCGCCGTGTAGCGCCGCCGAGTCGACACCGGTGGCTCGGTCTGGGGACCGGCCGCCTTCACCTCAACGGCTGCGGAGGCGGGAGCGGCTGCCGAAGCGGCGGACACCTGGACCGGCGGAGGCGGCCAGGTCGACTCGCCGTCGCGTACCACGGTCATCGACCGCTGCACCGCGTCGTCGAAGTCCAGCACCAGCCGGCCGTCCTTGTCCGGGGTCATCAGCTTGATCAGGTTGACCAGGTTGGTGCCGTACAGCTGGGACGCCTGCGCGGGCAACCGGCCGGGCAGGTCGGTGTAGCCGATGATCGTCACACCGTTGGCCGTGACCACCGCCTCGTCCTTGACCATGCCCTCGACGTTGCCGCCGCTGGCGGCGGCCATGTCCACGATCACGCTGCCCGACTTCATCGACGCCACCATGTCCGCGGTGATCAGTGTCGGCGCGGGCCGGCCCGGGATCTGTGCCGTCGTGATCACGATGTCCATCTCGGTGATCCGGTCGCTGTACAGCTGGGTGGCGCGGGTGTTGTAGTCCTGCGACATCTCCTTGGCGTAACCCGTCGCCGACACCTCCAGCTCGCCGGCATCCTCGGGCTCGACCGAGAGGTACTCGCCACCCAGCGACCTGACCTGGTCGGCGACCTCCGGCCGCGGGTCGGTGGCGTACACGACGGCACCCAGGCTTCCCGCCGCACCGATCGCGGCCAGACCCGCCACCCCCGCACCACAGACCAGTACCTTGGCCGGCGGCACCTTGCCCGCAGCCGTCACCTGACCGGTGAAGAACCGGCCGAAGACATGAGCGGCCTCCACCACTGCCCGGTAGCCCGCGATGTTCGCCATCGACGACAACACGTCCAACGACTGCGCCCGCGAGATACGCGGTACCGCATCCATCGCCAGCGCCGTGATCGGCCGTGTCGCCAGGTCCTCCACCAGCGCAGGGTTCAACGCCGGGCTCATGATGCCCATGACCGTCGCACCCGGCTTCAACCCGTCCAACTGCTCGGACGAGAGGGCGTTCACGCCGAGCACCACCTCCGCTGCCAGCGGGTCGCCTATCCTCGCGCCGACCTCGATATATGCCTCGTCCGGGAAGCTGGACAACGCACCAGCACCCGGCTCCACCACGACGTCGTACCCCAGCTTCACCAGCTGGACCACCGTGGCGGGAGTCGCGGCAACACGCGTCTCGCCGCGGCGGGCTTCGCTCACGATTCCGATCAGCATTCCCAGAACTCCAGGGTGTCGATGTTGCAGAGCACTCGGCGGATCCTCACGGTACGTAAATCAGGAGCGCCATCCAAGGCAAGTGCGGACCTTGGATGGCGCTTGCCCGGGGGTCTGAGATCAGGCGACGGGCTTCGACAGCCCGCCGTCGACGCGCAGCACCTGACCGGTCACGTAGGAGGCGTCGTCGGACGCCAGGAACGCCGCCGCGGCGCCGATTTCGGCGGGTTCGGCCCAACGGTCGAGGCGAATGCCGAGCCCCTTGGCCATGCCGGCCCGAACCTCTTCGGCGCTCTTGCCCTGCTGCTTGCCCATGGCCTCGGTCTTGGTGAGCCACCCCTCGGTCTTCGTCATTCCGGGGGAGATGGCGTTGACCCGGATGTTGCTGGCAGCCGCCTCGGTCGCCAGGTAGCTCGTGAGCGCGACCACGCCCGCATTCACGATCGCCGTAGGACCGGTGTTGGGAATCACCGCGTGTGCAGTGGCGCCGACAACGTTGACGATGTTGCCGCTGCCGGTCCTGCTCAAGAACGGGAGAGCGGCCTGCGAGACGCGAAGGAACCCGATCAGCTTCGTGTCGAAGGCCGACGCGATGACCTTCTCGTCGACCCCCTCCAGGGCGGACGGCGCGAGCTGCGGACCTGCGTTGTTCACGAGGATGTCAAGGCTGCCCTGCCACGCGTGCACCTCTGCCAGCGCGCTGTTGACGGAATCCGCGTCGGTGACGTCCGCGACGACGGGGAGCACGTCCTCAGCGCCGGCTCCAGCGGTGAGACGGCCGGCCGCAGCCTTGACGGCAGCCTCGTCCCTGGCTGCGATCGCCACCTTGGCGCCACGCTCGAGCAGCGCCTGCGCGATGGCGAAGCCCAGGCCTCGACTACCACCGGTCACGAAAGCCGTGCGGCCCTCCAAGTTCCAACCTGCAGCCATGTTCGGCTCCTCCAGTCAGCGGTTCATTCCTTACTGCGGAGAGTGGATCTGAAGCGATGCGGCCACGGCAAGCGTGGTTAACGCAGGGTTCACACGCGGTCTGTCGGACCATCTCGCACCTTCCGAACGGGTAACGACACGAGGTGCACACTGACGCGGGCCCAGTCTGCTCTGAGGTCGAAGGAGGGAAGGGTGATGGAGGTCCTCAGCGTTGAGGTACCCCATGGGAAATGGCGCACCGATGGTCGCCGCACCGGTGGAGCGCGCTCGGGCGCCAGCGTCGCGATCGGGACCTTCGACGGCGTTCACCTCGGTCACCGTCAGGTCCTGAACGGGTGCGACACAGTGCTCACATTTGACCCTCACCCGCTGCAGGTGCTCGAGCCACGCCAGGTACCGAGCCTGCTGAGCGATCGCCGACGGAAGCTCCAGAAGCTGTGCAGCTTGGGGATCCGGCGCGTGGCGATCATCCCGTTCGACCACGCCTGGTCGCGAGTCTCGGCCGAAGACTTCGTCGAGGGTGTCGTTGTCGACCAGCTCGGTGCGGAGTTCGTCAGTGTCGGCGAGGGCTTTCGATTCGGCGCTCGGGGCGCCGGGACGACAGCCACTTTCGAACAGCACCCCGAGCTGAGCACCCGGGTTGTCCCGCTCGTCACGTGGGGCCCTGCCCGTGAGCCGATCTCTTCGACGCGCATCCGCCGGCTGGTCTTCGACGGCGACGTCGAATCGGCCGCTGAGCTGCTGGGAGTCTCCCTTGCCCTTCCGGCGGTCGTCGGCGATGAGGGACAGTTACTGATCTCGTACGAGTTCGCGCTCCCGGCACCCGGGTTCTATCTCGGGTACGTCGACTGTCACCCGTGCGTGCTTCGCGTGTGTCAGGACCGCACGGTCGAGGCCGTGAGCACAGCGCGGACCGGCACCCATGTCGAGGTGACGTTCGTGAAGCGAGCCTCATAGGTCGAGCCGACGTTCCACTCCTCCCTCAGGTGTTCGGGTTCCGCGGATCCCACTCCACCTTCGGGCATCTCACGCCCTTCTGGCTCGTTTAGTATTACTGCACATCAGTCCCGGGCAACGTCCGACGCCGATCAACGACTGCCCGTGGGCCGCATGCCGGAATCGAGGAGGGAACGGACCCGTGGAACCCGAAGCACGCGCTCGCTTGCGCACCGCTCGCACTGCGGCCAAGCTCAGCGTTCGTGAGTTGAGTCGCCGCGTCGGCATCTCACCGAGCATGTTGTCCCAGATCGAGAATGGGCACTCCGAACCCTCGGTGGCCACCCTCTACTCCCTGGTGTCGGAACTTTCGATCTCCTTCGACCAGCTCCTCGCCGGACCGGGGGTGGAGCACAGTCCAGGCCCACCGACGCCCCCCATGTCGCCGCTTGTCGAGGCCGATGAACGAGCTGTGCTCGTGATGGACAGCGGCGTCACCTGGGAGCGGCTTACGCCCGGCCCTGACCCGCTTGTCAGTGCACTGCTCGTGACCTACCCACCTGGCAGCAGCTCCTCCACGAACGGAGGGTTGATGCGTCACGATGGACGGGAGTACGGCTTTCTGATGTCGGGGCGCCTGACCATCCGTCTCGGGTTCGAGACCTACAGCCTCGAACCCGGCTCGTCCATCACCTTCGACTCTGCAGTTCCCCACTTGTATGTGAACGAGAGTGACGAGCCGGCGAGCGGCCTGTGGCATGTGGTCGTCGGGCGCGGTGCGTCGGGAACCGAGGGCCCGATCCCCGCCTGTCACCCCACTGACATGCAGCAAGGGGGCCGCTCGTAATGACCCCGCTGGTCAGCGGGAGTTGACGGCGCTTGCTCTCCAGGTGTTCAGTAGTACTGAACATGCGGAACATGCGTGCATCAGGCCGCATGCAGGCGGTGCGCGTGCGTTTCCAATACCCGCGACTGTGCGCTTGGCAAAGGACTTGTGATGGCGATTCCGACGTTTGGACCGAACGCGGTGGACTGGGAAACCCGCGTCGACATGAACAGGCTCCGCGACGAGCGGCTGGCCCGTCTCCGCGAGTCGTTGGAGCGATCCGACCTCGGTGCGGTCCTGGCCTTCGACTTCTCCAACATCCGCTACATGACCTCAACCCACATCGGCACCTGGGCAATCGACAAGATGATCCGGTTCTCCCTGCTGGTCAGGGGAGGTGAGCCGATCGTCTGGGACTTCGGTTCAGCCGCCAAGCACCACCAGCTGTACAACCCGTGGTTGGACTACTCCAAGGCTCACGCGGACGGTGATCCGCACGGAGCCCATCACGGGGCCGATGCCCGCAACCCGAGCGGCGCTCGCGCCGGCATCTCGACGTTGCGCGGCGCCATCAATCCTCTGGTCGGGATGGGCGACTCCGTCGCCCAGAAGATCAAGCGTGAGCTCGAGCTCTATGGGCTCCTGGACGAGCCGCTCGGCGTGGACGTCATCGAGCTGCCGGTCCTGACGGCCCTGCAGAACGCGGGCATCACGGTGGTCGACGGCCAGCAGGTGTTCTTGGAGGCCCGACGCATCAAGACACGTGACGAGATCCATCTGCTCACCCATGCCTGCTCGATGGTCGACGCCGCCTACGACAACCTCTATGAGTTTCTGCGGCCGGGGGTGCGCGAGAACGAGTGCGTGGGTGTGGTGGCCAAGACTCTCTACGACCTTGGTTCGGAGTTCGTCGAAGGCGTCAACGCGATCTCCGGGGAGCGGTGTGCACCACACCCCCACGTCTTCTCGGACCGCATCGTGCGGCCCGGGGATCCGGCCTTCTTCGACATTCTGCACAGCTACAACGGCTATCGCACGTGCTACTACCGCACGTTTGCTGTCGGCAGTGCCTCTTCCGCCCAACGCGACGCCTACACGCGCTGCCGTGAGTACATGGACGAGGCGATCAGCCTCGTCCGGCCCGGAGCCACGACGGCTGACATCGTGTCGGTGTGGCCGACGGCGCAGGAGTTCGGGTTTCCCGACGAGGAAGCGGCCTTCGCGCTCCAGTATGGCCATGGTGTCGGGCTGTCGATCTGGGAGAAGCCGGTGTTCTCCCGGCTGGTGTCCCTCGAGCACCCCGAGGTGCTCGAAGAGGGCATGGTGTTCGCGCTGGAGACCTACTGGCCGTCAAAGGACGGCTGGGGCGCGGCCCGGATCGAGGAGGAGCTCGTGGTGACCGCGGACGGGTGCGAGGTGATCACCAAGTTCCCCGCTGAGGAGCTTCTCGTCGCCGGCCAGCGCTACTTCACCGTCTCGGGACCGTTGTCGACCGAGCGCGACTCCCAGTCGCATCTCAACACGGTTGCCGGGAGCCGGTCCAGCCACCGAAACGCCACTGCTGACCTCTGACCGAGTCTTGTCAGCCGTCACTCCCGACTGGCCCGCTGGTCACGGCCTTTGCGTTACGAGGGGATCCTCACACAGTCGGCCGGCACTTTCCTCCCCGCCCTGCGCGGTGGAAAGTGCCGGCCGACCGAGCTCGGTCTTGAGTCCCATCAAGATCAATTCTTGGTGGGGCTCGCTGCTCTTCGGACAGCGAGGCGGCCTCTGCTCGATCGTGTGTCTCCACCAGGAGTCACGTTGATCAACAAGAGGCCGTAATGGAGTTCGCCGGACCATTCTCGGCCGTCCCTACGCCGCCGCGGCCGAGACGACCGCTGAGCCCGGACGCCGGCCTTTGATCATCCCGGAACGTCAGAGATGGTCACCGAAGGATCTGCGTGGAGGTCTATGGTCGGATTGCTGCGAAGACCACGGAATTGCCCCGCCGGGACGGGCCAAGGGGTGGAGCGACACGCCAGTCCGCTGGTGTGACGCTCAGCCGGTGTGACGCTCACCCGGTGTGCGGTCAGCCGGTGGTCTCAGGGGCGATGTTCTTGTTGAAGCGGAGCAGGTTGTGAGGGTCCCAGGCGGCCTTGATCGAACGCAGTCGCTGGTGCTTGGCCTCGCTGCCGTGTACTCCGCGCCGCCACTCTTGGCCCAGGTCGTCGGTGAGGTTGGCGTAACCGTTCGTCAGCGCGTGCGGCCGCATCGCATCGGTGAGGGTCGTGGCCCACTCGTCGTACTGCGCGTCGTACTCGGGTGTGTCCCACTTGCAGATGGCTTCCCACAGCCAGGCGGCTCCCTCACGGGAGAAGGCCGTGGCGTCCTCGTCGACGTCCTCGGAGATCGCGCCGCCCATGAACGAGATGTTGATCGAATAGATGACACCGGAGTTCGTCGGCAGGGCGACAACGTTCTTGAGCAGCACGTCGACCGCGTCGGCGGACAGTGCCGGCAGGTACCCACCACGCAGGTTCATGCGCATTCCGTAGGGGGCGACGGCGTCGAGCATGCTGTTCGCCTGGACCCACGTGGTCTTCGTGACCAGGTTGGCAAGCGGTTGGCCGAGCGTCGCGAGCGGCTCGACGACCTCGTTGGCCGTGGCGGGCTCTCCGGTGTACACCACGACGAGAATCAGCGCCGGCTTCCCGTGCACCTCCTTGGGCAGCATCGGCAGAGGGGGAGCATCGGCGATCGCGACCAGCAGGCCCAGCTCCCGCGGGACTGCGGCCAGGTGCGCGGAAAGCTTGCTGAGGACGTCTGCGGCCTGGTCGAACGGGAAGATCAGCTGTCCTGCGACGACGTCGGGGCCGACGGGGTGCGCGCGGTACTCGAAGGAGATGACGACTCCGAAGTTGCCGCCCCCGCCGCGCAGCGCCCAGAACAACTCGGGGTTCTCGGTCTCGTCGGCGCGGACCTTGCGGCCGTCGACGGAGATCATGTCGCAGGCCAGCAGATTGTCGACGGTGGCGCCGAAGCGCCGCATCAGGAAGCCGATGCCACCGCCCAGAGTCAGCCCGGCGACGCCGGTGCTGCTGACCGTGCCGGCGGGTACGGCCAGGCCGTGCTGCTGTGCGGCGGCATCCATCTCGCCGAGCCTGACGCCCGGTTGGGCCCGTACCACCCGGCTCTCCGGGTCGACCGTGATCGCCCGCATCCCGGAGAGGTCGATGACCAGTGCCCCACCGGGCATCGCATAGCCGTCCGAGCCGTGCCCCCCGCCGCGCACGGCCACGGGTATGGCGTGTGCGGAGGCGTAGCGCAGGACGGTCGCGACGTCACTTTCGTCGGCACACTGCGCGATGAGAGCCGGGCCCTCGTCGGCGGCACGGCCCTGGTACAGGGCACGCGCCGCGTCGTACTGGTCGTCGCCGGGCCGCAGTACCGCGCCGCGGAAGTCGGTGGGGAAGTCGGAGTAGGTGTCGCGTTCTGCTGACACGCTCATGGGCGGCCTCCTGTGTCAGGGACGCACAAGGCTGACCGGAAATTCAGCTTCCGATTGCGTCGGCGAGAACCTAACAGCGGTGGTGAAAAAGGCCCGTTAATGCTCGCTGGCGACCGTCACGTTGCGTTGCCGATGCCTGCGGGAACGTACCGTCCGATCAGCCCGCTGAGGTGGCGGGTGGGCTGCCGTCTGATCACACCGGGGATTCGCGCCGTGCTCCCCGGCTTGGGGCTTCGCGACCAACAGCCCCGCGAACCCGGGAACCGAGCCCTTGCGTACGCTGCTTCACCTGGAGGGGGACCAGTTGAGGTGCGGTGAGGCTTTCTCGGCGTTGATCACTCCAGATCCCGGGGAGGTGGCGGTCGTCGATGACCTGGGAGACCTCGGCGTCGCGGACCAGGCGGTGCACACATCCGCGTGCGCGGATCCAGTTCAGCACAGCACGGCCTGGCGAACGGCCCCATGGCATCCATCTGGACACGGTCGAAGTCGGTGCCGGCAGCACCGCCCGGCCTGTCAGGCGCAGTGCTGGCGCAGCTCCAGAGGGCGGCTCGACCCGCCGGTGCCGCGTCAGCCGAGGTTCGCCCCGTCGCGACGCCCCAGCGCGCTCTTCCACTGCCTTGAGGGCGGCGGGAGGCGCTCCCCGTCGCCGCTCCTCGACGGGCGGACCTTGGCTGACACGGCACTAGGTCGCCGCCGCCCAAGGCGCCTTCTGGATCCATTCTGCCCGTCGATGCCAAGGTTTCGCGAGCGAATGGTTGAAAATGGATCCATTCTCTGTCACGGTGAACGAGAGACACCATCAACGGCCCGCAGCGAAGACACCATCAGTTCCTCGCCCAGGCGTTGAGGTATCTCCGCCCGAGGCCTGGATGCGACCACAGCGTCTCGGACGAGGTTCGCGCGCCCTGCTGCGCACCCTCGGTGAGATCTGAGGCCTCAACCGAGGCAAGGTCGAAGCGGCGTGGCACGCGCGATGCGTTTCACCCTGTCCGGTGACCATCGAGCTGTCGACTGTGCGGTCGCGGCTCAGTGGATGCAGGAGTTCATCGGCCTCCTTGAGAACCCGTGCGGATCGTGACGTGACGTCCAGAGCGTTGAAGGACACCAATGAGCCTGTCCGAGCACAACCTTCAAGCGAAGACTCCCCCTGTCGCCTGGAGCGTGGCGCTGCGCGGTGCCGTACGAGGCAGGTCCATGGTGCAGACGACCACGGCCGCCTTGCTGGTCGGGTCAACTCTGTTCATGGTCAACCTGTACTCGCAGGTCCGGGACGGCCCGTTCACGTGGGTACTCACGATTCGCATCGCCCTGACCTTCCTCGTGCCGTGGTTCAACGCGACGCTGGGGATCGCGATCGGCTCGCGGAAACCTGGCGCTTCACCGCGTTGTCAGAACGATCCCGCGGATATGGCCAGGCCCCAGGAGTCTGCCCCACCTTCACCCCGATCCAGCCGCTTCCCGGCAGGACCCGTCGAAAGGTAATTCTCATGTCGCTGGTGCCGCTCCTCACGTCCGATCAGTTCTCATCGGTCGACCAACCCGCTCTCGCCCAGGGGGTGAATATGTACGGCGAAGTGCTGAACACCTGGGCGGGCATCGGCAACAGCCCCGGCCTGCTCGCCAAATACCTGCCGTTCCTCGGGCAGCTCAACGGCCCCGGCGCGTTGGATCAGCGTCTGAAGGACCTGGTCGCCGTACGCGTCGCCGTGCTCAACCACTGTCGCTATACAGCGAGTCACCGATGCACGTCCGCGCTGAACAAAGGGGTGGGGGTCGACGAGCTCGCGGCCGTTGCGAACGGCAAGCTCGAAGGGTTCACCGAGCAGGAGCGGCTGGCTCTTCAGCTGGCCGAGGAGATGACGGTCGCCATTCCGACGGTCTCCGTAGCAAGTGACCCCACCGGAGTCTCGACGAGTATCCGCGACGACGTACAGCGGACGTTCGACGCAGCGGCCCTGGTAGAGCTTGTCATGTGCATCAGCATGTGGAATGCGTTGTCACGCTTCCACCGTGTCATGGACTTCGAGATGGACATGCCGGAGGCGCCGGCACCCGTGGCAGCCCAGCTCTGAAACCGCGTAGGGCAGCGAGGCCGGTCAGGCAGGAATCTGACCGGCCTCACGCTGTAGCCGGATGCGCTACGCGCGCGGCGCGCAGCTTGCGAACGTCCTGCCGGTCAAGGCGGCCATCCCGCCAGCAGGCGAGGCGAGGCGAGGCGAGGCGAGGCGAGGCGAAGCGGGGACGCATCGCGAGCCGCTGTGCTCGCCGTGAACCGGTGCTCCGCAGCGCCGTGGGATTCGTAGTGCCCAGACAACATGTTGTGGTCAGGAAACTGCACGTGAGACATGAACAGGACCCGTCGGAACTCTGCTCCTCTGCGCCGATGCCGGTCCCGCCGCGCAAAGAGCGTGCGGATGCGGCGCGCAACCGTGCGGCGATACTCGAGGCCGCCGCAAGACTGTTCGACGAGCATGGCGCGGACGGCGCCTCCATGGACCAGGTGGCGGCTGCCGCGGGCGTGGGCAAGGGCACCTTGTTCCGTCGCTTCGGCGACAGATCCGGACTGGCCACCGCGCTGCTGACCGACTGCGAGCAGGCACTGCAGGGAGCCATCCTGCACGGCCCGCCCCCACTGGGTCCGGGGGCCCCGGCGTGCGAGCGCCTCGTGGCATTCATCGATGCCTACATCGACCACCTGATCCAGCACCTCGATCTTGTCCGCACCTCGGAGACCTCGACCGCGGGCGCGCGCTACCGGGCCCAGGCGTACCATTTCTGGCACCGCCATGTGACGACCCTGCTCAACGCCGTACCTGACCCGCAGGCCGCCGCCCACACGCTCCTCGCCACGCTTTCCGCCGAACACGTCACTGCGCTCCTCCCCGAACTCGGCGAACACAGACTTCGCGCCTGTCTGACCCACCAGGCCCGCATCACACTGCATGATCCCGGGAAGCGCACTTCGTCAGAGGTCCCCGGTCAGCAACCTGCGTAACCTCCCAGGAACCTGATCGAGTACGTCAACAAACGCCGTTTCAGTGCTGCTTGCATCGGCGGTCGTCCCGGGCCTGCAACCCCGGGTGTGCGTCGGGCGCGCCACCTTGACGGCGGCGCATCGGCGGACATACAGGTGCTCCAGGCGGTAGCGCGCGGCGCGACCAGCATCTACCTGCTGCTCCCCGCGGTTATGAATCAGGCCGGCCTTCAGGCGCGCGCGGCCCCGCTCGCCGCCTACCGGGCAGTGGATCAGATCCTGGATGACGGTGGACAGGGGGCGGCGGACTTGGCGGCGGTCCGCGAGTCGGTTCTTCGGCTGCCCGCAGTGGCTACTCCTGCGGGTGGCCTCATCGACTTCCGCGACACCTCGTGGGCGGTCCAGGCCGGCTACCGGCTCACCAAGGACCCGGCTCTGCCGGCAGCCCGTGGCCACAGTGGCGAGAATCCTGATGGACGGGCTTGCCTCCTTGCGCGCCATTTACTTCCGCGCCATTGTCTATATTTCGACGATGGAGTCGTGTGGGTCGGCGCACCCGTTCGCTGGCCGAACGCACAATGCTCCGCGGGCACCACATCGCTGCGCGATGTGCAAGCGAACATCCGTGATGCACACGGGTTGCCGGCGCCCTCGCTCCGCGTGAGTGCCGGCCAGGGACCCCAGTACAACCCTGGTGCCGCGCGGCAGGGTTGTCGCTCCAGGTGTTGCGCTTTCGGAGCGGCGCAGCATCGTTAACGGCGTCTCGGCGCGATTAACGCCCTACTAACACCTCCTGGCTAGCCTCAAAGGAATCAACGGCCGAGCGAGTGTCCACTTCACGGTGAGATGTTATTTCGCCGATTCGAACTGCGGAGTTCGAAGCGTCAGCCGATTGAGGCGCTGATTTCTCATCCTCTAACGCGTCGAGGGGTAGGTTCATAAGCGGGTTCGGGGAAATTCCCAGTGACGTTCTGTCGAGTGGAATTTGAATGACGACCCGGCAAGAACAGTCCATGCACGATGGTACTTGGTGAAGTGGAGAAGGTGGCATTTGATGCGAACTGGCGACCAGTACTTGGAGTCTCTCAGGGACGGCCGCGTTGTCTGGGTCGGAGGCGATCGGATCGATGACGTCACGACGCACCCGAAGACCAGGGCAGCGGCCAAGACGTTCGCGAAGTTCTACGACCTGCATCACGAGCCCGAGCTGCAGGACATCATGACCTTCGTCGACGACGACGGAGTACGTCGCTCGATGATGTGGTTCAAGCACGGGGATGCCGAGGGGCTGCGGCGCAAGCGTGTGTATCTGGAGACCGTGGTCCGGGAGCTCGATGGCGGATCGATCGGGCGGACCCCGTGCGCGAACAACTACGGCCTGGTCACCTACGAAGAGGATCCGCAGCCGTGGAGCGACCAGTCCGTGGGCACTGGCGGGCGTGACCTGACGGTGGGCATCCGGAAGTTCCTGGATCTGGTGAAGGAGGGCGACCTCAACTGCGCCTTCGCCTTCATCGACCCTCAGGTCGACCGGTCCAAGCAGAAAGCGGCCCAGACCGCACTGCGTGTCGTGGAGACTCGCGACGACGGCATCGTGGTCAACGGTGTCAAGGCCGTGGCCACCGGTGTCCCGTTTGCCGACTACATTCACATCGGCGTCTTCTACCGCCCGGCAATCGAGAGCGAACAGGTCATTTACGGCGCCTGTCCGGCGAACGCGCCGGGCGTCACGATAGTCTCCCGCGAGGCGACGGTGCGTGACGACTCCGACAACCACCCGATTTCTTCGGCCGGCGACGAGCTCGAGTGCACTGTCATCTTCGACAACGTGTTCATTCCGTGGGAGCTTGTATTCCACATCGGAAGTCCCGAGCACGCTTCGCTGTACCCGCAGCGCATCTTCGACTGGACGCACTACGAGTCCCTCATCCGGCAGATGGTCCGGGCCGAACTCATGGTCGGACTCGCGATGCTGATGACCGAGCACCTCGGCACCTTCCAGATTCCGCCGGTCCAGGCGCGTGTGGCGCGTCTCGTCGAGTTCTACCAGACGATGCGAGCCCATGTGATCGCGTCCGAGACGGAAGGGTTCATCTCGCCGTCGGGGCTCTACAAGCCGAACGTCCTGCTCTTCGACTTCGGCCGGTCGTACTACCTGGAGCGGTACGCGGAAATGCGGAACGAGGTGGTCGACCTTGCCGGCCGTGCCTCGCTCCTGTTCCCCACCGAGGAGCAGTGGAACAACCCCGAGCTTCACGGCTGGCTGGAACCGCTGCAGGCAGGTGCGGTCGGTGAGCCCTACGACCGTGTGCGCATCTCGCGCGTCATCCGTGACCTGTTCCTCACCGACTTCGGCGACAGGGTGAGCACCTTCGAGCAGTTCAACGGGACCCCGATGCTCCCCACTCGGATGCACACGATGAAGCGCTCGGAGCTCTCACCCTCCGGGCCGCTCACACAGCTTGCCCGGAAGGTCTGTGGCCTTCAGGAGCCCGACGCCCCCGAGGTGACGGCTTACACCGAGCAGGCCGAATATGCCCGACGCCTTGACGGCGCCCGGCTTGAGGGCTCGCGGGCCCGCTGAGCCGACGACGGTGCGGCGGCGGTTCGTGGCCGCTGTCGGCCGCGAACCGCCCGCCCTCACCGTTGCCCTGGGCACAGGCCCGATGAGGATCAGCAGTAACTGGGTGAGGGACGCCGGCGCTGGCGTCCCTCGCGTGTGGACGGAGAGAATGACATGGCTTATTACATTGCACGTGCGGCGGACCGGAAGTTCTTCGATGTCGAGGGCGTGCCGGGTCTTCGGCAGGCGCTCCTGGTCGGACACGAGCAGGGTGCTGCTCACCTGGAAGTGAGCTTGTACGAGCTGGCTCCTGGGGCGACAACGGGCTGGGCTCGCTGCCCGTTCGAGGAGTCGTGGTTCATCACCGGCGGATCGGGCGAAGCCGCCTTTGCCGGGCTGCGCTACGAACTTGGTTCCGGCGACTACGGTGTGGCGCCCGTCGGCATCGCCCACTCGCTGTCCGCCGGTGATGAGGGACTGACCTGGCTCGGGGTACGCGCACCGAAGCCGCCGACGTTCGACGGAGCCCGTAGCAGCATTGCCGCCAAGCCCTCTCCGGGTGAGAGTCTCGGTCGCCCGTCCGAGACGGACCCGCGGCATCGCTTCGTCGGGCACTTCGAGGACTCGGACCTGGCCCCGTACGCGCAGATATCGATGCCTGGCTACCACGGTCCCAACGTCAAGAACATCACCATCAGGATGATGGTCGACCAGCTCCTGGGAGCACAGCATCACACTGTCTTCGTGTGCGAGATCGCGCCGAAGTCCGGCCCGGGCAAGGCGGCCAAGGTCCACTACCACCCGTTCGAGGAGATCTACTACTTCACCTCCGGCGGGATGCGAGGGACCCTCGACGGCAACGACGAGGTCATCCAGACAGGTGATCTGGTGTGGGCAGGCACCAACGGCACACATGGTTTCGTCAACGAACGGGATGAGCCGGCCCGCTGGATCGAAGTGCAGTCGCCGATTCCTCCGACTTCGGACGGGTTCTTCTTCCCGGACGACTGGCGTGAAGTCCCGGATGATCACTGAGCATCGCCGAGGAACCAGGACGAGCACTGAGGATCACTGACGGGCACTGAGGAGCACGGAGGCTGGACGATCGATGGGTGACTCCGATTCCGATCGACCAAGTGACTCAAAGGCGCCGGGTCGCGGGCATCGCGCGATCATCAGACGGAAACTGGCAATGCCGGAGCCGGCGAAAGGCGTCGTCGTCCGCGACAGGCTCAGTCAACGGTTGAGAGGGCTTCTCGACCGCCACGCTGTGGTGAATGTGTTCGCGACAGCCGGGGCCGGCAAGACCACGGCAGTGGCCCTGGCTGTCAGTGACCTCGACAGGCCCGTCGCCTGGCTGTCACTCGACGGTACGGAGCAGGCGGCGGGCCGCCTGCTCGTCTACCTCGAGGCGGCTGTCGAGGGCGGTGTCCCCGGCGCAGCCGATGTGGCGACTGACGCCCTGAGCAGCAGTCTTCACATCGGTGAGGCAGCTGGTCTGCTGGCTGAAAGCCTCCAGGGGAGTCGGCTCATCCTTGTGTGCGACAACGTGGAACGCATCGCCCCCGACGAGTCCTGCATCGCCGTGCTGTCGTCCTTCGCCCGCTACCTGCCATCCGGCGTGAACCTCGTACTGATCTCGCGCGTCGATGTCCGCCTCGACCCGGGCTCGACGAGCGAGCGTGACCGGGTGGGTGAGCTGGTCGAGAGCGATCTCGCTTTCGACCTTGAGGAAGCGGGCGCAGCACTTCGAACTGTCGGCCATGTCGACGTGAATCCGGTTCAGGCGGTGGCGGCGACAGGGGGCTGGGTCACTGGCGTCTTGTTCGAGGGCTGGCGTCATGCACGCTCTCGCGAACTTGATCCCGACTCGCTGCGGTCCTATGTCGCAGCGCACGTCTTCAACTCGCTTTCCCTGGTTCAGAGGACGTTCCTCCTTCATACGAGCCTATTGGGGGAGGTATCGGTCGAGGGTGCCCGTGCCCTGGGACAGGAGAACGCAGCGCAGGTCATGGCGGATCTCCGCGCTCTGCATCTTCCGGTGACGTGGTCCTCGGACGGTTCGCGCATGACGCCGCACCCGGTGTTTCGCGACTTTCTGCACGAGGCTCTGGGACGGGAGGATGCCAGGGCGCTCGGCGTGGTTCGTCGTAGGCACGCCGAGGTCCTGATCGCCCGCGGCGAGCACGAGGAAGCCGTCGATGAGTTGCTCCGGCTCGGTGACCTGGAGGCGGCTGGGCGGCTGGCTGCCGTGGCTCTCCCCAACCTCGTTGCGCGGATGGACTTCGCGCCTGCGGCACGGTGGCTCGATGCCCTGGGAGCGTCGGTCCGGACTCTGACTCCGGAGATCGGATCGGTCATCCTGCGCGTCGCGTTCGCACTCGAGCAATCTCATCGTGGAGTGGAACTCGTCGATCGCCATGGATACGACTGGCTTCTGGAGCTGGGAGATCCCGACTTCGAAGAGGCCCATGTCCTGGCCTGTTGGTGCCTTTGGCACTCCGGGCGGATCGAGGAGGCGCAGTCGCTTGCCGATCGGCTGCCACCAGGCCGGAACTGGCTCATCGCGCAGACGCTGATCGCGCTGGCCACCGGCGCCGAGCATCCGCCTTTTCCCGAGTACTCGACCATGCCCTCCGGCCCACTCGACGGCTTGCTGATGCGGCTCGCTTTCATGCGCGGACGCCTTGAAGGACTCGACGACCCGAGTTCGTTCGATCCGTGGCGCACGAAACTCGGCCGCCCTTGGGTTGTCGCCGCGCTGCGCGCCACCGGGCGACTCGATGCCGCGATCTCGATGTTCGAGCCTCGCAGTGGTTCAGCGCAGCCCGTCTGGTTGCATGCCGTCGACGCCGTCGATCTCATGCTCGACCTCGGCCGCGGAGAGGAAGCCTGCGCGTCCATCAAGCGAGGAAGAGAGCTCATCGCGTCAACCGGCTCGAAGGTGTACAAGAACATGAGCCTGCTCGTCGAAGCCAAGCTGTTGCTGCGTCTCGAGGGTGACACACAGCGTGCCGACCGCGTGCTGGCGGAGGCAACTGCCAACGGAGCCTTGGAGTATGCCCTCACACGGGAGACGTGGCAGATGTGGTCGGGCCTGTCGATGCTTCTGCAGAACAGAGATGCCGAGGGGCACGAGCACCTCTCGGAATGCCTCCGGAGCATGCAGCAGGGAGACCGCCATCTCGATCTCCCGACGGCTGCCGTGTACCTGGCCGAGGCGCAATGGCGTCTCGGCCTCGAAGATGAGTCCGACGCCACGGCCGACCTTGCGATGGAGTCCGCCTCGACGCACGGAACGCAGCACCTGCTGCTGACGGCTCTGGCGGACGTGCCGTCGGTTGCGGCCAGAGCTGCGGACACCAAGTCCAGTCGCATGTCGCCTTGGCACGAGATCCTCGCTGTCCTCTCGGGCCAACATCCCGTACGCGTGAACGCGACTACGCCCCGACTGGTGCTCGAGGAGTTCGGCGAGCCGACCCTCACGATCGACGGAAACGTGGCTCAGCTTCGGCTGACGAAGAGCGTCGAGCTACTCAGCTACCTGCTCTGGACACCCGATCGCAGGGCTACACGCGAAGAGGTTCTCGGGGCGCTCTTCGGTGGCCGCAATGATGCTGCCGGCCGAAGCTATCTGCGGCAGGCGCTCTACCGGCTTCGCGAGGTACTGCCTGACGGCTTGGGCCCGGCGCAGGACGGCGACGTTGTCCGACTGGTCGGCCCCGCGTTGGCCATAGGCTCGACACAACGTGCAGTCGACCTCATCGCCCAGGCCGGGAGGCAGGACGGAGAGATTCGCCTCCAGACGCTGTCGCAAGCCCTCAGCATCGCTGAGAGAGGGCCCTACCTTGCGACGGTTTCAGGGGATTGGGTTGCCGAGCGTCGCGTAATCCTGGCGGACACCTTCATGTCGGCTCGAGTCGCCGCAGCCAAGCTCGCGTATCAAATGAACCGTTATCGCGAAGCAAAGGGACTGGTCGACCACGTGCTTCGCGAAGACCCGTACCGCGAGCAGGCCTGGCAGCTCGCCATCAGACTGGCGCATGCCAGCGGCAGCGACGACGCCGTGCTGGCCCTCTACCAA
Source organism: Streptomyces sp. NPDC046900 (assembly GCF_040644975.1). Taxonomy (NCBI): domain Bacteria; kingdom Bacillati; phylum Actinomycetota; class Actinomycetes; order Kitasatosporales; family Streptomycetaceae; genus Streptomyces; species Streptomyces sp. NPDC046900. Next base: position 9,564 of record NZ_JBEYXD010000088.1, on the reverse strand, counting down.
CGCTACGTCGCCCGGATGCGGGAGCTCGGCGTGCCGCCGTCCGACGAGGTTCGCCGGCTCGTCGTGCAGCTGCGCCGATAAGCCTGGCCGATTTCGCGTCGATAAACATGTCGCCAGCCACACTCAAGCCGGCTGGCCACAGGAAACGCACAAGCCATCTCGTTACATGCAACGGAGGCATCATGGGTGCATCGACCGCGCAGGAGATGCGTGCTACCTATCGCGGAGCAATGGCGCGCTTCACGACCGGCGTCACGATCGTGACCACCATGACTCCGAACGGACCAGCAGGGATGACGGCCAGTGCTGTTGCGTCTGTTTCACTGGATCCGCTCTTGCTGTTGGTGTGCGTGGGAAACACCCTTGCGACGAGGGACGCGATTTCCGGCTCCGGAGTCTTCGCTGTCAGCGTCCTTTCGCGGGGCCAGGAACGGCACGCGCTCCGGTTCGCGAGTCGGTGTGACGACAAGTTCGCCGGCGTCGGGCTGCGAACCGACCACGACCTCCCCGTCGTCGACGGCTCAGTCGCTCACTTCGCCTGCAACGTGAACGAAGAGATCGCCGGGGGAGACCACACGATCTTCATCGGCGAGGTGGTCAGCTGCGGTTACTCCGTCGACCCGGACCCCCTCGTGTACTTCGGTGGAAGATTCGGCAGCCTCTGCGATCCCCGTACCCATGCGCAGCTTGCGTACGACTGGCAGCTCGCCTCATCGCTCTAGCAGGACCCCGCCCAGGCGCCCAGGCCAGGACCGCGCATCACCGTGAGGTGTCGGGCCTGGGTGATTTCAACAACCCCTTGCGCACGTCGCGCACCTTATCCCAGGAGATGAACGTGGACGTATCCGTGCTGGGTCTCGGCCAGATGGGATCCGCCATCGCCGAACGACTCATCGACGCAGGCCACGAGGTCAGTGTCTGGAATCGGTCGAAAGGCAAGGCTGACGGTCTGGTGGCCAAGGGCGCGTTCGAGCTGGACGCCCCCCACGAGGCATGGGCCCGATCAGAGGTCTGCATCACGATGGTCGCAGACTCCCGTGCCCTGGCCGATATCGCGCTCGCGCCCGACGGGGGGCTCGCCCACGCCGCCTCCGGCAAGGGACGGACTCTCATCGACATGAGCACTGTCTCTCCGGAGGTCTCCCGTGACGTGGCCGACGCGGCTGCGGCCGGCGGCGTCCAGTACCTACGCGCTCCGGTGAGCGGGAACCCGGGTGTGGTGCGGGCCGGGAACCTCACGATCATCGCCTCGGGTGAAGACGCCGTCTTTACGTCTGTCGAAAGCCTGCTCCGCGACATCGGCCCCCATGTGTTCTACGCCGGCGAGGGAGATGCTGCACGCATCATCAAGCTGGCTCTCAACCTCATGGTCGCCGGGACGGCCGAACTTCTCGCCGAGTGCATCGCATTGGCGGAGGCACACGACGTACAACGGGACAAGCTTCTGGAGATCGTCGGCGCCTCGGCGGTCGGGTCGCCGTTCGTGAAGTACAAGATCGGGCCCCTCCTGGCCGACGACTACACGTCGACGTTCAGCTCGCGGCTCATGCGCAAGGACGTGGACCTGGTCCTCGAGTCGGCGGCAGCCGGTGGAGTTCCGCTGCCGGTCACCGGCGTCGTGCAGCAGCTGCTTCAGGCGTGCATCTCGACTGGCCTGGGTGACCTGGATTTCATGGCGCTCCTCATCCGGCTCCAGCGTGAGGCCGGTCAGACATCTGCCTGACCGGCTTCGTCACCGGAGGCAGGAACAGAGGAGATCACCGCGAAGTCATCCACCGACGGTGCTGATGTGGGGTGATGAGGCTGCCTCTGTCCCTGACCTGCGCGGGTGAGTGCCTCGGTGGTGTTGCGAACTCACGGGTGCAGCGGCGGTAGGGGAACCACGAGACGCAAAGTTCGATGTGGTTGCGTGCCGGCCCGTCCCTTGAGTCAGGGACACCGACGAGCCGGGCACGGCCCTGGTTGAACTCCCGGCCCGGGTTGAGGGCGCGCCCGGGCCGGGGACGTGGATGAGTGCGCGGCGGTGATAGACCCCGCCGTCGACGGCCCCGCCGAGCAGGTCGCGCAGCACCAGGCGTTGTCTCGTGTAGTCCTCAGGGAGCTCGCATGCCTGAACCACACCTGTTGGAGCAGGTCGCAGTGCGACGACCATGACCTTCGTCTCCTGCTGCGGAGCTACTCTGATGTGCAGCGGGTGTCGGCCGCGTTCCCCCGTCGCGGTCGGCACCCGCTTTCGTGTCCTCTCAGACACCGCTGGTGCGGGCGGCCGGTAGGTCCTCGGACTCCAGCACTGCGGCGATGGCGTGCTCGGCGCGCGCGTCCATGGAGATGTCGTGGGCGCGGGTGACTTGGGTGACCCGTGGACGGCGATGCGTCGGCTTTCAGGTGGTGCTCGAACAGATGGCTCTGATGCTGGCGGACCGGGCCGGCACGCGTCTGGCCCGGGTGCTGACGGTCACCGCGAGCCGGTCAATGCCTCTGCGGTTGATACGCGCGCTGCCCGAGCCGGTGCCGCACACGCCCGGGCTGTAGCGCTGGAGGATGCGGTGGACGGTGGTCAGGATCCGCGGCTCGCGGTCGAGGAGCCCCTCGGAGTGGGGGAGGTAGAAGGGCTTCAGTAGGAGCACATCACCAACTGGCGAGGCACGTCCGCCCCGTCGATGTGGAGGCGGCGCGTCTGTGAGGTCCAACCGCTGACCGGCCGCTCCGAGGAGGTGATCCGTTCCCCGTCATGCAGGGGCCCGGCCACCCAGGCGTATGTCGTGGTCCAGTCCGGTGCGGGCGCGGTGTCCTCGGTTATCCGGGCGCTTTGCGGCGCGGGTGATCACGTGGTAGCGGGTTCCCGGTGTCCGGCGAGGAGCATGGTGATCATGGAGCGGGCGGTGGCGCGGAGTCGTTCGGGGTCCTGGTAGACGCGTTCTATGACGACGGTGCCGCGGGTCATGGTGATCAGGACCCGGGCCGCTTCGGCGGGCGGGACGGTGAGCCGGCCGGCAGCGTCCGGCCGCGAGAGCCGTTCGGTCATGGTGTCCTCGAGACGGTCGAGCATGCGGCGGATGGCGGCGCGGATGGGCTCTGCGTCCGCTTGGGTGTCGGTGGCCGTCTTGGTGGACAGGCAGCCGCGGGGCGGGGTGCCGCGGGTCATGGAGTTGATGGTGAAGTCGAAGAAGTCCTCCAGCGCCCATCGGACGTCCGGCTGGTCCAGGGCGGTGCCGGCGTCGGCGATGAAGGCGTCCGCGTAGTCCTCGAAGACGCGCAGGAACAGCGATTCCTTGTCCTGGTAAGCGTTGTAGAGCGAGCCGCGCTGCACGCCCGTGGCGGTCGCCAGGTCCTGCATGGAGGTCGCTCCGTAGCCCTGGTGCCAGAAGACGTCCAGGATCCGGCCCAGGGTGTGCTGCTCATCGAACTGCCGCCGTCCAGCCATGCGTCCACGCTAATTCATTTTTGACGCCATCGGCAAAGTTTGCAACGCTGTCAAACATGACGGGGTTGTCAAAGATGGCCCAGGCAGACGGGCCGGGCCATGCCCCGGCCCGCCGCGCCCGGGCGGAAAGCGGACACACGCATATGAACGTCACACCTCCCGGACCCGCTCCCTGGCGCGCCATCGCGGCGGGCGCGAGCGCGAGCTTCGTCGGCATCGGCCTGGCCCGCTTCGCCTACACGCCCCTGCTGCCGGAGCTCATCAACGCCCACTGGTTCTCGCCCTCGGCTGTCGCCTACCTGGGCGCGGCGAACCTCGCCGGCTACCTTCTGGGCGCGCTCGCCGCCCGCCGCGTCGCGCGGCGGCTCGGTGACCGACGGGCACTGCGCTGGATGATGGTGCTCGCCACGGTGGGCCTCCTGGCGTGCAGTGTCCCCGTCTCGGTGGTCTGGTTCTTCGGCTGGCGCCTGGTCTCGGGAGTGGCCGGCGGTGTGATCATGGTGCGGGTCGCCGGGGCCGTGCTGCCCCACCTGCGCGGTGAGCGTCGGGGACTGGCCGGCGGCGCGATCTTCGCCGGCCTGGGCCTCGGCATCGCCGCCTCGGGGACGTTGGTGCCACTCCTGCTGACCGCCGGCCTGAGCAGCACGTGGTTCGGCCTGGCGGCGCTGTGCGCGCTGCTCACGGCCCTGAGCTGGAGCGGATGGCCCACGCCCCGGGCGGCCGCGGCGTCCGGGGCCCCGTCCCGGGCAGGCGAGTCGGCCCGGTCGCCGCGAATGACGCTGCTCCTCGCGCAGTACGCCTTGATCTCGATGGGCCTCGTCCCCGCCATGTCCTTCCTCGCCGACTTCGTCAGCCGCGGCTTGGGCCGGGGTTCCGGCAGCGGCTCCATGGTGTGGATCGTCTACGGACTCGGTGCACTCGTCGGGCCCACCCTCTACGGGTTTCTCGGTGACCGCCTGGGATTCGCCAGGGCACTGCTTCTGATCACCCTGCTGCAGACGGGAGCGCTCACCGCGCTCGCCTTCGCGCACGGCCTGTCCGAGGTCGCGGTGCTGAGCGTCGTCATCGGGTCCTTCCCGCCCGGCGTGGTGCCCGTAGTCCTGGGGCGCGTCCACGAACTGGTGCCCGCACGCGTCGAGGAGCAGTCGGCGGCCTGGGGGAGGGCCACCGTCGCCGGTGCCCTCTCGCTGGCGGTGTCCGCCTACCTGTACTCGTACGTCTTCGACCTGACAGGCCAGAACCACCGCGTGCTGTTCCTGATCGGCGGCGGGGCCCTCGTCCTGGCGCTCCTGACCGGTCTCGCCGCGCGGTTCGTGCGCTCAGCCGGGGAGCGCGCGGCCCATGCGACCACACTCGAGCCCGTCACGACCGCGGGCTGAGAGGGCCCCGGCCGGCACGTCACCGACCGACACGGCCTGGAGCGGGAGCGCGCCGTCGCGGTCTCACCCCGGTGAGCCGGCGCCCCTTCAGGCCGACGACCCGGACGACGGTCCGGCTCACGCTGTTGCCCTCCGCGTCCCGGGTCGTGGCCCGCACACCGGCGAAACGGGGGCCGCGTGGGACGTTCAGCCGCCCGCGCCACGCGTCGCCGCCGTGCTGCCGCCACGTCCGGTGCCAGGCGGCCCCGTCGTCGAAGCTGACCTCCAGGGTGACTGCGCGGCTCGGGGCCGCACCCCGGGCGCCCGGCAGGTGCGAGGCCCCGACGCTGATCTCGCCCTGGCGCTGCGCCCGTCCGGCGAGGTTGCTGCAGACCCTGTAGCCCAGCGGGAGCGGCTCCAGGGTGGTGTTGCCCGCGTAACCGGAGCGAAGCCCCATTCGGTGTGCGTACGGGCGGCCGGTCCGGCAGGTCGCGGCTGCTGCCGACGACGAGAAGGCAGGGGAGCGGGTCCGGGGAGGGCACCTCGGCGTAGACGAAGTCCACGCCCTGGGCGCGGAGTTCGTCACTCCGGTGGAGCGAGGTCTCCGCCGTGACGAGGCCGTCGTGGACGACGCCCGCGTGCCCGCCGGAGTCGCGTCAGGCAGGCGTCCCGAACAACGGCGAGGGGCAGGTGGCGGTGATCGGGCCTGGAGGTCGTGGTGTTCGGCTTTGAGGTTGCCGGGTCGGGTGAGCAGCATCCGGGCGAGTCTGCGCGGGGAGACGTGACGGCGGTCGGCGTCCGCGCGGCCGGCGTCGGTGTCGTCCGCCTGCGGACCGGGCGGGCGTCAGCCCGACGCGGCGACTGCGCGCTCGATGAGGTGGTGAGCGGCCGCGTCGGTGCGGGTCACGTCGTGGGTCACCAAGCGGTCCTGGCACAGTCCGCGCAGGCCGGACACGAGCAGCGTGGCCCCCGCCCGAGCCTGCTGCGGCGGGTGGCCCAGCCGGGCGTAGGCGGCGGCGATGGGGCCGAGCATGACCTCGACGGTGTCCGCTGCGAGGTCGCCGTACTGCTCCGGATCGGTGGCGGCCAGGCTGAGCAGTTGCAGCAGCATGCGGACCGGCCCGGCCTGCTCCCCGACGGTCATCGCTTCCCACAGGGCATGGGCGGCCTCGCGCAGGCCGGCGGTGTCGTGGACGTCGTCGAACATCGCGTGGGCGTCGGGACGGCTGGCGGCCAGCGCCTGGGCCAGCAGGTTCTCGCGGCTGCCGAAGTAGTACAGAAGCATGCGCTTGGTGGTGCCGATGGCCTCGGCGAGCGGGCTCAGCGACATCTGCGCGAGGCCGTGGTGCTCGAGGTACTGCACAACCTGCTTCAGCAGCTCGGCGCGCTTTTCGGCATTGAAGGGGCGAGGCACACCTTTGACTGTACCGATCGGTACGCGTAAGGTCCATCGGGCGTAGGTGTGCCGATCGGTACGTCAACGAATTACTGCAATGGCGACGGCCGGGTGCGAGGAACGGAGATGAGCGTCATGGAGCTGGCTGCACCGCGAATGACGATCGCGGAACGTAGCATCGGAGGACTTGGCCCCACCGTCGCCCTGCGGAGGTCCAGCAGCGACTCCGAGATCCCCTCGCGAACCGTGGAGGCAAAGAGAGCCGGCGTCGTGATGGCGCTGACCGCCCGCACAACGCGGCCGGTGCAAGGGCGCGGCCTGGGTGCGGACGAACTGGTCCACCGGCACTGGCGCGGCGGCCGTGACATCGCCGTACATCCGGTCGGCAGTGTGCACGACGAGTACTACGGCGTGGCTCACGGCAGCGTCCAAGGGGCGGCTCTGTGAAACACCGGATCGAGCGCCCTCAGGGCATACCCCTGGCCAGGACTCTGGCCGAGACCCTGATGTTCCCGGCAGTACTCTTCCTCGGCCTTCTGTTCTGCTTCCCCACGGCCTTTCACGCGCCTCAGCCGCACCACGCGAAGATCGCGGTCGCTGGGCCGGCAGTGGAGCCCAAGGTCGATACCGCCCTGCAGCTGCAGCATCCCGGTGGGTTCGATGTCACCGCCGTGGCGGACGCGCAGGAAGCCCGCCGGGCGGTGCTGAACCGGGACGCCGTGGCGGGCTACGCCGTCGAGGGCAGACACAGCAGTGTTCTGTACGTGGCCAAGGCCAACGGGATGTCCCTCGAGTTGGCACTGACCAAGGGTTTCACCCAGCTTGCGGCGCACAACCACCAAAAGCTCACAGTCACGGACGTGGCGCCCACCGTGAGCAAGGACCAAAATGCCACAACCTTGGTCTATTTCGGGGTCGCCTGGAGCGTCCCCGGCTACATACTCGCGACAACCCTGCTGCGGGCGGTGACCTTCAACCGTCGCAGGAAACTGATGACCATCGTGGGCGTCTCTGCCCTCTTCAGCGTCGTGGGCTTCTACGTCGGCGTAGGCCTGGACTACTTCCCCAACGACTCCTCCGTGCTGGCGATCGCCTTCCTGCTCACCACGGCGGTGGCCACGTTCGCCTCCGGCGTGGCGCCTTTCACCAAGCAGTTCTTCCCCCTGGTGGGTATGGGTCTGTACATCGTGCTGAGCGTGCCCTCCAGCGGTGTGTCTCCCGTCCCGCTGCTGCCGACGTTCTTCCAGGACCTGCACGCCGTCATGCCGCTGGGCAACGCGGTGGACGCCCTGAAGGGAGTCCTGTACTTCGACGATGCGGGGGTGCTCAGGCCGGTGCTCGTGCTCTGTGCGTGGATCACGGCGGGTCTGGCCCTGCTGGGCCTCGACGCGTGGCGGCGCCACCGGATGGCCGCACGACAGGGCGCGGAGGTCGAGCAGGAGGACATCGAGGAGGTTGAGGAGCCGCCGGTGGAGGATCCGTCCGTGGAGGCGCCCACGCCCACCGCTCTCCCGGTCCACCACCACCACCAGTTCGGCGAGCCGTTGCCGATGCTGGAGGGCACCGTCCGCGACGAAGAGCAGCAGCCCGTCCGCCATGCCGCCGTGACCGTCATGGACACCCGTGGCCGGCAGTTGGTGCGGACCACGACGAACGCGCAGGGCGAGTACGCCGTGACCGGTCTACCCGAGGAATTCATAAGCGTTGTGGTCTCGTACCCCGGCCGAAATCCGGTGGTCCACCAGAAGTTGCTGCAGTCCGGTGTGGCGGTCCGGGCCGACTTCACCATGCATGACCGGCGCAACGGGGCGTCACCTCGCATGCCGTCCAATGGAGTGGTCCGAAAATGAAGCATGAGTCCTGGTCATCGAGGTCGTGACTGAGGCGTGCTGCATCACCTCCACAGTCACCGCCACCCGGTAGGTCGAGCTGCGGATGCGTAGCACGACCTACCCGGCGGCAACCCCTGGGTGGCCTGCCGTGTCTGGGTGTGGGCACTACCGGTTCGGTAGGGGACCGGGACGCGGCCGTCGAACGCCAACACCCTGCCCACCCAGTAACACCGCGACATCCCGCCGGGTGCGGCCTTCCGCGGGCCGCACCCGGATCCACGCGCCAGCGATTGCAGCCGTGTGAGCCAGGAGCTGGATCAATCTGCTCCTTGATCGGCCGGACAGCCGCTGAAGCGCCGATGAGTCCAAAGCCGATGACGGTCGTGGGCGTCTATCGCTATCCCCGGTGTTTCGATTCCGGCGTGCGTTGTTCACATGGAGAGGCTGGTTCTGAGCCTCCACCAAGCAAATAAGAACAGCTCATGCCCCTGGCACTGAACGGGAGGCCTTCACCTTGGTGGATCGGCATCAGCCTTGGGCGGCGCCGCGCTCCTTCAGCCAGTCAACGAGAATCTGGCGCCTGGTGTCGGCTGCGCCTGCGACCTGGAGCGGCGTCTGCTCCGAGTAGCCGGGAGTGGCGTTGATGTTGGCGCCCTGGGCTAGGAGATGTTCGGCCATCCGGCGCTGGCCGCCGTGGCAAGCCTGCCAGAAGGCCGCATCGATGTCGCTGCTGGTCGGCGGCGGGTCAGCAGCCAGGAACTCATCCACCATGGCCCGGTCCCCGAGCGCGGCCGCCTCCCAGAGGCTACCGATGCGCGCGCCTCGGGCGATGAGCAGTCGAGCCACGTGCCAGCACCCATAGCCGACAGCATTGGCCAGCGGTGTGCCGATCGACCCGCCGGGGACCTCGATCTTCGCACCGCCATCGATCAGTGCAGCGGCCACGTCGACGTCGTCGCTGCTGGCCGCCCAGTGCAGCGGCGTCTCGTCGCAGCGGGTGGGGTGGCGGAAGCTGGGGTCTGCCCCCGCTTGGATCAGCAGGTGCACGGTCTCGGGGCCGTTGGGGAAATAACCCGGCCAGTCGGCGACCAGGTGCAGCAGGGTCTTGAGGCCGCCTTTTCGGTCCACCAACCTGGCGCGGGCCAGTTGGGGGTCCTCTGCAAGGAGCCGTCGGATCGTATCGATATCGCCCCCGCGGACGGCGAGCACAAGCTCAACGGCCAGCGGGCCATCTGCCGGGATCTCCATGGCAGTCGTCTCATCGCTCACGGACACAGATCATCGCAGCAAGCCCGCACAACAGGCACTCGTCGTGCAGTCCAACGTCCCGGTGACGGACGTGGCGTCGCCGGGGTGCGGGTCGAGGAGGTCGGTGCGGCGGTCGCGGCGTTGCGCGGCGGCATGGATGTCGCGGTGGACGGGGACGTCGCCGTCGGCCGCTGCGTATCAGCGAGGTGGCCGACCGGCGGGGGGTCGCCGGGCGGCAGAGCTGCGCATTCCTGGACCAGGCTTATGGCGGTGTCGTTGAGGCGTGCGAGGAGTTCGTCGGGCTCC